>NZ_JBQQEX010000009.1:0-92555 GCF_052258185.1 Psychrobacter sp. T6-6
CCGATGGTTCCGACGTTGACGTGTGGCTTGTTACGTTCAAACTTGGCCTTTGCCATGGGTATTTCCTCTTTTTTTGGGGTCCAAGGCTCAACTCATATAAATATGATAATTGAGGTGTTCTTGACCACATTAAGATAATTGTTAAAAGGGTGCACATACTAATGTGCAGATATTATAAGAAAATTGCGACCAATAACAAGTCTTTTAACAAGTTATTGGTCTATTCTTTAGTGACAATACACAGATATACTCTATATTGTCACCTTCAGTAAGCTTTATTTACTCGTCATCATCTTTAGAGTTGAACTTAGAGATGATCTCAGCAGCAACTGATTTTGGAATTTCAGCGTACTTTTGAAATTCCATAGAGTAAGTTGCACGGCCTTGTGACATAGAGCGCATTTGAGTGGCATAGCCAAACATTTCCGCTAATGGTACTTCAGCACGAATCTGTTTAGTACCGCCAGGTAGATCTTCCATACCCTGTACCAAACCACGACGACGGTTAAGATCGCCCATGATGTCGCCCATGTAATCTTCAGGCGTTTCAACTTCTACTTTCATTACTGGCTCAAGTAGAGCTGGGTCAGCTGCCATGAAACCTTTTCTAAAGGCCATAGAACCTGCCATTTTGAACGACAATTCATCAGAATCGACGTCATGGTAAGAACCATCATACAAGGTCGCTTTTACGCCAACTACTGGGTAACCAGCAAGTACGCCGTTTTTCATGCGCTCTTGGATACCTTTATCAACGGCACCGTGGAATTCTTTTGGTACTGTACCACCAACAACTTCTTCAGCGAATTCGTATTCAGTGTCACCAGCTGGATCAAGTGGTTCAAGACGTAGCCAAACATGACCGAACTTACCACGACCACCAGTCTGACGTACAAATTTACCTTCTTGTTCAACCGTGTTACGAATCGTCTCACGATAAGCAACCTGCGGCGCACCGATGTTTGCTTCAACGTTGAACTCACGCTTCATACGGTCAACTAGAATCTCTAGATGTAGCTCACCCATACCACTGATGATCGTCTGGCCAGATTCTTCGTCAGTGTGTACACGGAACGAAGGATCTTCTTTTGCCAAACGGCCAAGCGCGATTGACATTTTTTCTTGGTCAGCTTTGGTCTTTGGCTCAACTGCTAGAGAGATAACTGGATCTGGGAATTCCATACGCTCAAGTGTGATCACGTTTTGCTCATCACATAGCGTATCACCAGTAGTCACATCTTTCATGCCGACTAGAGCTGCGATATCACCAGTACGGATTTCTGGAAGCTCTTCTTGAGAGTTTGCCATCATCTGTACGATACGGCCAACACGCTCACGCTTCATTTTAACTGGGTTATAAACACTGCTACCCTGCTTCATCACACCAGAATAAACACGTACGAAGGTTAAGTTACCAACGAATTTGTCATTCATGATTTTGAATGCTAGTGCTGAGAAAGGTGCTTCATCTGATGCTTCACGGCTGCCTTCGCTTTCGTCTTTGTCATCAAGAATACCTTTAATAGCAGGTACGTCGATTGGTGCTGGTAGATACTGAATAACAGCATCCAACATCTTCTGTACACCTTTGTTTTTAAAGGCAGTACCACAAAGAAGTGGGATGATTTCGTTATCGATAGTCAACTGACGAATAGCGGTATGAATTTGCTCTACGCTCAATTCACCGTTTTCTAGATATTCGTTCATCAACTCTTCGTTGGCTTCAGCAGCGCTTTCTACAAGATGTTCACGGTACTCGTCCGCTTTGTCTTGTAGTTCAGTTGGGATATCACGCTCTTCGTAGTTCATACCTTGAGACGCTTCATCCCAATAGATGGCTTTCATAGTAACTAGGTCAACAACACCTTCGAAGTCATCTTCTTTACCAATTGGGATAACCAATGGTACCGGGTTACCACCCAAACGAGTTTTGATCTGTTCAATAACACGATAGAAATCAGCACCAACACGATCCATTTTGTTTACAAATGCAAGACGTGGTACTTTATATTTGTTTGCCTGACGCCATACGGTCTCAGACTGTGGCTGAACGCCGCCTACTGCACAGTAAACCATGCAAGCGCCATCAAGTACACGCATAGAACGTTCAACTTCGATCGTGAAGTCAACGTGACCTGGGGTATCGATGATGTTAATACGGTGTTCGTCAAACTGCTTGGCCATACCTGACCAAAAACAAGTTGTTGCGGCTGAGGTAATAGTAATACCACGCTCTTGTTCTTGCTCCATCCAGTCCATGGTGGCTGCGCCATCATGTACTTCGCCAATTTTGTGGCTAACACCGGTATAGAATAAAACACGCTCAGTAGTGGTTGTCTTACCAGCATCGATATGCGCTGAGATACCAATATTGCGATAGCGTTTTAGGGGAGTTTTACGAGCCATAGTGTTTTCCTAGGAAAAGTCGTGTATATAATAATGTATTGTGTCTCTACCTCATACTCTATGACAAAGCGTTCAGCTTCGTAATATTACTTACTGATTATTGAGCCTAATGCGGACAAAAACAGAGCAAATACTAAGAATAGTGTGGCATCAAATTCGGGATGCTCTCTAATAAAAATTTTATTTTCAAAAGAAACATCTTGATAGATTTCCGCCATCTCAGTTAATAAATGAACTTACTATACAACTGGATAAATGATGGCGGCAATCAATAGAATAAACAACAATGTAAGACTAGTTGGCCTAAACCATTAGTCTCAAGCTACTGTTAAAAAGTAGCTTAGAAACGGTAATGCGAGAATGCTTTGTTGGCATCTGCCATGCGGTGAACTTCGTCACGCTTCTTCATAGCAGCGCCTTTACCATCAGCGGCGTCATTCAATTCGCCAGCTAAACGCAAAGCCATTGATTTTTCAGAACGCTTAGCAGCAGCTTCAGCTAACCAACGCATAGCCAAGGCAGTACGACGGGAGGGGCGTACTTCCATTGGTACTTGATAGGTTGCACCGCCGACGCGGCGAGCTTTTACTTCTACCATTGGGCGTACATTTTCAAGCACTTCTTCGAAGAAAGATACTGGATCTTCAACTTTACGCTTCTCACTTACTGTCTCAAGTGCACCATAAACGATACGCTCAGCAGTAGATTTTTTACCATCACTCATTACATGGTTGATGAATTTTGCAACAGTTTGGCTACCAAACTTAGGATCCGGTAGGATCTCACGGGCAGCAACGACGCGACGTCTTGGCATAATAAATTTCCTTGTCTTCAGGAGTGTCTAACATTCATAACATCAACTATGTTTCTTAATAAAAAATAGCAAGTTATCAGTTAGCCTTACTGCATGGTGGTATGTTTCGAGCATACACGACTTATATAAAAGTAATGTGACTACTGACACCAAACCCATGCACAGTTATTGGGTAGTGCAAAAAGCTTATTCAATAACGTTTAGTTATTAAACTTTAGGCTTCTTAGCACCGTATTTAGAGCGACCTTGCTTACGGTCTTTAACGCCTGCGCAATCTAGTGCACCGCGAACAGTGTGATAACGTACACCTGGTAGATCTTTTACACGACCACCGCGGATAAGAACAACACTGTGCTCTTGTAGGTTATGACCTTCGCCGCCGATGTAGCTTGATACTTCATAGCCTGAAGTCAAACGTACACGACATACTTTACGCATGGCAGAGTTAGGTTTTTTTGGCGTGGTAGTATATACACGAGTACATACACCGCGACGCTGTGGGCACGCTTCCAACGCAGGAACTTTTGACTTTTCCTTGATGGTTTTGCGACCTTTACGAATCAATTGGTTAGTTGTTGCCATAAGGCATCCTTCTCCCGTTTGGTATAAAACAAAAAAATGGGCCAATGCACCATCTATCTGACAATATTTGCAGATTTCGGGGCACCCATTTTTAGGACAGTGTATTATAAAGAGTTGTTGCTGCTATTTCAACCACTTATCTATGGTTTAACTTTACAACATTTGATGATATGCATCCAGCCTGACGCTATGCCGTTTTATAAATTTTTAACTAAAAAATAACTCAATAAATAAAGCAGATAGGTCAGTCTCAAGCTGGATTTACAGAAGATATTAAAAACTGCTCGATAATGCATATGTTGTGATGGTTGCTCTAGTTTTCAAGCTTTTTATGAAATCTAAACAAGTACCAATGTGAATACTGATATTTATGCAAGCAGATTGCTTATTATAGATAATACGTTATGGATACTATAGTGATGATTCCATGCTGACTGGGTATGTAACCAATATCAGCATGGATATTGATACTTATTTGGTCTTTTTATCAGATGTTTGCTTATCCGATAGCTTATCATCACTATTGTCTTTATCACTATCTGTTTCATTTTCACCCTTCGTATTTTGCTCTGCAGTGTTGTCACTATCGCTTGCTTTTTTTACTTCAGCTTCGCTACTGCTATCATCAGTAATGGCGCGATTGACCATTTTCGCTTCTGGTGCAAAAGTCGCTTGAGCAACGCCGATAACCTCGTCGATTAATTGACTATTGTAATGCACCCCTACCGCTACTGCAGTGATAGGGATAAAGCGGCGAACCCATGATAGATCGATCTGGTCAAGATCAATGCCTACTTGACTGGCAATGCTATCTATTTGCTCGGCATAATAGTTCACATTTTTATTTTTTAGACCTAAGTTTTTGAGCTCACTATGTAATCCACTGCTTTGAGCATTGTCAAGTAAACCTTTACCAATACCCATACCTGCTAACAATGCTTGTTTTTCTTGCATTTTGCTCAGGTCTGCACTGGAAAGTAGCTCATAAGCCATTTTTACGCCTTGCTTACCTGTTAATGGCTTATTGTACACAGATGCGATTTGATAAATCGTACGTAACGAGACCAATAATAACCATAATGTATCAGCAAGCAATCCTGGCAATCCAGCCAGACCAGTTATGCCGCCAATTGCTGCAAGCGCACGGTTTTGGTTGGCGATATCTGTCGCTAGCGCATAGCGCTCTTCGTCATCTAAGGTTGCGATATTGGCAAATCGGTGCTCATCCGGTAAATCTAACTGACTCCAGCTCGATGCAAGGTTAGCTACTTGGGCAAATGCACTATCAACTGTCGACTGAAAAAAACTATTTGGTACCACTTTTTTGGCGTACTTGCCATACATAGCAAAGCGTGGTCCTAATAACTGTTGCGTTGCTTTTAGCGTCTGTTCACGAAACAAGTCTTGTTGATAGTCTTCATCCCCTAAATCTACCGCTTTGTATTGACGCGGCTTGCCTGTTTTGGCATTGACGTTATCAATCATAGCGCCCATACGCTCTAGGTTGTTCCGAGCAAAAGAGCCAATAGTATTGATGCTTTTAGAAAGAGTACTACGCTTTGCCATCGTGATGTCCTTAATGTGATGAATATGGTAATTGGTTTTGTTTTAATAATAGTCAAGCTGTCATTCTAGCCAGCCGCTGTAACCTTTGTCAGTGCGAACAATGTTATCACGGTCACAAATTTTGTATCTAAAAGTATAATTGAATTTTTTATCACTTATCCATGGCTTTTAATTCATTTACAATATTTTCGCTGATTTCTATCTAACGCCAATAAATCTATTTAGCAAAGACCGTCTGTGAACATGTATTTGTTAATAAGCCTTAACGACAAGGGGCGGTTAGTCGTTTTTTTACATTTGCTCAAAGATTTTCAGCGCTTGATACGTTATCATGTGCCGTAATTGAGAGCATAATTGTACACTGAGTTAATATTACCTTTAATAGACTGTTAATAGAGTCTAGTTACCTAAATTCGTGCTATCGTTATCTCTTCTACATGAACTACTTTTTACTATAATGCTCACATTAATTCATCGTTAAATATCATATATAGATTTGCAACGATTATTGCAACCAACTGCTAGCAAGTCGTTACTTATAAGGAATAGCATATGCGCCGCGTCGTTATCACTGGAGCAGGGATTGTCTCTTGTATCGGACATGATTTAGCCACCGTTACCACTGCTCTCAAAGAAGGACAGTCTGGCATTACATTTAATGAGGCTCATGCCGAGCATGAATTCAAGTCACACGTGAGTGGTAGTATCAACCAATCAGACTTAGATACCAGCGGTATCGACCGCAAACTCAAACGCTTCTTTAGCGATGCCAGTTTGTATGCTTATGTTAGTGCCTTGAATGCTATTGAGCATTCAGGGTTATCACTTGAGACCATTAATAATAACCCACGCGTAGGCGTTGTCGCCAGCTCAGGTGGCGCATCAACAGAAAATATCGTAAACGCCGTAGATGCTATGCGCGAAAAAGGTTTACGCGGTGTCGGTGCGATGGCCGTACCCAAAACTATGGGTAGCTCAGTATCAGCAGCCTTAGCCACAGGTCTAAAAATCCAAGGGGTCTCCTACTCGCTTTCTTCTGCTTGCGCGACCTCGACCCACTGTATCGGTCATGCTGCCGAACTTATTCAATTGGGCAAAGCTGACGTCATACTGGCTGGTGGTAGCGAAGCTGAACACTGGACGCAGTCTTGTATGTTTGATGCGATGGGTGCAGTCAGTACGCAATACAACGACACGCCAACACTTGCTTCAAGAGCTTATGACAAAGATCGTGATGGTTTTGTCATTGCTGCTGGCGGTGCAATGGTAGTAGTTGAGAGTTTAGAGCACGCACAAGCACGCGGTGCTAATATATTAGCTGAAATCGTCGGCTACGGTGCTAGCTCTGATGGTGCAGAAATGGTTGCCCCAAGTGGTGAAGGTGCCGTGCGCTGTATGCAACAAGCCCTAGCCGAAGCTGGTCTAGAAAGCGTTGATTATATCAACAGCCACGGTACGAGCACACCGCTAGGCGATATCACAGAACTAAAAGCAATTGCCAAAGTCTTTGATAATGACATCAGTAAAGTACCTGCTATCAGCTCTACCAAATCCATGACAGGTCACAGCTTAGGTGCTGTCGGTGCTCAAGAACTTATTTATTGCTTATTGATGCTACAAGAGAGCTTTATCGCACCAAGTATCAATGTCGATAACCTAGATCCTGCAGCTGAAGGCTTCGATATTGTCACCCAGATGCGTGAAACTGACCTTGATACCTTGATGAGTAATAGCTTTGGCTTTGGTGGTACTAATGCTACGCTAATCATAAAAAAATTCGACGGTTAAATGATGCCTGTACCAAATCAAAATATAACCAGCCAGATAGACTCTGCCCCATCGCCAGCTATTAACTCTAGCTGGCGTTTTGGTGATTTATCTGCTGCCGAGTTGATGACCCATCTACAACACCATTTGCTCAATCAAGATAATGAAGCAAATTGGCAGCTTGTTTGGCTAAATAACCATAAGCAACCAGTCATTGGTCTGTTACCGAAAGTCAGCTGGTCTGTGTATCCTACTGATAAACAGCGCTCTAGCAATCTCTACAAAGTGGTTAAAATCTGGCGTGGCGATGGCCCTAACACTAGCAAATCTATCACGGCGTCTTATATAAGCTATCTAGACTGGCAAGATGAGCTGATTGCTTACAGCAAAATTTATGATACCAATAGTGACAATTCAAAAAACATAAATGTAGAAAATGCGAATTTAGAAAATGCAAATCCCGGTTATCATCACGGTCTAATAGGTTTTATTGGTTACGATATTGCCGCTCATGAATTAAGCCCTACAGATAGTATCGAATTGGCACAGCAGCCTTGTGCCTCATTAGGTCATTATGATATTTATCTCACCCATATAGCTGATACAGGTTGGGAGCTCACTAGTCATCAAACCAATAAGTATTCGGATGACACTACCGACAGTGAAGCACAGCAGAAGCTTTTGACTGCTCTTATATCTTCTCTAAACGAGTTAGATCACAAGTTGGTTGAGAAACACCTTTCTCAAACACTATCTGAAACCGCATCCAAGGTAGAGCCTATTGTTCTAACTGCACAATGGAGCAAGCGTGACTATCAGCAAGCATTTGATCGTACTCAAGACTACCTACAGCAAGGCGACTGCTATCAGATCAATCTGACGCAAAAGTGGTCTGGCAAACTACCGTATAACAATGATACTAACCAACCAACAGTCGCGCTTATCGATTATCTCCCTGCGCTGCATTACAATACAAAAGCCCCTTTTGCAGGTTACCTGAGCGTTGATGACTATACTGCCAAACACTTAAGTGAAAGTGGCAGCGATGCCACAGGTGATAACCGATTTGAATTACTAAGCTGCTCACCTGAATTATTTTTTACCTTTACAAAAGACAGCGATACTGGCAAACATCATATCTTAACCAAGCCTATTAAAGGCACCATGCCGCGTAGCCTCGATCAAGATCAAGATGACGCTCACAAACAACAGCTGATCGATAGTGAGAAAGATCGTGCCGAAAACGTCATGATCGTGGATTTACTGCGTAATGATTTGGGCAAGTATGCCAAGATCGGCAGTGTAAAAGTACCACAGCTATTCGCGATTGAGAGCTTTAGTAATGTTCATCATATGGTCAGCACGATCATCGCTGAGCTAAAAGCGAATACTCATCCGCTGGCAGTGTTGTTCGGTAGTTTGCCTGCTGGCTCCATCACAGGTACACCCAAAAAACGCGCTGTTGAAATCATCTCTGAACTAGAGACCTCAGCTCGCGGTGCCTATTGCGGCACGATGGGTTATATGAATTTTGATGGTAGTGGTCAATGGAATGTGCTCATTCGTACGCTACAGGCCAATGCATCGTGGAATGATGAGGCTGTCAGCGAAAGACATCTCAACCTATGGGCTGGTGGCGGCATCACGGTTGCATCAGATTGCGATGCCGAATACCAAGAGTGCTTGGACAAGGTAGGTAATCTGCTAGCGGTGCTGGCTAAAAAATATAAATAATTGTACTGCGCTTTTTCTTATGACCCAAAAAAGCCTGCTCACGTTGCGTTAGCAGGCTTTTTCAATACTTCTTAATACATCTATTACTTCTTAGTACATCTGTCTAATCATTACGATGTGCGCGTTGATATAAGTATTGAAAACACTGTATTAATCACTAGTAACGCTGTTATCGGCATGCAACACTGTCAAAGCCTCAATCAAACGGCTGTTCTGCTCTGCTGTACCAATTGTAATACGCAAGTACTCATTGATACGCGGTTTGTCAAAATGACGAACGATAATTCCTTGCTCACGTAACGCACTTGCCACTCCACTAGCATCACCGCCTTTTGGGCGGACAAAGACAAAGTTGGCATGTGACGGCAATACGTCATAGCCCAATGCTATCAGCGCTTCTGTCAATGACGTACGCAGGTCGATGACTTGTTGACGAGTCTGCTCGAAGTAGTCCACGTCTAGCACACTCGCCGTCGCTCCAGCTTGTGCCAGCTTATCTAACGGATAACTATTAAAACTGTTCTTCATACGCGTCAATGCTTCAATCAATGACGCATTGGCAAAAGCCATGCCGACACGTAAACCAGCTAATGAGCGTGACTTTGAGAAGGTTTGTGTCACGATGATATTGTCACATTCATTGATCAGACTTACTGCTGATACTTGAGTCTCTGACTCTCTCTGAGAAAAATCAATATAAGCCTCATCGATGACAATGACGGCATTGGAGTGTTCGCTGGCAAGCTTACGAATATCAGCAAGCGATAATAGCAAACCAGTTGGTGCATTCGGGTTGGCGATGATGATACCGCTACAAGGCTGGCGGTACGCATCAGGGTCGATACTAAAATCTTCTTCTAGGGGTATCTTAACAAGATGTACACCAAAGGTCTGTGCATAGACAGGATAAAAGCTATAGCTGATATCAGGTGACAACAGTGGACGCTCTTTTAGGAAGAAGCTGGCAAATATAAGTGCCAACACCTCATCTGAACCATTACCAACAAACACTTGGTTGATATCTAGATCATATGACTGTGCCAATGCCGCACGCAAATCATTAGACTCGGGCGCTGGATACAAGCGCAGCTCTTCTGCTTGCTGCGTCAATACCTTGGCAATTGCCTCTCCTACTTTTGGCGACGGTGGAAACGGGTTTTCATTGGTGTTCAGTTTGCACAAATTGTCATGCTGTGGCTGCTCGCCCGGTACGTAAGGTGACAAATTGCGTGCTTTAGATGACCAAAGTCTGGTATCTATCTTTGACTCACTCATAAATTATCCTGCTAATTAGTCAGACAGACTATTAAATACATATTAAAAGTAAATAAGAAAACGCTCAAATATATTTTACTGGTAACGATAACGTGCTGAGCGTGCATGGGCTTCTAAGTCCTCACGCTGCGCTAAAATATCAGCCGTCTCAGCCAATGGCTTGCTGCCAGCTTGGGTACAATAAATAATAGATGATTTCTTTTGAAAGTCATAGACACCTAACGGCGAAGAAAAACGCGCTGTACCAGACGTCGGTAACACATGGTTCGGACCTGCACAATAATCTCCGATAGCCTCAGGCGTGTGACGTCCCATAAAGATAGCACCGGCATGACGAATATTATCTAATAGCGCATCAGGGTTATCAACAGAGAGCTCCAAATGCTCAGGAGCAATACGATTGATCAGTGCCATGCCTTCACTACGGTCTTTTACTAAAATAAGCGCACCGCGGTTCTGCAACGAATCGCGTGCGATATCTGCTTTTGGCAGCTCAGCCAGTGCTTTTTCGATCTCCATTGCCACTTCTTTAAGCTGATCTTCGCTAGTGGTCACAAAGATAGCTTGAGCAATGCGATCATGCTCTGCTTGTGACAATAAATCCATCGCCAGCCAATCGGCACGATCTTGTGCTTCACCCTCTGCGTATACCAGCACCTCTGAGGGCCCAGCAATCATATCAATACCCACCTGACCAAATACCGCGCGTTTGGCTGCTGCGACATATTTATTACCAGGTCCTGTGATTTTGTCCACGGCTGGAATGGTTTGGGTACCGTAAGCCAACGCTGCTACCGCTTGTGCGCCACCAATAGTAAAAACACGGTCAACTTGTGACAAATGTGCCGCCGCCAACACTAGAGGATTAAGCACGCCTTTGGGTGCTGGCACGACCATGATAACTTCTTTGACGCCAGCGACCTTGGCAGGGATAGCATTCATCAATACCGACGAAGGATAAGAGGCCAAGCCACCTGGGACATAAATGCCAACACGATCAAGTGACGTAACCTTCTGGCCCAAACGGTTACCCAGCTCATCCTCATACTGCCACGTTTCTTGTACTTGACGCTCATGAAATGTCTGCACTCGAGTCGCAGCTGTAGTCAGTGCTGCCTTTACTTTATCATCTAGGCTGGCAAATGCCTCAGCCAGCGATTCTTTAGAAAGCTCTAACTCTTGCATCGCTGTTGCTGGGTGATGATCAAATTTCTGGGTCAACGCCAACACGACGTTATCGCCATCAGCACGTACTTGTGCGATGATGTCATCAACGGTATGTAATAATTCAGAGTCGTTAACCGTTTCAAAAGCAAGCAATTGTGTCAACTGACTATCAAAATCGGCATCTTGGGTACTTAACTGGCGCATGACCTAATCCTATATCTGAGCATAAAATACTTCTAAAAATAAATGAGGTAAACATAACTAATGTATGCTTAATTTTTATAAAATTATGGCTTATTCGCTGTCTTCTAATGTAGAGTTTACTTATATTTTATTTTTTGGCAAGCCAAGACAACAAAACCAGTTTAGCACGCTATATCTATCATAGAGCGCCAAACTGGTTTAAAAATTCGTATAACCGTGCTTTATATTACCAATGATCAACACCGGTCTATTAGGCATTTGCAATACTGTCTTTAAAGCTATCTAAAATTGGTTCTAGCAGGGCAAATTTGCGCTTGTAGCTGACCTGATTAACAATAAGACGTGATGAGACATCACAGATATGGTCGCGGGCTTCGAGCCCATTCGCACGTAGCGTATTACCAGTATCTACCACATCAACAATCAAATCACCCAGACCCACCAACGGTGCAAGCTCCATCGAGCCATACAGCTTGATGACATCGACTTGCTGACCTTGGCTTGCAAAATAAGCGCGCGCCACATTCACATATTTGGTCGCGATGCGTAGGCGACGATTGGGTAGTGGCGCATCTTTCACACCAGCAGTCATCAGCTTGCACTGAGCAATTTTTAGATCAAGTAGCTCATAAACATGATTGGCACCATGCTCAAGCAACACGTCTTTACCCGCCACACCAAAATCAGCTGCCCCGTGCTCGACATAGGTCGGCACGTCACTGGCACGCAAAATTAATACACGCACATTTGGGTTTGATGTCGGAAAAATAAGTTTGCGAGAGGCTTCAGGGTCTTCTAGTAAGTCAACGCCAGCTGCACGTAACAGTGGCATAGTTTCTTCTAGAATACGGCCTTTTGACAACGCTAAGGTTAGACCTGAAAACTCATCGTTTACTTCGTTTAATAAACCACTGGCTGGTAAAGGTTTGCTTGTCTCAGTCATAATGACATCATGTCCATGTACGGTTGATACCTCCCCCCAATTAAAAGTAGTAAGAAGGTAAGGAGGTTTTGATTTATAGCGTAATGTGCCCAAAAGTTAGCATCAATCTAGTGATACTAATCGTTGGTATTCACACGCTGAATATTGACACCCAGGCTACGTAGCTTTTCTTCGACATGCTCATAACCGCGATCAATATGATAAATACGGTCGATTAAGCTCTCGCCTTCTGCAGTTGCAGCCGCCATCACAAGTGACATAGAAGCACGTAAATCTGTTGCCATAACAGGCGCCGCAGTGAAGTTCTCGACACCTCTTATCACTGCAGTATGACCATCAACTTGGATAGACGCACCCAAGCGATTAAGCTCAGGTACATGCATGTAGCGGTTCTCAAAAATGTTTTCGATAATGGTGCTGGTACCATCAGCCAGACAGCAAATCGCCATCAACTGGGCTTGCATATCTGTTGGAAAACCTGGATGTGGCTGAGTGCGAATATCGACCGGCTTTGGACGGCCTTTCATCTGCGCGCGAATCCAGTCATCACCTGTCGTAATCACTGCGCCCATCGCTTCAAACTTCTCAAGTACAGGATGTAATAACGACGCTGTAGTATTTTTAGTCAATACATCACCACGCGTCATTAACGCACCAGCAAGGTATGAGCCGGTCTCAATGCGATCAGGTACGACTGAATACTCACAACCGTGCAGGCGCTCAACGCCTTCGATGGTCATGGTTGAAGTACCGATACCGCTAATCTTAGCGCCCATAGCGACCAGCATATTGGCCAAATCAACCACTTCTGGCTCTAACGCACAGTTGCCTAGCACTGTTGTGCCGTTGGCCAGTGCCGCTGCCATGATGACGTTCTCAGTACCACCAACGGTAACCATGTCAAATGAGAAGTTACAGCCCAAAAGCTTGCCGCCTTTAGGTGCTTGTGCTTTTACATAACCGTTTTCTACACTGATTACTGCACCCATCGCTTCAAATGCTTTTAGATGCTGATCAACAGGACGTGAGCCAATCGCGCAGCCACCTGGCAGTGATACTTCGGCTTCACCAAACCGTGCCAGCAATGGACCTAACACCAGTATCGAGGCACGCATGGTTTTTACTAAGTCATACGGCGCATAAAAGTTATCAATGCTTTTTGTATCGCAAGTGACGGTATCATCCTGCTTTTGGATATCGATACCCATACCACCGATCAATTCAATCAATGTTCGCACGTCTTTTAGTGACGGTACATTATGCAATGTCGTTGGCGTCTCAGCCAGTATCATAGCAGCAAGTAACGGCAAAGCGGCATTTTTGGCGCCTGAGATAGTGACTTCCCCTGCGATACGACTACTACCAGTGATTAAAAATTGATCCATAAAGGTGACAACCTAGCAATGAGTATAAGAAATTATGAAAACCAAATTTATGAAAAGCGTCTATTAAAAAGATGCATTCTATAATACTTGGTCATGTATACAGCTATTTAATTAGCCTTTTGACTGAGCGTCCCACTCAGCAGGCGTTAGCGCTTGGATATTGAGGGCATGAATATCGCCACTCGCAATCTTATCATTGACTAGCGCATAGATAGCTTGCTGGCGTTGAACTGCACGTTTGCCTTCAAAGCTGGCATCAACCACGCGTACATCAAACTTATTACCTTGGTTGGCAGCTTGAATAAAAGCGTCTGGGAAGTGAGTCTGTAAAAATGCGATCAAATCGTCAGCGTTCATGCTCATAAATATTCTGCCTTAAAATTTAGAATAGGGTGTAGATTTAAAGTGGTGACATTATAACAAGAGTTTGCCTGTCTTACAGCACTGTCTTGCTCAAGTACATTGCAGTGCTCGAGCAAGACAATAGAGATGAGGTTGCACGTAACTATTGACACCGACTGCGTCTATATAGACTATTTGAGCGTTTCGTCTAAATACGCTAACACTTGCGCACGCACATCATTGACCCAGCGCAGCGGCGGCGCCATTGCGCCAATACTGGTGGCATGACTTGCGCCTTCGATTTCACCAGTCTCGACCGTGACACCTGCTTCTTTGAGTGCTGCTGTCATCTTGGTCGTATTGCTTTCATAGACTATTTTGTCTTTTTCTGCTGTCAATAACAGATATGGCGGCTGAGCACCTTTAATCTGACGATCCGGCATCACTTGATCTGGTGTGGCATCTGGAGCAAAGGCTGTCGCACTATCGAATTTACGAAAGTCATAGCTATAAGGACCTGCAATACCAACCACCGCTGCTATGTCTGTGGGCTTCATACCGTAAGGTGCCAAGAAGTCTTCATTGGCAATGGCGGCAACCGCATTGAACGCGCCAGCAGAGTGACCCATGACAGCGACACGTGATGGATCAGCATGTAAGCTTTCGGCGTTTTTTACACTCCAAGCAATTGCTTGGGCTGCATCTTTGACATAATCAGGATAAACATGCTCAGGGGCTTTGCGGTAATTAATTACTGCGGTGACATAGCCTGCTTGCGCCAAGCTTTGACCGACAAAGGCATATTGCTCTTTGTTGCCACTCTCCCATGAACCACCATGCACAAACACCACCATAGGGTAGTTATTGCTAATAGTGCTTTGTTCTTTCATGGCCTTTGCCAAAGGCTTAGGATAATAAATATCCAAGTCTTGTAATGGCTGATCACCATATAAGATGTCTTTGCTAACACTGACACCGCCACTAGAGGTAATGCCGTTGACGATAGCCAGCGGTGAAAATGCCTGTGCATTTTGTGTGGCTAGCGCAATACTACCGAACACTACTATCATCGCCCCACCGAATTTTAGCGTGCGACCTTTGTTGCTAGCGACATGACCATACGTACCTGTATCACTGAACGTATCTCTACTGGTGCTATCACTCTGTTGTGTGTGGTTTTTTGAATCCTTCATTGCCAGTATCCTATTATATTTATTAATAATGCGTAACGTCATTGCAGCTATTGTTTTATCCATTGTCTAAAAATGCGTTGCTACTTAAATATATCAGCGACCAATATGCTGTCTGTGCTACTTTTTACTATGAATATAGTACCTACTGACCCAATATTTCTCGTGCTCTTACTGTTATCTCTATTTAGGCTTATTGTGATTAAATTAAAAAATCTATTAGCAATACGAAGTTATCAGCAATACATAGAGCTATTGAAAACAGATACAGACAACCTGTTTTTATCTGTTCGTTTTTAGCCACTCATCGCTATGACTGAACAGCATGCGGTAAAATGTCGCGCATTAGCTGAGATACTTTATGGTTCTTTATAGAGCTCAATATAAGGACTCGATGAGGGTTGAGTAACAGTATTCCCATCTTCTGTGACGACTATAGGCGTTGCCGTGCTGACCGCCGTATCTACAATCACTGGTGTGGTAGTAGGATTGGCTAGGTTGTTTTCATACATAATATCGTCATTATTTATTTTTACGCCTGTGTTGTCGACTACCGTCGTTAGCAATACAAGTTCGGTGACACCAACCGTGCTGTTGGCAATATCGATCAGATGGCTCTGCTGAGTGGGTGTCATCCGCCCCATGATATACACCACACCATTATTGGTAACGGCTTTGATCTGCGATGCTTTCACGCCATCACTAGCAGCTACCTTTGCCAGTAGCTTTGAGGTGATGTAACCATCATGCACAGTTGAGCTGTAGCCCTTTGACGCACTTACTTCCATCTCGTTATAGACACGGCGCACATCTGGCATAGAGCTGATGACTTTTTCTACTTCTACTTTGAGCGCTTCAGTAGGTACTTCACCCGTGAGGAGCACTTCACTGTTAAAGCTATCGATACCCATACGACTGCTCTGCTGCAAGTCTTCTTTTAGACCATAGACATTGATCTTGGCGGTGTGTTCGATACTACGATCGAGTAGCCGCTGCGGAATCGTGCGCTCAGTCATTGGTACACCATAGGTCCCCTCTGTACTGTTGGTCAGATAGTTTGTGGCACAGCCCGTACTAGCAACACAGGCAGCAACCATAATACCTGTCGTGATACGACGTGAGGAACCAAAAATAGCCGTGCGCAAATGCATCCGTGTCATTACTTACCTCTTAGAACCTGATGGTATAAATTCAATAAATTTATATTTAATGGTGATGTGCTAAATTTTTTCAGTAGGCACCCTACTTAAGCTACCCTACTTAACATAGCTACTTTACTTAATTTTAATGATGAGCGGTTAGGTTTTTAGTAACGAGTATTGCTCGTAAAATACGGCCCAAGCTCAGTAAACTCTGGGCTTATGATTATCTAGCCTTATATTCAGCGCTTGTATGCTTATGCTTAACTACCATGCAGTAGCCGCAAAAGCGCCTTTTAACCACTCAGGTTGGCTGTTTGTACGATCTTCTTTTACCGTATTATAAGCAATAACATCAAATCGGCAATCATAATGGCTATACTCAGGGTGCTGCTGCAAAAAACATTGCGCTGTTTTGATCACTTTGCGTTGTTTACTGGGCGTCACACTGAGTGCTGCATCGCCATAAACCGAGCGCTTGCGTTGACGAACTTCCACAAATACCAGCGTCGACCATGCAGATCCTGCCTCTATCATAACCAGATCCAGCTCACCTACCGCTGGCTGCTGCCAATTCTGTGCAAGTAAGTCCATCCCCTGCTCTTGCAAAAACTCACAGGCACGCTGCTCAAACCAACTTCCTTGTCGTTGTCTTGGCGAGGTGAGCATCAACGGTTTATGATTGGTCATAAGAGTAATGTGTCTAATCAACATTTGAGAATTATCATAGCACAACATGCTAAACTAGCCACTTCTGCGCCGCCCACTCTCGATATCTATACGTTTGTTCATTCATTATTTGATTGAAGCGCGCCATAAATAGCGACTGTGCATAATGGCGCACTATTACTTTTTAACGACCCGAGGTTTTCATGTCTACTCTCACTACGATGCCGGCTTGTCTCTATATCGTTGCCACGCCGATTGGTAACTTGACTGACATGACCCCACACGCCATTGATGTGTTAAAACAAGTCGCTATTATTGCCTGTGAAGACACACGCACCTCAGGTAAGCTGTTATCGCATTTCGGTATTGATACCAAAGGCAATAAAGCTGACGAGGCAAAAGACACTGAGACTCATACTGCTAAAAGTAACGCTGACAGTGATGACACGACCACCAAGCAAAAAGGTCACAATAAGCTATGGGCCTATCACGAGCATAATAGCGCGATTCAAACGCCTAAGATTATTGAGATGATTGAACAAGGTCATTCGGTTGCCCTTATTAGTGACGCAGGTACGCCACTGGTTAGTGATCCAGGCTATCAGCTGGTGCAAGCGGCGCATGATGCGGGCGTGACCGTATCACCTATCGTTGGTGCATCCGCTGCCATTGGTGCCTTGTCAGTAGCAGGTCTGCCATCGGATCGATTTAGCTTTATTGGGTTTTTGCCTGCCAAGACCCACGGCCGTCAAAAACAACTGAGTGCACTGGTATCACGTACCGAAACTTTAATCTTTTATGAAGCACCGCATCGCATCGTATCTAGCCTAGAAGATATGGCAACGATATTTGGAGCCGATCGCGCGGTGACGTTTTGTCGTGAATTGACCAAAACCTTTGAAACGGTACACAAAAGCACCCTTGGCGAGTTGGTCGAGTTTGTCAAAGCGGATGACAATCAACAACGCGGTGAGATCGTCGTGGTCGTTGCGGGTGTCAACGTAGCAAAAGATAGCGACGACATCAGTACTCATGATAAGTTACTGCAGCGGTTACTAGAGGATCTGTCAGTCAAAAAAGCGGCAGCGTTGGCGGCTGACATCACTGGGGTAAAAAAGAATGCGCTCTATCAGCGTTTGCTAGAATTACAAGCTGAATAAGTCATAGGCTGAATAATTTCAACGATACAATTCATAGTAATAAATCGATCATAGTTATAAACATATTAAAGAGAGGTAAGCAATGTACGACGTAATGGCAATAGGTAATGCGTTGGTTGATCACGAGTATGTGTTATCAGATGCCGCACTAGAAGAAACCGAGCTGACTAAAGGCAATATGACCCTAGCAGAATTTGAAGAGCAACAGCAGCTCCTAGCATACTTCCAGCTTGCCAACATTGCCCCGTCAAAGCAGGCGGGCGGCGGTTCAGCAGCCAATACGATGTATGCCTTTGCAAGCCTAGGCGGCAAACCGTTCTATGCCTGCCGCGTGGGTGATGACGATCAAGGCGCATTTTACCTTAGAGATTTGCACGAAGCAGGCGTCTCCACTTCAAAAAAATCTATCCATGCAGGCGGTGTGACTGGCTCATGTGTGGTCGCTGTCACAGAAGACGGTGAGCGTACTATGCAAACCTATCTTGGCACCTCAAGCGAGATCGCTGCGGACAACGTCGACTTCGATGCCTTGACGCAAGCGGATTGGCTATACCTCGAAGGATATCTAGCGATGTCTGAGAGCATTCAGCCAGCGATGACGCAGCTGCGTCAGCAAGCAGGTATTCATAATGCAAAAATCGCGGTGAGTTTTGCTGATCCTGCCGTGGTGAAGTTTGCCAAAGAAGGCCTACTCAATATGCTAGGTAATAAAGTCGCGGTGATATTCTGCAACAGTGAAGAAGCCAAGCTATTTACAGATAAAAAGCAAGTCAAAGCAGCAGCGCGTGCCCTACTTGAGTACTGTCAGACAGCGGTTGTGACTGATGGTGCTAATGGCGCCATTATCGTGCACAAACCAAATGACGAGGCAGAGATTGAGGTTTATGACGTTGCAACGCCAGTAGTGGCTAATGTTATCGATACCAATGGCGCAGGTGATAACTATGCTGGTGCTTTCTTATATGCCTTATCGCAACAATTTAGCTTACCAGAATGCGGACGTCTTGCCAGCGAGATATCAGCGCAAGTGATTCAACAGTTTGGACCACGCCTGACCTCGCAAGATTATCGAGACATCGCGCAGCGTATACTTTAGTTCAGCGCATATAATAGCCAGCCTTATATTGATAAAATACAGTGTCAGGCGCACGCCTTTGTATATCTAAGCTGATCATCTCTACTTTATCACTGAACATATTTACATAAAAAAGCCCATATCAGACAGATATGGGCTTTTTTGTATTTGAATGAGCACCATTCAATTACGTTGCTTTTGCTTCTATGTTGCTTAAAAAAGCAAGCAGTTGCTGATGTTATGCAGCAGCCAGTGCCTGTGCAAGATCCGCTTTGATGTCTTCAATATGCTCAATACCAATCGACAATCGCACCATATCTTCACTCACGCCAGCTTGCTCAAGCTCTTGTCCATTCAACTGACGATGAGTCGTCGTTGCTGGATGACAGGCCAGTGATTTGGCGTCGCCAATATTGACTAATCGAGTAATCAGCTGTAACGCATCGATAAAACGCGCGCCTGCTTCAAGACCGCCTTTTACCCCAAAGGTCAAAATAGCAGAAGGTGTGCCATTCATATATTTTTTAGCAAGCTCATGTTCAGGATGATCAGACAGACCTGCGTACTTCACCCAAGCGACTTTGTCATGATCACGCAAATATTCTGCGGCAGCTTGTGCATTCTGTACATGACGCTCCATGCGCAGACTCAACGTCTGCATTCCTTGTAAGATACTAAATGCGTTCAGTGGGCTAAGCGCGGCGCCCGTATTGCGCAATGGCGCGACACGTGCGCGAGCGATAAAGGCAGGTGCGCCCACGTCTTTTACAAAATTCACGCCATGATAGCTATGGTCTGGGGTGTTCAACAACGGAAAACGCTCTGGGTAGTCGCCCCAAGCAAACGTACCGCTATCGACAATTGCACCACCAATTGATGTTCCTGTACCACTCATATATTTGGTCAATGAATGAATCACAATATCTGCCCCAAACTCAAACGGGCGACATAGCGCAGGCGTTGCCACTGTATTATCAATCACCACTGGCACACCATATTCATGAGCGATATCACTGAGCGCCTGAATATCTACGATATTACCTAGGGGGTTACCGATACTCTCTGCAAACACCATCTTGGTCTTATCATCGATCAAACCCCGAATCGCTTCTGGGTCTTTGTGATCAAAAAACCGCACCTCGATACCCTGACGCGGCAGTGCGTGCGCAAACAGATTGTAAGTACCGCCATATAGCGTCGATACAGCGACAATATTGTCACCTGCTTCACAGATAGTCTGAATGGCATAAGTGATGGCTGCCATACCAGAAGCGACTGCAAGCGCACCGATACCACCTTCAAGCGCTGCAACACGCTCTTCTAGCACCGCGTTGGTCGGATTCATGATACGCGTATAAATATTTCCAGCGACTTTGAGATCAAAAAGATCAGCACCATGCTGCGTATTATCAAACGCGTATGAGCTGGTGTGATAGATAGGTACGGCTACGGCCTTGGTTGTTTGTTCAACACTATAGCCAGCATGAATGGCTAGCGTCTCCAGACGCTGGTTGCTCTCTAGGTCTTGCTGCTGGACTGCTTGTTCGTCGCTCATAGTACATTCCCTTGTGTGCATAAAATGTATAGATCAAAAGTTAATGTTTAACAATGACTGATTAAAAACTACTGCTCGAAAGTCAGCGTTTCAATACGGTCTTAAAAAGCTATCTACCAAATCATATCAATAAAAAAAGCCAAGTTCATTAGAACTCGACTTTTTTATTAAATATAATACTAAAGCTATTGTTTGACCATTCAGATTTTATATGGTTGACAAGCTTTTATTTATAATAAGCGTTCTCTGTGCGCGTGTGGTCAGTATCATCAACCACTTGCGTCAGCTCTGGTATTTGCTGCTTGAGCTGCACTTCAACGCCTTGACGCAGTGTCATATCAACAGCCGAGCACCCTTGACAACCACCGCCGAATTTCAATACCGCCGTCAGACCAATGCCTTCTTCGTCAATCAACTCAAGCAATTGTACATCACCACCATGAGCCGCCAACCCTGGGTTAATCTCAGACTGTAGTACATAGTTGATGCGCTCTTCGACGCTAGCATCAGCGCCTACTTTAGGTACCTTGGAGTTTGGCGCGCGGAAAGTCAGCTGACCACCAAAACGGTCTTTATTGTAATCAATGACCGCATCTTCTAGATAAGGTACTGACGCCGCCTCAATAAAGGCAGAAAAGTCATCGTAAGTAAAACGCAAGTCAGCGCTGTCTTCTTCGCCCGGCTGGTTATAAGCCATGCAGCACTCTGCACGCGGCGTGCCAGGATGCTCAACAAAGATGCGTACACCAATACCATCGGTATCCTGCTTGGATAACAAATCTGCCAAGTATCCTTGAGCAGACTCAGTGATCGTAATGTTACTTTTCGCTTCAGCTTGCTCGGTATCTAATGCTGATTCGTAATCGGTAGACTGATCTGGTTGGTTTAGCTCACTCATAATATTTCCTATGCGTTATGACACAAATGCGATATCTATTATGGCTACTGTGTCGTGAATTTGAATTTTTAATGTCTAGCATTTATGTTGGTTGGTAAGTCATCAGTGACTGAGGTTTATTATTGTATGACACTGATCACCATATTTATGAAAGGACCACAATGTTTGTGAAATTCAATCCGTTTATGGTGGTCATTATACCTGAAACAAGTCACAATTCCGACTGTGCTACTGTGAATTGGACAGTGACCACGACAAATGGTTGACATTGATTTTTTTAATAGCAAAAACAATCCATTGGGGTCATGTTAGTACGCTGATCTAGACGCTACCCTATATATAAAGACAGACTGGTCACTTATCAAGCACTCATTGCTTTTCTAGCAGGTCACAGGTTTTATTCTTGTCACTCTACATTGCTATACAATCATCGGTATGGTTTTCATCACTGCTCTATAAATCAATTAAACTACCCTGCAAATAAATTAATGCATACGCCGCAATGATTAAGTCTATACCGAGCAAATAATTTAGTTTTGACGTACTATTAACCATTTGATGCGCTGTTTTTATGAGCCATGGATGGCGGTATATCAGTCGTGCGTATGCTTAAGATAGGATCACTTTTATGATGACACGGACGTTGCACTTAGTAACTACCAAAGATGATGAAGAAATTGCCGTTTGGAAGGTGGTCGATACGGCAGCAAGCGCTACTACGACAGAGGGTTTAGCCAATACTGGTTCTGACGTTACCGCACAAAATGTATTTTTGACACATGGTACGTTTTCAGACAAACAAACCTGTCTAAAAATCGCTGAGTATTTTGCGGGTTTGGGACATCATTGCTATATCATGGAATGGCGTGGTCATGGTGACAGCTCACAGCCAAAAGAGTCGTTTAACTTTGAAACTGTTGCCACTTACGACTACGAAGCGACTTTTCGTTATTTCTTTGAAGAATTAAAACTTGATAACCTACACTGCGTTACTCATAGCGGTGGCGGTGTTGGTTTGACCATGTTTCTTGTCCAAAACCCTAGCTATATCGATAAGGTCAACAGCATCAGTATGTTTGCCTGCCAAGCTTTTGGGGCGACGCTAAATTCAACAAGCTACGCGAAAATTCTCGCCGCCAAACTCGTTACCAGGCTAGTTGGTTTTATTCCTGCCAAATCACTCAACATGGGGCCCTTTAATGAAAGCTATCATACGATGACCCAGTGGTATGATTGGAATTTGCACAAAAACTTTAAAAGCAGCTTTTTGAATGCGGCAAGTTTTAGCCAAGGCGCTGCGCATGCAGACAGTATGAACGAGCCTATGCACCACTCAAAAAACGCTAGTAACGACTTTATCGACTATCGACAGTATATGCCACAAATCACGACCCCTATTTATTCTATCAGTGCTAAAGGAGATAATTTTATCTCCCCTACTCGCGGCTGCCAGTTGTTTTTTGATGGTTTTAAAAATTCGTACAATGTCTTTCGAGAATACTCGCTCAGTAACGGCGATTTAGATGACTACACACACAGTCGCATTATGATCAGTCGCAACGCAGCCACAGAGATTTGGCCAACAGTGACAGCATGGATAGAGAAGCATTCAGGTTAAAGCAAATATGCGGATTAGATGATATCGATAACGACACACCCCTAAACATCTTTGCACTTGTCATAAAGTCATGCGCTGTGTCAGTATTAGCGTCATCAATTTTTAATCAATAAAAATAAGTCGTAGGAAGTTGGCGTCTATGAGTGAATTATCAGAGCAACAGTCAGATAAGCAAAACCTGGATCAGAAAGGCAATAAACACTATCGTTATTTGGTTTTTATCGGACGTTTCCAGCCGTTTCATGCTGGACACAAGGCCGTTATTGATGAGGCACTAAAACGCTCAGACGATGTGATTATGCTGATTGGCTCTGCTAATCTACCACGCAGCTTACGTAATCCGTTTAGCGTCGCTGAGCGTGCTGCAATGATCAAAGGCGCTTATTCAGCAGAGGATGCTGCACGTATCCACTGTGTTGGTCTAGACGATGCACTATATAACGACACACGCTGGCTCCAGTATGTCCAAGCAGGCGTGAAATCTGTCACTGGTGACTTGCAGACAGATATTGGCTTGATTGGTCATTCAAAAGACAGCTCATCGTATTACCTATCGCTATTCCCTAACTGGGACTCTGTGTCAGTGCCCAATTATCAGAACCTATCTGCCACGCCGATTCGCGACAGCTACCTAATGGGTGCTACGCCGACGCCCGAGCGTACGCCTGAGTCGACACGTAACGTCCTCGACAAGTTCAAGCAAACCGAAGACTATCAGCAGCTGCACGAAGAAGCAGACTTCATCGATAAATACAAAAGACAATGGGAGTCAGCACCCTACCCGCCGACCTTTATGACGGCTGACGCGCTGATTGTACAGTCGGGACATATCTTACTGGTTGAGCGGCGCAGTATGCCAGGGCGTGGGCTTTGGGCACTGCCGGGCGGGTTTTTGGACCCAAAAGAGACGCTATTCGATGCGTGTATCCGCGAGCTGCGTGAAGAGACACGCCTCAAGGTCCCTGAGCCTGTACTGCGCGGCTCTTGCCACAGTCAGCATACCTTTGACGACCCGTATCGATCAGCGCGTGGTCGCACCATTACCCAAGCCTTTTATTTTCAACTCAAAAACGATCCAAAAGGATTGCCAAAAGTAAAAGGCGGCGATGATGCAACCAAAGCATTTTGGTTGCCACTCGCTGAGCTTGATGCCAAGATGATGTTTGAAGACCACTATGCGATTATTACCAAGATGGTTGGATTGTAGCCTGTTTTTAGACATAGCTTGTCTTAGTGACTGGTTGAGAGAATAGCTGCTAATTCAACCATCATTAGCGAGCGCACCATTCGTCCTCAAAATTTTATACCAGTGCCGATAGACGGCACTTAACCGCCGCTACTGCTTTCTAATTGTTTTTTTATTAAAGCAGCTGCGGCATCTCAAAGCAGAGGAGTTCTGTGATGTACACCAGCAATCTAAATAATTTAATCTTAAACAGCGACAGCTATAAGACCTCACATTGGGTGCAATACCCAAGCGGTAGTGAGTATCTGTCAAGTTACATTGAAGCGCGCAAAGGTGACTACGATGTGGTGTTTTTTGGCTTGCAAGCCTTTATCAAAGAATACCTAAGTACCCCTATCACCCATCAAGATATCGATGAAGCCGAAAAAGTAATTCAAGCACATGGGCTAACCTTTAATCGTGCTGGCTGGGAGCACTTGATCGAAAAACACAACGGCTACTTGCCACTGCGTATCGAGGCCATCCCCGAAGGCAGTATCGTTCCTGTGTCTAACGTGGTCTGTCAGGTTATCAATACCGACCCTGAGTTTTACTGGCTACCCAGCTATATTGAAACGGCACTATTACGCGCGATTTGGTACCCGTCAACGGTTGCTAGTGTCTCTCGCTACTGCAAAGACATTATCCGTCAAGCGTTAGAAAAGTCAGCGGACAACACAGAGTCGCTCCCGTTTCGCTTGCATGACTTTGGCGCACGCGGTGCCTCTAGTCAAGAGACCGTTGCGCTGGGTAGTTTGGCACATTTGGTTAACTTTGCTGGGACGGACTCGATGACAGCATTGGTTGCTGCCAGTCGCTGGTATCAGATGGGTGATGACATGCCTGCGTTCTCTATCCCAGCGGCTGAGCACAGTACGATGACCGCATGGGGACGTGATGGTGAGACCGCTGCTTTTCACAACATGATTGAGCAGTTCGGCGGTGAAGATAAAGCGTTCTCAGTCGTATCTGATAGCTATGACTTGTGGAATGCAATCGACAATATCTGGGGTGATACCTTAAAGGATGAAGTCAAAAATATGGGCGGCACCTTAGTCATTCGACCAGACAGCGGTGAGCCGACCAAAGTCGTTCGAGAAGCATTAGAGCGTTTGGCTGTGAAATTTGGTACGACGACAAACAGCAAAGGCTACAAAGTACTGCCCGACTATGTGCGTATCATCCAAGGGGATGGTATCAGTGCCCAGAGCTTGAGCAAAATTATTGATGTGGTGACGAAAGCAGGCTTTAGCGCCGAAAACGTGACTTTTGGTATGGGCGGCGGTCTACTACAACAAGTCAATCGCGACACTATGAGCTGGGCAATGAAGTCTAGCGCCATCTGTATCAATGGCGTATGGAAAGACATTTACAAAGACCCTGTCACTAGCCGCTCAAAACGCTCAAAAAAAGGGCGACTGGCGCTAGTAAAAAACGAAAGCGGTCAGATAGAAACCATAAAAGAACAAGACATAAGTGCCACAGCTGACAACCTATTACGTGATGTCTATGTGGACGGTCAACTACTAATCGAAGATAGCCTGACAACTATTAGGGAACGTGCGGGATGGTAGATACCAACAAACTAACAGCGGTTGCAAAAGACGTACTATTTGCCCCTGTATACTTTTATCAAGGTCGTAAAATCAAGCGTGATACGGTTCGTCTGCCTGAGCCACACGGTGAAAGGCATGGTATGGTTAAATTGCCGAAAGCAGATGGGTCGTCATCTGAAATAAATACTACACTTAACCTAATGGTCGTCGGTGACTCGGCAGCAGCAGGTGTCGGCAGCCAAACCCAGCAAGAGGCGCTGGTTGGCAAACTCATACCGATATTGGAGCAGCATCAGGTTATTCGGGCCAACTTTGCTCAGCTTAATTGGTCATTGCAGGCGACCACAGGTCATACCAGTTTTGATATTTTGCGCAGATTGTATGTCTTACCTGCTCCTGAGCAACCTATTGATGTGATGTTGTTGAGTGTCGGCGTCAATGATACGACTTCTAATGTCTCTGTACAAAAATGGCAGCAGCAGATCGAAGACATTATTAATATTGCACAGCGTAAATTCGGTGTCCGTGAGTTAATATTTTTGAGTTTACCACCAATGGCGCAAATGCCTGCAATCCCTGCCCCGCTCAATAATTTTGTGGGTGCAAAAGCCTCATTGCTTGATGAGATATTACAGCAAGTATGCGCAGCTCATAATGGTGTCCACTACATGGCAACTGACTTTGCCCGTATGATAGAGGAGCATGCAAATGGTGACCCTATCGATATCGCTGTGATGTTCGCGAGTGATGGCTTTCATCCCAGTAGCCTGATGTATGGCTACTGGGCGCAGCAGATTGTAGAGACGATGACTCAGTTATTAGACTCATCTACCGCTTAGACTGACTACTAAGCACACCTAAAAACAAGAGACTCAAAACAAAAAAAACCGCTGAATAGTCAGCGGTTTTTTATTGCTTGGCAGTATATATTTACACCATAAGGGTAAATTACTCAGCAGCGTCAGCAGCTTTCTTGCTACGGCCACCAAATGCACCAAAGCGTTTGTTGAAGCTTGCAACACGGCCTTCAGTAGACGTTTTACGTTGCTCACCAGTATAGAATGGATGCGACGCACTTGAGATATCAAGTGGGTAGTATGGGTATTCTTTACCTTCGTATTCACGAGTCGCTTTAGTCTTAGCCGTTGAGCGAGTCAAAAAGAACACGTCAGCGTTAGTGTCGTGGAATAAAACTTCTTGATAGTTAGGATGGATATCTTTACGCATAATATACTCTCTAGGTCCGATGTATGTAGGGCAGTGTCAATCAACATCATAAATGATGTCTCAAACAAGCGAACACATACGTAACTGAGGCACTAAGGACATTACAAGTATGGCAACTGCATCACTGGCTTATTCCAGCACCCAATACCACGCTTCTGCTCACTTAGCCTTTCCCCAGCGGGAAAATTAAACCGCGATTTTAACGCTTTTTTGACGCGGACGCAAGCTGCAGTTGTGATAGAGATATGTGATAAGTTGTCAATAATATAGCTACGGTCTTGAGATAAGCAATGTAATTCAGTACAATTATTTAGTTAGTAAAATTAATCTGTAGTATAAAATACTGTAGTTTATCTAAATAAATATGCTATGACTATGTCATTTATACTTAGCATATTAAACTACACAACTATGCGATATTGATCAGGTCTACAGGAAGTATCGCTCTACTCATTTATAGACAAGCTTAGATTTATAATCAAGCATGGAAAACAAATACTCAATAAGGACTATTCAATGATAAATATGACAATGAAAACTACTGCTAAAGCGTTATTCGTCAGCTCAGCGCTTGCTATCACTACTATGGCAAGTGCGGCACTACCAACTCAGTGGGAATTAGATAATTCACATACTCGTGTTGGATTTTCTGTGAGCCATATGGGATTCTCGACCACAATGGGTCATTTTAGTGATGTCGAGGGCACGGTGAATTATGATATGAAAGCACCAAATCAAGCCAGCATGGAATTTACTATTGCAACTGATAGTATCGATACCAATTGGGATGCTCGTGATAAACATCTAAAAACCGATGAATTTTTTAATGTCGAAAAGTACCCAACTATGACGTTCAAATCGACCCAAGTTAAATTTATCAACCCACAGCAAGCCAAAGTAACCGGTGACTTTACCTTACTCGGTCAGACCAAGCCACTGACACTGGATGTTACGTTAAATAAAATCGATAACAGCCCACTGACTAAAGAGCCCGTTGCTGGTTTTCGCGCTACTGGTACGATCGATCGCGCCGCTTATGGTATGACTGCTTACGCTAGCGGTATTACGACCAACGTCCCTATCCAAATCGACGGTGAACTGGTAGAGAAAAAATAAAGACAGACTTTGCTGAATATCTACGTTCGTCCTAAATATCAATTTTTAGTCGACGGTAACAAAAAAGCAGCACCTATATAGGCGCTGCTTTTTTATGTTTATATCAAACTATCGTAGATTATTTTGTTGGGATCACGTGCCAAACGTCAAGCTTATCGTCGCCATCTTTATCACCCATTTTGGTGTCATTGGCGTAGAAGTATAAAGGCTTACCATTCATGGCCCACTGATACTTACCATCTTCACGTTTGAATGCAGCAAACTGACCAGAAGCTTTTGCATTGCTTGGTGCTTGAAATATTGGCCACACAACTTGGCAGGCGCCGCCGCAAGCTGACATGTTCATTGAATCTTTATCAAAAGTATATAGTGTCATGTGATTGGTTGCGTCGACCAATACGCCGTTTTTACTAGCGACTGGCGCAGTATTATTGCTAGTGGCTCGCACCTCATGTGTACCTGACATGTCATTACCGACGACGCTCTTTAGCGTCGTACAACCTGTCAGTGCCAAAACGCCTGTTAGAGCAGATAACATCATGATATTTTTCATAGTAACTTCCTTGTCATTTTGATAATTGTAATAATAAATTTTATGAGCCGTTTTTATTTTCTGATATAAAAACTGGGCTTTAACCTCACTTGAGCGAAATAAATATAGCACACAGTTTTTCGCCATAACGGTCATCCATATACAAACTTACAAAAGTGGCTGAACTTTACAAAATGATTAAGTACGAGCATTTTCACTTAGCACCTTAACTCTACTATCTTGCTTCCTGCTTTGCCCTTCTGCCAAAAACCAATCTGCGGTTATAGCACCTCGTTGACAAAACTCATGCATCTACTTACGTATTTGTCATCATATTATCTACAGTTCTTCGTAAAATAGTCTTATGGAAGTGAAGAATGACTACACAATAGACTATGACATGATAGATAACATGCTCACTGCAACTCATACATAAATGTTGAACTTAGCGCCTTTCGCACGCATATCAATAGTTATAAGACATTACACGATTACACCGAGCATAGCCTGATGCAAATGCTACTAAGGATACAACGACGACAATGACTCAGTCTTCTAATAAAAATCGCGCTCACCTTATCAAACAAGACTCTGCAAAACAGGGTTCTGCTTTTGACTTGATGTCTCATGGAGGCAAAAACGTATCGCCTACAAAACGCGTTGGTATCTTGGGCGGCGGTACTGCAGGGTCAACGATTGCTATTCGCTTAGCAGCGCTAGGACTTGAAACTTACTTGTTTGAAAAGAAAAAATCACTTATTGATGGTCCACCAATGTGCCATTTGCATGCAGGTGGTAACTTATACCGTGAGATACCTGATGAGGATTGTGTGGCACTTCTCAAACAATGTATCGATATATTACGCCTCTATCCTCATACCATCGATGTTCGCCCCACTGTATTTGCGGTGCCAACACGCGATGAAGGGTTTCCTGAAGACTTGCTACCGCGCTTGAACACGTTAACAGACGCTTATCAAGAACTGATCGAGCAAGACGCTAACAATAAAGTATTGGGCGAGCCTGAAGACTACTATCAGCTCTATAGTCATGAACAGCTGCTAGAGCTCTCCAAACGTGAGCAAGTTGCCGTACCGAGCACAGTTGATGAATGGGTAATACCTGTTGCCAAATACCTAGACTTAAACAAAGTAAAATTTCCGTTGATTGTGGTACAAGAGTACGGCTGGAATATCTTTCGTTTGGCGGCCTCTGCGCAGTTAGCGCTTGAAGAGTATGACCATGCCCATGTCTTCACTGATACTACGGTACAAAAAGTAGTTCCGGTAGATTGTGAGAACTGCACCAACGCCGATCATCATGTTACTAAATGGCGTATTGACTATCAACAAGCTCATAACCAAGCTTACGATCAAGAGAACGCCTCTCAAACTGAGTCTATCGAAGTTGATTACCTAATCAATGCGTGCGGTTTTCGTACTGGCGTCATCGACGATATGGTCGGTGTAGAAGTCACGCGTATGGTTGAGTTCAAGTCTTCCTATGTTACCCATTGGGGCGATGCAGGTGGACAGATACCCGAGATTATTGTTTATGGTCAACGAGGTACGCCCGAAGGTATGGCACAGTTAACCCCTTACCCTGGTGGCTACTTCCAAATACATGGGATGAGTAAAGCGATCACTTTATTCGATGATGGTTTGGTCGCCTCTAACACTGACAGTGCTCAGCCCAAGCTACCACAGCAGTATGTACATTACATCGAAGATGGCTGGGACAAAGCACCGCTACAAGCGCGTAGTCAGCAAGCAATTGAATATGTGGCTGAGTTTGTACCGACATTCAATAGTGCGCGTACCATCGGTAACGCGCTATATGGCGGGCAGCAAATTCCTGGAGAAGATGATACCTTACGGGTGGCTGATGTCAGCCTATACTCTAATATACGCTACGCCCGTGCAGAAAATGTCAAAGCGTCTTCAACCCTGATCGCTGCTGATCAGATAGTCAATGAGTTGACAGAACTTGGACTAGTAGATAACGATACACCGATGAATCGTGGCCGTTATGCGCACGAATGGTCATATCTGACACACAACGATGGTGTGTCTGTCGATAAGGTGGCTCGCGTACTCGCTGAGCAGCGCGGTTTTCCAATAGCGATGGCAGATGTCAATCATAGTGTTCGCGAAGCGGTTTTGGACGATTTGTCACCGGCTGGTGCGTAGCCGTTATCGTTTATTGATAAGTTGTTACTTTGTCCATACGTAGAAAAAAGAGCAGACAACCTATATAGGGTTATCTGCTCTTTTTTTGTGCTCACTTGCAGTGTGCTTGCTTTCAATGTACCTGCTTTCAATGTACTAATGATGATTGCCATCATTTCAGATTGATAAGCGTATTTAGGTTATATACTGACAACCCTAGCGGTTACTGCCCGCCATTTTTTCTGTATCGACATCGTCTTTGATAGTCACGACGGTCTGTAACATGTCGATTGCCTCATCAATGGTATTGCATACTACTAGACGGTCTAAATCTTGCTGCTTCATAAAGCCTTGCTCAGTCGTATATTTTAGATGCTCGATCATACGGTCATAAAAACCATTGATATTTAAAATAATCATTGGCTTTTCGTGTTGGTACAACTGACGCCATGTAGCGATTTCCATGATTTCTTCTAGTGTGCCTAGCCCGCCCGGCAAGGTAATAAAAGCATCCGCGTACTCTGCCATGACTGTCTTTCGAGTATGCATCGTATCGGTCAAATGCAAGCGAGTTAGCTGCTCATGAGCAATTTCGTGCTTGAGCATGAAAGTTGGGATGACGCCCACGGCCTCAGCACCACCAGTGATGACTTCATCTGCCACAGCACCCATAAGACCGATACTGGCTCCGCCATACACCAATCCCATGCCATTATTTGCCAACGCACTACCTAACTCACGCGCCGCCTGCTCATAAATATCACTGTTACCCAAGCGCGAACCGCAATATACCGCGACCAATGGCATCGTCAATGCTGATTTATCCACTGCTTTTTCTATATCTGTGATGTCCTTACTAGTAATTACATCGTAAGTATCGTCATTTATTTTCATTTGCATACAGCATCCTTAATTTTTATATCAGGTTTTATTGAGTGCTTGTTATTGGTGAAGGTAAAACACCGACACCCTTCGTTTGTATTATCATGCACATTGTTTATAAAACGCGCTCAGCCAAGGTTTATAAAACTTGGAAGTCATATTTGAGCAACCGTCTCACCAGCATTTATCTTAACATAAGCAATGCTATCACACAGTCACAGGGATTTATCACTACGCAAAAACTACACTTTAAAGACATGTATTTGTGACACATCATAGTTTAATAATTATTATCTACCAATAAAAAAACACTAAGGTATAACGATGGATAATCGCGACGCTTCTTTGACTACAGACCACCCAAATTCTATCATCGATAACAACTTGATCAACGCTAATAGTACGGACAGCGCTACTGATATCGACATATACTCGCTAAGCATCATGACCGATCGCAATCAAGTACTGGCAGCTACAGTCTATCGTCCTAAAGAGGCGCCCACAAAAGCCATTATGATGGCGCCCGCTACCGGCATCAAGCGCCGTTTTTATCATAACTTTGCGACATATTTGGCACAGAGTGGCTTTGGTGTCCTGACCTTTGACAATGAAGGTATCGGCGAGTCATTGTCGACTGAGCTGGCAAAATGTAGTGCTTCTTTAATCAGCTGGGGTCGCCATGATATGCCAGCCGTACTTGATGCGCTACAAGATCAGTTCCCTAACGCGTCTTACCATCTCATCGGTCACAGCGCGGGTGGACAGCTCATTGGGTTAATGCCGAACCATGACGCCATCTCTTCAGTGTTCAATGTCGCCTGCTCATCAGGACAGATCAAAAACATGGGTATGCCCTATAAGCTCAAAGCGATGTGGTTTATGGATGTTTTTATTCCGACTACTAACTTAGCATTGGGCTATACACCTGCAGACAAGATTGGTATGGGCGAGCCATTGCCACGCGGCGTTGCGCGCCAATGGCGTGAGTGGTGCAATGGCGCAGGCTATATCAAAACCGCGTTTGGCAAAAGCATTCACACGCATTTTTATGATGAGCTCAGCACGCCAGCACTGTGGTTAGGCTTTAGTGATGATGATATCGCCAATAGTGAAAACATGGACGATATGATACGCGTATTTACCAAGATGCCTGTAGAGAAGCGCTTCTTAGACCCTGATGATTTTGGACTAAATCAAGTCGGTCATATGCTCTATTTTAGTGGTAAAACCAATGCCAAAGCACCAGAGCTTTGGCAAATGGCAGTAGATTGGCTGAGCAAAGGTGAATAGGCTTTAATTATTCACCTTCTTGGGTTTTCTCTGCTTCAATACGCTTCTTTAGAGCAGAGTATAGCGACGGCTGCATATTATGAATATTGCCTATCATCCATTTTACATAGCTGATAGGCACCTCTTTGATTGGTTTGCCTTTATGCTTACCAAACGGCATCTTACTCACAGGAGTCGCTTTGTTAGAAATCGCATGTGCCGCTGCAAAATCTGTCGGGGCAATCTCCAGTCGCTCACAGCATGCCTGATAAAGCAGATAGCACATTCGTGCGTCACCTAACGCGTCATGAGCGGCAATCGTCATGGAACCCGCCTCGCTCTTGCCCAACAACTGCTCAATGCACTTGGACTGACCATACGCGCGCCATTCTGGAAAAGCGGCGCGCGCCAGTCTCACGGTACAGATGAGCTTAGCAGAGGGACTACCAATTACTCGCCAATCAAAGCGTACGTTATGTCCGATCAAATACTCTGGTAGCTCAAATTGATCTAACTCAAAGCGCTCAAGACCAGCGACATCAGCATCCGTAATACCATGCACCTTGATAACCACAGGTGATATCGAACGACCACTGTTAAAATATTTCATCCACTCATATCCAGTAGCTACGTTGATCGTTGCGACTTGAATCGGCCTCGGATCACGGCCTTGATCGGTTTCAGTATCGATGACAAGCGCCGTCTCAGCCATAGTAGAGATATCAGCCGTGTTAAAAGCATCATTCATAAGAAGTTAACCATCCATAGCACCGTCATCGCTCAACAACAGTGTTAAGTAGATAACGTTATATTTGCTGTGCTTGTGTTTAATGACACCTGTATTTATGGGGATAAAATCCATAGATAACAATGCTATACACACCTTTGTATACAGGGCTTTTATAATAAAGTCTTATATCGTATAAAACAAATAAGAGACCTCAATGCTAGCAGATGAAAAAAACCAACAACCCAAGCCTTCTATTTTTGGGCGCGTGTTGAGCGTACTGATTAGAGCAGTGGTATTGCTTGGGCTGTTATTTGTGTTTGATAAGCTGCTGCCCGATATCAGCCAACAGACCCAATCATTTGTGGTCGCCAAATGGCAACAGATGAGTTTGCTGCAGCAAGAACTGCCGACAGAAGATAGCTTACCCAGCCCACTACCAGGGCAAAACCTGACGGATACGTGGGGCGCAGCACGCAGTCAAGGGCGCTCACATGAAGGTATCGATATCTTTGCAGAACGAGGAACACCCATACAGTCAACCACGCAGGGTATCGTGAGCAAGGTTGGCGAAAATACTTTAGGTGGCCTCGTGGTCGTCGTAGTAGGACCGGGCGGTGCAGGACATTATTATGCTCATCTAGAGGACTATGCTGATATCTCTCCCAATGATTGGGTCAATAAAGGTGATACTATTGGCTACGTGGGTGATAGCGGCAATGCAAAAGGGACACCGCCGCATGTACATTATGGTATTTATATTAACGGCAGTGCTGTGAACCCCTACCCGCTTTTACAAAAGAATTAAGCATAATGTATAAAAAGCTCTAATAGCATGTATCAAGAGAGGTGCTAGGGCGTGTCCCTATTTTAAAAATGGTGATAAAAATGAAATAAATCGCAGGCTAACAAGGAAAATAGTGCAGACAATATCGAGATATTGACCAGCTATTTGACGCCGTTTGCCAAAGATTTAGCCATTTTTAGCCCATTCAATGATAAGCGTTTGAATTAGGGACACGCCCTAGTTTGCGGTGACTGTACGCACATAAGTGGCTGGAAATACCACACTAAATGTCGAACCCTCACCCTCTATTGATTCAATCTGTAGCTGCGCTTCGTGTTGATGCAGTACGTGTTTTACGATAGCTAACCCCAGACCTGTACCACCTGTGGCACGGCTGCGACCTTTATCAACACGGTAGAAGCGCTCCGTCAAACGAACAATATGCTCTGGTGCTATCCCCAATCCGTCGTCTTCGACTGCAAACCGGCATCCATCTGATGTTCGCGTCCAACTGATAGTAATATTGCCACCTTTTGGTGTGTATTTTATCGCGTTGATCACCAGATTGGACAATGCGCTGTTTAAGTACATCTCTGATCCATATAGACCATCATAGGTGTCTATATGTAGATGAATGATGTGCTTATAGGCTTGGTTATAGGCTTGCGCATCATCATAGATATTGGTGAGTAGCTTGGTCATATCTATAGCATTGACTTCGTGCGTCTCTTCGATCTCAATTCTAGATAAAAGCAGCAAGTCATTTACGATTCTATTCATACGCGCGGTTTGCTGAGTCATGAGCTCAAAACCACGGCGCCAATGGGGCGGCATATCTGGCTGATCCGTAAAGTTTTCTAAGTAACCGGTCATGACGGTCAATGGTGTGCGTAGCTCATGAGAGACGTTTGCCACAAAGTCTTGGCGCATTTGCTCTAAGTGCTTTAAGCGCGTCACATCATAAATAAATAGGAGTTTTTCATCACCAAAAGACGTGAGCTCAAATTTTAGGTAACGGCTAGGGTCGCGCCATGACTCTATGTGGATACCATCATTGGGCAGTGTGGTGTCTTCATAATACTGGTGAAACTCTGGTATGATAATAAAATCAAAGACACTCTTCCCTTTATCATCTTTCTGCAAAGACAATAGATCCTGCGCCGCCTGATTCCACCATCCTAAGCAATCATTCTCATCGATTAAAATCACCGCGTCTCGTAGTGCTCGCAGTGCGCTTCTGATTTTTTGTAGCTGCTCTGCTTCATGCTGGGCAGAGGTGTTTTCTGGGGTATCTTGCTGATGGCTGTTACGGGTTTTTTTGTGTTGTGCTGGCACTGTCTTGTCCATTTCTTATCCTTACCACTATCCGCTATTTTAGTATTCCAGCGACCTTATGTATGCAAGACTAGCTTGGTTCAATAAGACTAGAGAATCGATAGCCTGTACCGCGTACCGTCTGTATCAATGTATCGCAGTCATGAGGACGCAAGAGTTTACGCAGACGCTTAATATGTACGTCGATGGTGCGATCTTCGATGTATACGTTGCCGCCCCAAACCTGATCGAGGAGCTGCGTTCGTGTATAAGCGCGCTCTGGATGACTCATAAAAAACGCCAATAGACGATACTCTGTCGGACCCACATCGATGACTTTTCCGGCGGCGGTCACACGCTGACTTTTGGTATCTAGACTCAACTGACCGATTTCAATAGGCTTGTCACTACTCATCGCACTACTACGGCGCAATACCGCTTTGATTCTAGAGATCAGCTCACGGGTTGAAAAAGGCTTGGTCATATAGTCATCTGCACCCGCATCGAGTCCATAAACCTTGCTGTCCTCTTCACTTTTCGCCGTCAACATAATGACTGGTATCTCAGAGAGCAGCTCATCGTTCTTTAGCATACGACAAAAATCAACGCCGCTTTTGTCTCCTGGTAGCATCCAATCTAACAAGATCAGCGACGGTCTATGATCGACCACTTGCTGGTGCGCCTCTGAGACATCAGCGGCTTGCAGGCTCTCAAATCCAGCCATTTCTAGCGTCATCACAACCATTTCACGAATCGCAGGTTCATCTTCAACAATCAAAATTTGCTCGTTATACATATGACATTCTCAGTGTTAGAGGGCAAAATTTAGCATGTAAAAAGGCGATAAATACTCACCAGTCTTTATCTATTAAACGGATTAATTATGACAGCTTGATGACACTCTAGTGTCAGATCTCCAGTAGAAAATTTAGGGGTCCGTCATTGACACTAGCGACTTGCATGTCAGCGCCAAACTGACCAGTGGCGACGTTTGGGTACTGTGTTTTTGCATAATCTATAAGTTGCTCAAACAGTATTTGAGCCGCATCAGGTGCCATTGCACCACCAAAATCAGGACGGCGACCTTTGTCTGTTTTTGCCATCAAGGTGAACTGCGACACCAATAACAAACCACCGCCTGCCTGCTGGACATCTTTATCTAGTTTACCAAATTTTGTAGGATCTTCATCATTTTCAAAAATACGATACGTGAGAATTTTATCAATCATTCGCTGAGCCGTACTCAGACTATCCTCGTGTCCCAAACCAATATAAGCCAGTATTCCATGATCTATTTTGCCAACACAATGCTCATCGATAGTCACACTAGCCCGCCTGACTCGTTGTATAAGTGCCTTCATTTACTCATTCCTTAACAGATTATGCTCAGACAATAATGGGCTGTCCATGATAAAATACGGTCATTAACTTGCACATGCAATAATGACATCATCTCTTATTTTGGTAGCCGTATTATGAATGTATTTACCACCTTACAACAGCTGGTACCACAGCAGCAGCTCAGTAAAGTCGCTGGACGTTTGGCCGCCAGCCGCCATCCTTATGTTAAACGTACCTTTATTCGTAGTTTTGCAAAAGCCTATAACATCAGCCTAGACGAATATGAGCGCCAGAGTCTCAATGCATACGAGAGCTTCAATGATTTTTTCACTCGTGAATTAAAAGAAGACGCTCGTACCATCGATACCACTGACAACGGTATCGTCAGCCCTGCTGATGGTATTATCTCTCAGCTCGGACAAATCCAAGACCATAAGTTATTGCAAGCCAAGGGTCGTCACTATGATGTCGGACAGCTGCTGGCTGATAGCGAAGATGGCAGTTACTTTGCGGATGGCAGTTTTGCGACGATCTACCTAGCGCCTAGCAATTATCACCGTGTCCATATGCCGTTTACAGGTACGTTGACCAAGACTCGCTACGTACCTGGCACGTTGTTTTCGGTTAATAACACTACGGCCGCTAACGTGCCAGATTTGTTTGCCCGTAATGAGCGTCTGGTCTGCATGTTCGATACCAAGTACGGCAAAGCAGCCGTTGTCATGGTAGGCGCTATGATCGTCGCTGGTATCGAAACCGTCGCGACAGGTAAAATCACTCGTACTGACGACATCCAAGAAGCCGAGCATGACCTGCCGTTTGCCGCAGGGGATGAGCTTGGACGTTTTTATTTAGGCTCAACGGCTATCGTGGTGCTACCAAAAGCGGCAAAAGCTGACTGGTTGGATAGTATGCAAGCCAACAGCATCGTGCAAATGGGTCAACTGTTGGGGATGGCGAACGCTCAATAATATGACTGTATAAAAACGCTCAAAATATCAGCCCAGTTAGGTATGTTAATGCATACTTAACTGGGCTTTTTTATGCCTGTCACTCATATAGAGTTATGCATCGATCAGCCATCCTTGCTGGGTTGCATAGTCGATATTTTTGTTAAGCCAATCATGAATGGGTGGAAAGCTGTCTTTGATAAAAGCAAGGGCACAAGCTACCTGCGAACGTGTTACTTGGGCTTCGACCCACGTTTTTCCCTCAGTATTAAGATTGAGTAAAAATGGCAATAAGCGGTCAACCACTCTAAGCAACTGGCTTTCTTTGCTGCTACCCGTTTCTTGCGCCTCCCAAACCTCACTTAATGCTGCGATACCATTGCCACGCTCTGCTTGTAGTCGAGCAATACCAGCGCGCTCTTCAACGTGCGCATCGCTACGACTGTTTGCGAATAAAAACGTATCGCCAGCGTCAATCTCACCTAAATCATGTACCAGTGCCATCTTTAGCAGTCGCTCATGATTGACATCTAATTCAAACGCTTCAGCAATCGACCAACACGCCATAGCCAAGTGCCAAGAGTGCTCGGCAGAGTTTTCGCGGCGAGTGGTTTGTGTCACATAGCTACGGCGATTGATACGCTTGAGGGCATCTAGCTCTAATAAGAAGTGAGTAACATCATCTATGTCGATGTTTGCAGCAGACTTTGGGTTGGTCAATGACATAGTTGTGTTTAAGGACATATTTCTCTCTAATTTTTTGATAATCTTATGAATTATGATGTTGCTAACAGCAAGATAGCGCTGATGTTATCAAGCGCTATCTCTTATAAATGTTTCAGTTAAATGACTGAGCACCCTATTATATGACTGTCTACTTTATCAAATTAATAATGGTTTTGAACGCAGGATCTTCACTACTACGACACAGCTCAAACAATATCGACTCAACAGTACTGATCACTCCACCCGCACGGCGGATACGGCGAATCGCTTGTTTTTTATCGTAAGGGAAACGAGAGCCAACCGCATCGCCAATAATGACAGGTTGCATGCCGTTGTCTAATAAATCTAATGCTGTCTGCATAATACAGACATGCGCTTCAGCACCAAATAGCAGCACGGTACTACGGTTCTGCTGCGCCAAATGATGCCATGTGTCATTGTTATCACAAGCGCTAAAGGTAGCTTTTTCGAAGCTCTTGGCATTATCACCTTCAAGCACGTCGCGTAACTCTGGCAAGGTATCCCCCAATCCCTTTTTGTATTGTTCGTTCAGCATAATTGGGATATTGAGTGCTTGCAGCCCTTTGATTAGAGTAACGGTTTTTTTGACGATGTTTTCGTGGTCATAGATATGCGGTGTTAGGCGCTCTTGTACATCAATAATCATTGCCTGGGTGTTCTCACGAGCGATTCGATAGGTGCGATCATTAATCATGGTAGACATAGTACACTCCTTGTACGGCTGACAGTTATTATCAAAAGCTATTTTAGAATTATCATTAATAGTGCCATGGTTTATCTCACTCTTATTTAGTCACAGTTTTTTGGATGCGTCAATGGAGATAATTTGCAAACGCACCACATGTTTTGTTTTTGGGCATGTGCCTCGTTTATTTATGCCATAAAAAACCCCCAGCCATAATGACTGGGGGTTTTATTTATTAGAAAGTAGCTGTTTTTGCGTGTTCAGGTAATCTTATTTATATAGACTAGATTAAACGCGCTCAATAACAGTAGCAATACCTTGACCAAGACCGATACACATCGTCGCTAGACCGATTTCAGTATCTGACTGCTCCATTGCGTTTAGCAGAGTTACGGTGATACGAGCACCTGAACATCCTAGTGGATGACCTAGAGCGATTGCACCACCGTTGATGTTAACGATGTCTTGCTTGTCAGACAGGTTCAGTCCTTTCAATACAGACAGACCCTGAGCTGCAAATGCTTCGTTTAGCTCGATGGTTTGCATGTCATCGATGCTCATACCAGCACGCTTTAGTGCTTTGTTGGTAGCAGGTACAGGACCATAGCCCATGATAGCCGCATCACAACCAGCAACGGCCATACTACGAATACGAGCACGCGGTTTTAGACCAAGATCTTTGGCTTTTTGTGCGCTCATGACTAGCATGGCTGACGCACCATCAGACAATGCAGATGACGTTGCTGCTGTAACCGTACCGCCTTTTGGATCAAACGCTGGACGTAGGTTGCGCATTTGCTCCATCGTCGCATCTGGACGAATCACTTCATCCACAGTACATAATTGCAAGCGACCAGCCGCATCATGACCTTCAATGCCGATGATTTCATTGTCAAAACGACCTTCAGTAGTCGCAGCCCATGCACGGCGATGTGACTCAAGACCAAAAGCGTCCTGCTCTTCACGTGTAATGCCATTCATACGGCCTAGCATCTCAGCGGTCAAGCCCATCATGTTTGAGGCTTTTGCATAGTGCTTAGAGGCAGCTGGGTTTAAATCAACGCCGTGCATCATGCCTACGTGGCCCATGTGCTCGACGCCGCCGATGATGAATACATCACCTTGGTTGGTCATGATTTGCGCAGCAGCAGTATGTAGCGCTTGCATAGAAGAGCCACATAGACGGTTGACCGTTTGTCCACCAGCAGTTTTTGGAATACCAGCTAGCAGACCGATGTTACGACCGATATTTAAACCTTGCTCTAGAGTCTGGTTAACACAGCCCCAGATAATATCTTCGATGTCATTGGTATCAAAGTCATTACGTTCTACCAAAGCACGTACCAGTTCAGCTGAAATGCTGTCAGCACGTACATGGCGGAACATACCGTTTTTGGTTTTGCCCATTGCCGAGCGTACGCCATCTACGATGACCACATCTTTTGGACTTAAAGTTGTCATACTATCTTCCTTTTCAATTTTTATTGTCAGTGTAGGCAGTCCACTTCAGCGCTATGGTTTACTGGTCTTGCACAAAGCACCGTATGCTATGTACGTCGACGATTAATCCCATCCATCAGTTCTGAAGTAAATCTACTAAAACAGTACGTCCGCAATCAAAGAGTATTAATAAATCCATTGTTATCTCTCTTTTGCCAGACGTACCACACTTATCCTAATACGGTATGTTCATTAAGCGACCGAGTAAAAAGTCTCGCCAGCTGCTGCCATATCGCGAATCTTTTGCGGCGCTTCATAGGCTTTGCCAAGGTGTGCATACTTTTCACACAGTGCTAAATAGTTATCTAGACCCATTTGGTCAACATAACGGCAAGGGCCACCGCGGAATGGTGGGAAACCGACGCCCATAATCATTGCCATGTCGGCCTCGGCAGGCGTGCTTACGATGTTGTCTTCTAGGCAGCGAACCGTTTCGTTGCAAAACGCAATCATAGTACGGTCGATGATCGCTTGATCATCAAATTCTTGCTTGTCGCTGTCAGTCGTGGTTTTGAGTAACTCGTAAGTAGCTTCGTCAGCAACTTTCTTTGGCTTACCGCGCTTGTCAGTTTCATACTTATAGAAACCAATGCCGTTTTTCTGACCCAGACGCTCATTCTCATATAGATGCTGGATGGCACCTTTGTAGTCAGGCTTCATACGATCAGGGAAACCATCAGCCATTACTGCTGCGCCATGTACACCTGTATCTAGACCGACGACGTCGATTAGGTATGCAGGGCCCATTGGCCAACCGAATTTTTCCATGACTTTATCGACATGAGCAAAATCAGCACCTTGCTTGAGTAGTAAGTCAAACGCGCCAAAGTATGGGAACAAGACACGGTTCACAAGGAAACCTGGGCAGTCATTGACTACAACAGGGACTTTACCCATTTTAGAGGCTAGTGCAACGGTAGTCGCCACGGCTTCTTCAGATGATTTCTCACCGCGGATAACTTCTACCAGTGGCATACGATGTACTGGGTTAAAGAAATGCATACCCACGAAGTTTTCTGGACGCTCAAGCGCTTCTGCTAGATAAGTAATAGAGATCGTCGAGGTGTTTGACGCTAGGATGCAATCGTCTTTTACCAGGCCTTCTACTTCTTTTAGTACCGCACGTTTTACGTTTGGATTTTCTACGACCGCTTCGATTACGATATCAGTCTCAGAAAAGTCACCATAGTTCAAAGTAGGACGAATACGGCTCAACGTTTCACCCATTTTCGCTGGGGTCATTTTCTTACGTTCAACCATTTTGCCAAGCAGTTTGCTGGCTTCGCCCATACCAAGGTCTAATTGCTCAGACTTGATATCTTTCATGATGATTGGCAGGCCTTTGCTGGCTGCTTGATACGCGATACCGCCGCCCATGATGCCAGCACCTAGTACGGCTGCTTCATTGATTTCATGTGCTTGTTTGCTGTGTTGTTTCGCTAGCTTTTTAACCAATTGATCATTTAAGAATAGACCAACCAAGCTCTCTGCTTGTGGGGTTTTAGCCGCTTTAGCAAAACCAGCCGCTTCTACTTCGATTGCCTTGTCACGTGGTAGATTGACGTGCTTCTCAATCGCTTCGATTGCTAGCGCTGGCGCTGGGTATTGTTTAGGGTTGGCTTTAGCAAAAATAGCACCTTTGGCACTGTTGAACGCCATGGCTTGCTCAAGCTGGTTTAGCTTAACTGGAGCTAGTTTTTCTTCACGTTTTGCTTTCCAATCAAGCTCACCTGAGATACATTTTTTGACTAGGTCAATTGCAGCATCTTGTAAGTCATCAGCAGGTACGGTTGCATCAACTAAGCCAAGTTTAAGAGCAGCAAGTGGTTTTTTTGGGCTACCAGTAGCGATAAGCTCAAGCGCATTGTCGATACCGATCACACGTGTACTACGAACTGTACCACCAAATCCTGGGAAAATACCAAGTTGAGTTTCTGGTAGACCGATGATTGCTTTGTCGCTCATGACGCGGTATTCACAGACCAATGTCATCTCACAACCACCGCCCATCGCAGCGCCATTGATGGCAGCAACTTTCGGGAATGGTAGGTCTTCAAAACGGTTGAAAGCGTCATTGACATGAACGACCCAATCTTTGATCTCGCTTTCTGATTTTTTGAAAGAACCGACAAATTCTGTGATATCAGCACCAGCGATAAACACACCTTTGGCTGAAGTTACAATAAGACCTTTTACGTCGTCAGCTTTTTCTAACGCGCTAACGGCTTCACCAAACTGCTTGTTGGTCTCAGCATCAAACTTGTTCACGCTCTCATTTTCGGCGTTGTACTGCATGTTGGCGATGCCATCCTCTAGCATTGTCACCGTGATGCGATTTCCTTGGTATACCATTTGAAACTCCTTTCTATATAACGAAAGCTACGTTTTGAATTAAATAAATAGCCAGTTATTGTTAGTAAAATGGGTAATAGCACTCCACGCATGCTACGTCTTAGAGATAAACACATAGCTTACGCACGAGTGAAGATGTCTTTATTATCCAGCGCTCATGATGGGATACTTGTGTTGACGCTTGTACCTCACCACACGGCGCTTCATTTATATGTTACAACCACTGATATTAAAATACTGACTGAGACATGCTCCAATACAGATGATCGACCACACTGAGCAAAACTCAATACGATCACTATCGGACCATTTTCACGTCAATTAGTGTAGGGGATTATGCCCCTAGCTGTCACAAGCTAATACCATACTCGCAAGTCACTCTTAAATCACCTGTAGGCATTTACCTTATGCGCAAAGTGTTTTAGTGTATGACTGTATACTGAGTTACTGTTTTGGTATTAATTTATCTGGCTTGCCTATGCTGTCTACCACCACAAGGATGATAAACCGTTGCTGTGCTCAACAAATATGACTTACTTAGATTGTACCTTTATCAAAGCATATTCAACCAGTGAGTGACACCATCCATACGTAACAAAATCTTGTCGTTGTATTTCAGCTCAGCATGTCTTATTTTGGGATCTACACCCACTGTGAGAATCGTGATAAAAAAATGCAAAAAACAATCAATTGATACGGTGTCTCACAAAAGCCGTATAACCTATCATGCTACACTAATACTGTTTTTACCTTATCTCTGATAAGTCTCTACTGTACTCCTAATAAATGGTTGGATTATGACTGTTTCCCTTACTTCTGGCACTACTTCTTCTGATATCACCTCTTTTGACTTTATCTCTTTTCAAAGCACTGAGCAGTTTCATGGTGCTGTGCGCGAACAATTGGCGCAAGACATCGAGGTGTTGTTTGCTTATGCCAGGCTTCCTAGTCCACTGGTAGATGCTTGCCGCTATGTGATGACTGGACAAGGCAAACTGGTAAGACCGCTCATGGTTGCCAGTGCTTTTGCCAGTATCAACAGCAGTAATAATGAACGTACAGACGAGCGCAATGATGTCGATATGCTCAATGCTGATCTGGACTCATTACTCGAGAACGACTCAGACTATGATATGTCGCGCCGTGCTGCACTGGCTGTCGAGCTACTGCATACCTACTCGCTAGTACATGATGATCTGCCCTGTATGGATGATGATGAGCTACGCCGCGGCCAACCAACGGCTCATATTGCTTTTGATGAAGCGACGGCGCTGCTGGCAGGAGATGTGCTGCAGACGCTAGCATTTGAAGTACTCACTGCAGAGCTGCCAACCTTTGCGCCATTCAATGCGGACATTGCAAGCCAGCTATTGGCAATTTTTGCTCCGCGCGCACGGCGCATGGTGTCGGGTCAAATGCTAGATCTTAATGCCGAAGCCAGTACCAGTATCGCGCAGGACGATTTAGAAGCCATTCACCGCGACAAGACAGGGGCGTTGATCGAGGCAGCTATGCTTATGGGCGGCGTTTGTGCTGGTGCAACAGCCCCGCAGCGCATGGCACTGCAAGAGTGCGCACAACACATCGGGCTTGCCTTTCAAGTCCAAGATGATGTGTTGGACGTCACCATGACGACAGACACACTTGGCAAACCGGCAGGTAGCGATGAAAAGCTGGACAAGTCTACCTATGTAAAACTGATGGGTGTCGATAATGCGACCAGCTACGCGCAATCTCTTTTTAATGACGGACGCGCAGCAATCAGTCGTGAGCTTGGCGGTAACAAAGACAACATTGGCAAAAACAATGATGCTCTACTGGCGTTGATTGAATGGCTCTGGTCGCGTAAAAAGTAGCTTGTCGAATAGCAGTCGAAAGCAGATATCGTAGTACATTTTATTACCCAAAACGGCAGTGAGTGGTCAACATGGACAGTCCCCCTACCCCGCGTATCTATCTTGGCACTGGTGGCTATAGCGATACTGATTTACTCGGTACGCTATATCCAAAAGGCACCAAAAAGACAGATTTCCTACGTGAATACGCCAAGCAGTACGGCGCGGTAGAGGTAAACAGCACATTCTATGCACCCATCGGGCAAAAAGCCTTTGCGGGGATGGTTGATAAAGCCTACGCCCAAGCCGACAGTCAGTTAAAATTTTCTGTAAAATTGCATCAAGACTTTACCCACGCTCGCAAAGGCACTGCCGAACACGCACAAGCATTTCTAAACGCTCTATCACCGCTTATCGAAGCGGATGCGTTAGCACCGTTATTACTCCAGTTCCCACACGGTTTTGATCGTACCCGCACGCATCGCCTCTATCTGGCAGAGCTTGTCAGTTGGTTTAAAGATTATCCACTTGCTATCGAGTTCCGCCATAACGGCTGGCACACACCACAAGTGGTCGATAGTTTCCAGCAGCAAGGTCTCATTTGGTGCAGCGTCGACTATCCAAAAGTCGGTGGGTTGCCACCATCACGATTGATATTCACTGAGCGCACTGGCTATCTGCGTATGCATGGCAATAATACGGGCTGGTGGGATGCGATGAGCGCAGCTGACCGTCATGATTATCGTTATAGCGAAGCTGAGATGCAGGGCTGGGCACAAGCGATTGCCAATCAGCGTCAGCATTTTGATACACTTTATATCTTCTTTCAAAACACGGTCAAGGCGCATGCTTATTACAATATTGCGATGCTGCGTGAAGCGTTGATGACGCATCACTTTGTGGTTCTCTAAATAAAAATGTGCTGATAAACGCACTGATATAACGCACAATCCTTATTCGATAATCAACAAGTAGATAACTATGGACTCACTCAGTCAGATTGTCTTAGGTGCTAGTGTACAAGGTGCGATACTGGGAAAATACCAAGGTCGAAAAGCCTACCTATACGGGGCTATGCTAGGCACGCTACCTGATTTGGATGTGCTAGTTCATTATCCTGACCCCATCAGTGACATGACTTACCATCGCGGTTTTAGCCACTCACTGATCGTCCTGACTGCAGTGGGTATCATGGGCGCTTGGCTAATTAGCCGTTACCATCAATGGCGCGATATGCCATTGCCCTACTCCAAAGCTCGCTTAATGCTAGCCATGACATTGGCGCTGACGACTCATCCGATTTTAGACAGCTTTACCGTCTATGGCACTCAATTACTGTGGCCGCTACAGGAGTCTTTATCGCTGACACCTTTTAGCATTGCGTCAATGTTCATCATTGATCCGCTATATACCTTGCCATTGTTTATAGCACTACTTCTGGGACTTATTAAGGGTAGCAAACTTGCGGTATTCAAAGCAGGACTGCTAATCAACTGTCAACGCTTTACTCTATGGATGCTGCTGCTTAGTAGTAGTTACTTACTGCTTAGCTTAGGATTAAAATACCATGCACAGTCTCAAGCTAAGCAAACTTTGGCAGCGGCTAATATCCATACCACGCGCCTCAAAACCATGCCTGCCCTGCCGACAGTGCTTATGTGGCGTACAGTCGCTGAAGACGATAAAAATAGATTGATTGAAGTACGCGGTAGCGTTTTAGACAGTCGCTTACCTGAATATCGCTACCTGACGCAGTACGACAACGCGCAGACGCTACGCGCAAACATGCCAGCGCAAAGCCGACCTTATGCCGATCGTCTTGATTGGTTCTCAGGTGACTGGACAGGCTACCGAACTCAAACGATTCTTAATGACGCTGCCGAGCCTAACAAAAAAGACATTCAGCTGGTCGTTGATGACCTACGTATGATGGCAGGTGACACGGCGTTCTTTAGTTTTGTATTGGCTAATAAAATAGGACAAGGGGCACCATGGCAATCGATTACGCCTATAGAAGCACCTGTTATCAAAACGGATGGCGAACCTGAAGTGTCGCGTATTGAATTGGTCAAACAAGGATTTGTGAGAGTGTTTGATGAGTCGGTTGTGGATAGAGGTACCGGATGGAAGGTAGTTGAATGAAGATATCCTCGCTACTCAAACTATAAGTCTAAAAGAAGCTCCTAAAAAAGATTTTATTATAAAAGTCACAGGTATTTTAACTACTAAATATGGAGAAGTATTACCTTTCTCATATACTCGAAAAGGTGAAGTTCACTTAATGTCTAATTATTACTCTGGTTTTTACCTGTTAACGCCTACTGTGTAATACCTTCTTATCTTTCTAATCTAGAAATTGAGACTAATAAACCCGTAAAAATCTGACAGCAGCCATAACCTATAAACCAAAAAAAGGACACCTCACCGTGTCCTTTTTTTCATCCAAACCCTTAGCAACTCAAAATTTTTATCTTTCAAACCTATAGAAACTCAGCTCATACATTTATCTAAAAACAAGCCTACAGAATCGCTCTACTTATCGGTTTTGCACACTGGTAACTTATATCCTACTAATCAAGAGACATTAGTCAAGATGCAACATAAGCGTACTGATATTCACCTACAATAATAGAGAGAATAATAATGACAACCCTAAAAAATAAAGTCGCGATTGTAACTGGTTCATCAAAAGGTATCGGCGCACAGATCGCTATACTGCTCGCAGAAGCAGGTGCCAAAACGGTCATCAATTACGCAAATGATGATGCAGCAGCGAATGATATCGTGAGCCAGATTAAATCAGCAGGCGGTGAAGCCATCGCTGTGCAAGCTGATGTTAGTGATACTCAGCAAGTTGCTACGCTGTTCGACACCACCATCAGTGAATTTGGCAAACCAGATATTTTGGTCAATAGCGCAGGTATAATGATTAATAAACCCATTGCAGAAACTACTGATGAAGACTTTGACCGTATATTTTCTATCAATGTAAAAGGCACGTTTAACACGCTACGTGCGGCGGCGACTAAACTTAATAATGGCGGTCGTATCGTTAACCTTTCAAGCACGACCACTCGCATGATGCTGCCTGCCTATGGCACATACTGTGCAACCAAAGGTGCGGTAGAGCAGCTAACTAGAATCTTTTCTAAAGAAGTTGGCGAGCGCAACATCACTGTCAACGCAGTCTCTCCTGGCCCTACTGACACTGAGCTATTCAATCAAGGTAAAGCTGACGAGACTATCGAAAATCTCGCTGGTATGTCACCATTTAATCGTATCGGTGAACCAATCGATATCGCCCGCGTAGTGTCATTTTTAGTGAGCGAAGAAGCGGCTTGGGTGACAGGACAAAATATCGGTGCAAACGGCGGTATAGCGTAATATCGTTTTCTACTGAAAGTGATCAAACAAAAAAAGGACACCTTTCGGTGTCCTTTTCTATAAATCAAATACTTAGCTATTAAAGATTATGCTTCAACGCCAGCATCTTGACCTTTATATTTTGCGTTTGCGTAATCCCAGTTCACTAGCTTGTCTAAGAACGTATCAACATAGTCAGGACGACGGTTACGGTAATCTACATAATACGCGTGTTCCCATACATCACAAGTCAGTACAGCGACTTGGTCATGTGCAAGTGGCGTATCAGCGTTGGCAGTTTTGGCGATTGACAATTTGCCACCGACTTTATCAGCCACTAGCCATGCCCAACCTGAACCAAACTGAGTCAATGCTGCGTTCTTGAACTCTTCACGGAACTTGTCATAGCTACCGAAGTCTTCTTCGATTTTTGCTTTTAAATCGCCAGTAGGTTCGCCGCCGCCGTTTGTTGGCGTCATGCAGTTCCAATAGAACGTGTGGTTCCATACTTGAGCTGCTTGGTTGAATAGGTTTTGAGTGCTTTCGCTTTCAGAAGCTGCCTTGATAATTTCTGGCAATGTTTTGTCTTCTAGACCAGAACCTGGTAGCAAGTCTTTTAGCTTATTTACGTAAGCAGCATGATGCTTATCATGATGGTATTCTAGCGTCTCGGCACTGATATGTGGCTCTAGTGCGTCTTTTGCATATGGTAGGTCTGGCAATGTAATGTTTGACATAATTATTTTATCCTTGCTTATTTGGCCACTCATACTGTTTATATCTCGGAAATATATCATCAAAGTTAGTATTTCTGTCGATAGGCAAGCCTAAAAACAGAACTACCCTAAGAAGATGCGTACTAAAGACATAAACAATATCGAGCTAAATTGGCTGAGTTTATTGTTTGAAATGAATTTGATCGTTTAATACACGTTATTGCTTAACACAGTATCACGTATTATTATGAGTCCAAAATTAATCTAGCTATTACTTATTGCTATTATTCTTTGTCTAAAGGCTAAGTGTCTAACCCTATAGACTTTTATTAACTTAATGTTCACAAGCTATAAAATTTTATTCACTGTAGCTTAGAAACCATTATAGCAACAGTAGCCAATAATATCAGTTACCAAATGTTATAGCCCGCATAATTTGCATAGCAATTGGTTATTCATTTAATGATAATCACCACCATCGTATAGCCATACGCTATCAAGCGTAATACAGTCACAACATAGCTATCAAGGTCGATCAAATCATCGCTACTCACCTAACGGAATGTCTATATGAGCACCACTGACCCCTCTTTACTTTCTACTGAGTCGACCTCCGATGACCAATGGGTACTCGCCAGTAATAATAAAGGCAAATTGGCTGAATTTAAACGACTATTTGCTGAAGCCAATCTGAACGTAACGATTGTCCCGCAAGGTCAGCTCGATATTGACGATGCGGTTGAGGATGGCCTGAGCTTTGTAGAGAACGCCATTATCAAAGCCCGTCACGCCAGCCGTATCAGCGGACTGCCTGCTATTGCTGACGACTCAGGACTGTGTGTGCCGGCACTAGGTAATGCCCCTGGCATCTATTCAGCTCGCTATGCAGGTGAGCACGGTAATGATGCCAAGAATAACGCCAAACTCATCGCTGACTTACAGCCATTACGCACAGCCCAACCTGATACCCCAATTGAGGGCATGTTTGTTTGTGTGCTAGCCATGGTACGTCATGCTGATGACCCGCTGCCGATTATTGCTCAAGGTCTATGGCACGGCGAGATTTTGGAGACGCTGCATGGTGACGGCGGCTTTGGCTATGATCCATTGTTTTGGTTACCTGACTTTCAAGCCAGTGCCGCGAGTCTCAGCGCTACTGACAAAAACCGCATCAGTCATCGTGGTCAGGCAATCCAGCAGTTATTGAAACAGCTGGCCTAAACTTACCCAACTGACTTGATAAGCGTGCTTAATAAAAACAGCAACATAAGAAAACATGGCGTTAAAGAGATAATTTTTACTTTAATAAACAGATAGATTATACTGTTCTACTTTTAAAATTTTGTTGAAAGCCGTTATTTGGCTGTATAATTCACCAAAAAGCGTTATTATGCGCTGCATTAACGGTTTATGATTGATATTTGATAGTGTCTGCAACTTGGACAGCGTTATCTTAATGAGTATCAGCGGCGATGGCTACTGGTGCTGATTTTGAGGTTGCGAACTTATCACTATCCCCTATTTATTCCAACGGCAGCCCGTCGTACATGCCCGTAATTTGAGGCGCGGTCTGTCTATTACAATTTAACCCTAAGTACTATTTCATTAATCAAACGTACTACTTAATCCTAAAGGTGTAATTAACATGGCTACAGATTTACAAGTCACAACTAACAAGCTATCTAATAAAGAAACCCAGCTAACGGTTAAAGTGCCCGTTGAAAAAATTCAAAACAAAGTTGAAGGCCGTATTCGCCAAGTTGCGAAAACTGCCAAGATTGACGGTTTCCGTAAAGGTAACGTCCCTATGTCACACATCCGCTCTCAGTACGGTGCTGGCATTCAACAAGAAGTTATCAACGATGTCATCCGTGATACTGTATTTGAAGCGATCAAATCTGAAGACATCCGCGCTGTTGGCATGCCTAACATCGACGACGTAAAACTTGAAGACGATTTCTTGGTATATCAAGCTACTGTTGAAATCTTCCCAGAAGTAGACGTACAAGGTATCGATGAGATCGAAGTTGAGCGTCACACTGCACAAGTGAGTGAAGAAGACGTTGACACCATGATCGAAAACCTACAAAAGCAACGTGAAGAATTCGTTGAGAAAAAGGGCATGGCGGCAAAAGACAACCAAGTGACTTTTGACTTTGAAGGCTCTATCGACGGCGAAAAATTCGAAGGCGGCTCTAGCGAGGACTTCAAATTGGTTATCGGTAGCAACCAGATGATCCCAGGTTTTGAAGCTGGTATTAAAGGCATGAAAGCTGGCGAAGAAAAAACTATCGACGTGACTTTCCCAGAAGACTACCAAGCTGAGAACCTAGCTGGTAAAGAAGCTCAGTTCAAAATCAATGTAAAACTGGTTGAAAAATCTAAGCTACCTGAAATTAACGAAGAGTTCCTAGAGCTATTTGGCGTGACCGAGGGCGGCGTTGAGAAGTTGAAAGAAGACGTACGCAAAAACATGGAACGCGAAATCAAAAATGCTGCGCGTAGCCAAGTTAAGCAAGCGACTTTTGACGCATTGTTAGAAAAGAACGAATTTGACGTACCAAACGCGATGCTAGAGCAAGAAATCGAGCGTCAACGCAACATGATGATGCAACGTTTTTCTCAGCAGTTCGGTGCGAATGCTGATAGCTTCGATAAAGACATGCTACCAAATGAGCTATTTGAAGAGCAAGCGCTACGTGCTGCCCGTCTTGGTATCATCGTTGCCCGTGTTATCGATACCAAAGGTCTAGAAGTAGATCAAGAGCGTGTTGAAACCTTCATCAAAGAAGCCGCTGAAAACTACGAAGATCCAGCAGAAGTTATCGAGTACTACACCAATGACAAGCAGCAGCGTGCTAACATTGAGTCTGTAGTACTAGAAGACCAAGTAGTAGATTACTTGATCGAACAAGGTAAAGTCACTGACAAAGAAGTTAGCTACCAAGACTTGCTAGCCGCTCAGCAACAACAGCAGCAAGCAATGTAATTGATACGACAAGCTGTCTTTTTAGATATGCTGTAGTCTATTATCAAAACTAAAATGCGCCCCCGACCTTTTAATCGGGGGCGCATTTTTTGTGGCATTCGTTAACTAGATGAAATTAGTCGCAACTATCGAACCTACAAGCATCGTACTTGTACTATAAAACGCGCCTTATACCAAAACAGGCGCAAATACGGCGCTCAACCCTAGCAGTACTACCCCGCGCTGTAACCATAAGCTATCGCTAAATCGTTGCTGCAACTGTTGACTAACTAGCGTACCAACTGCATATAGCGCTAGCATCGTGACCATCATCCCTGCATAAAAACCCAGCTGACCGCTCACACCAACATTCGCTGGCACTTCAAGCGCATGTGCCAACCCGTGAAAGACTGCTAGACCACCAAAGCCAAACAGTGACAACTGCTGGATGTTTGGCGTACGTGCTGTATGGGTCTGCGCAGAGAATGCTTCTTGTCTGCTTTTTTGACTCATCAAAACCATCGCCAACACGACTACCGATAATGATATGGCGACTTCGATCAGCCCAGATGAGGCTGCAAACCCAATACCACCGATCAAGACACCAACCGTGCCTAATACTGCACCTAACGACAACCCTGCCGTCAATGACATCATACCTAAGCGCTGCTTTTGTAACCCATAAAACAACATGCCCATGCCTACTGCCAAAAATAGATGATCAAGGCCAGTCACTGGATGCATCAGTCCCGCTTGCAACGTACCCAAGAACGATGGCGCTTGCGTAGCAGTCGAATGAATATGCCCTGAGTGTGCTTGTGCCAGCGACGGCACCACAGACAACGTTGCCAATGTCGATGAACCAACTACGAGACTACGAGTAGACAACCTCTGTGAAAATTTAGCATTTTTGACATCAAGCTCTTTTGTACATCTTGTCATGTGGTTTGTTCCTTTTTATTCATGTTGTATTTTCGATGGTGAAGGATTCGGACTAAGGATATGCCTAAGCTACGCAAGCATGCCGTGCTCTTTGATAAAGTCAATAATCTCATCTAAACCGTCACCTGTTTTCATATTGCTAAAGACAAAAGGCTTATCACCGCGCATTTTTTTGGCATCGCGTTCCATTACCTCAAGCGACGCGCCAACCATAGGTGCAAGATCGGTCTTATTGATAATCAGTAGATCAGATTTGGTAATACCGGGGCCACCTTTACGCGGTATCTTGTCGCCTGCAGAGACATCAATGACATATAAGGTCAAATCAGACAGTTCTGGGCTGAAAGTCGCGGCCAAGTTATCCCCACCTGACTCGATGATGATCATCTCCAAGCCGTCAAAGGTCGCTTGCAGCTCGGCAATGGTGGTCAGATTGATAGACGCATCTTCGCGAATGGCTGTGTGCGGGCAGCCGCCTGTCTCAACGCCGCGGATACGCTCAGCTGGCATGGCGTTATTACGGGTCAAAAACTGTGAATCTTCTTTGGTGTAAATATCGTTAGTGACAACTGCCATATTGATCGTATCACGCAGGTTTTGACATAGTCTCAAGGTCAAAGCCGTTTTACCACTGCCGACTGGCCCGCCAATACCAAGGCGTAAACACGATAAAGCAGGCTGATGTGAGCTCTCACTATCAATAGCTGAGTCGGGTATGGCTTGAGTATTTTTTGGTTTTATTGGGGTTAGAGACATCGTAAGCTCCTTAGAGGATTCATATAGGAATAACTGTAAATAGAAACAAATGTAAAATTATGAGCGGAATAACCGGCTGTATTGCTCCTCATGCATACTCGAGAGGATAGCTAGATTGGGCAAGTTGTTAGAGATGTTGAGGCTCTCATAGAGGTCTTGACACAGTTTTTGACAAACCTGATCTTCATTCATATCCAAAGCATGGGTAGCGTTTGCTGACGTGATTACATCATCAAAGGCTTGTTTTACGTCACCGCTCAACGCATCAACTTGAACGCCGAGATTGTTTTGTAATTGCCATAAAATACGTTGACCTGCCATCTGTCCTAGCGGTACGGTCTTTACAGCGGCGAGCACCATATTCTCTAATTGCGCAAATCCATAGGTAGTCATTGACTGCGCTAGTGGTAGTTGCCAATGCTGAGCAATATGAGCGAAAAGTGGCAAAAAGCCATCTTCAGGTAGCTCTGTAGGTACGCCCAGATTTAAAACTTCATTAAGCCAAGATACCATCGCCTGTGCCAACTGTTGGGACTCAAGCACAAACTCTTTACTCTCGAGGCTGGCATGGTAGTCATGTGCTACCTCGTTTGCCAGCGCCTCATGTCCTCCACCGAGCGCACACATTATTAGCCCTAATAGTGGTAGCTCGTAGCCAATCACTGCAAGCTCTAAATAGTCCTGCATAAATGCAAGTGTACTGGCTTCGTCAGAGATAACCCCTGACTCAATCGCTGACTCTACACCTTGCGAATAGGTATAGCTCCCGATTGGCAAATTACTTGATGCCAGCATCAATAGCTGTCCCAGTTGGACGGATTGAGTAGATTGCGTGCTGGTATTAACCATCATGTGAATGACCTACAGATGCCTCATCATGGTTATGGGAATGACTGTGTGAGTCGCTACTCGAATGAGAGTGGCTGCTTGCATGCGAATGAGAGTGCGCGTGAGAATGGCTATGTGCATGCCCTTGTCCTGTCTGATAGGCCCCTGTCTCAGGCTCGAACGGTACGGACGTGGACTCAGTATATAACCCTAAGTTTTCGAGCATTTGAGCCAGCACATGATCGTTTTCAAAATACAGCGCATAGCCTGCATCATCCTGATCAAAACTGTGCTCAAACATCAACGGCACATGACGATTGCCCAAATGATAAGCGCCTTTCATGAGTAAAAAATCATCGTTGGCCGTCACTTTAGTCACTGCTTGCGGTTTGGCGATGATTTGTATCAAGTCTCCTGCTGCATTACTAAGCACATCATTTCCTTTTAACACCCCTGTACGAGGCAGATCAATACCAACAGCTGTGCCTGCTGCAGTAACTGCTCTAAAGCGTGTATGCTGGCGCGTGTCAAAGTCCAGTAGCAGGTAATCATCCGCTTGATACTGCGCTGTTAGCTGCGCTTGTTGTGTGTCGTTAGGTGCGCTTAAACGGGTATTAAATATTTTCATAAATATAAGGCTCTGTTTACTGTTGCTCAAACTATCGGTCTATAATTTGAATGGTAAAATTGTTGGCAATGAAGGCAAGATCACACTCAAAACACCCCCTAACCATTGGCATACATGGTCTATGGTTCGCTCTTTTAAAAATCCTAAAAACGTGCGTCATAAGGCCTAAAATAAAAAGTAGCGCTGCGCCATGGGTAGTACCTCAGCTGGCTCACAAGTAAGTGTCTTACCATCAGCGCGCACCTCATAGGTCTCAGGATTGATATCCATATCAGGGCAGTAGCTGTTAAAGCGCATATCGCTTTTACGAATTTGACGGATTCCATGTACAGGCTGAATGACTTTGGTCAATCCAAGCTGTTTATCGACCTGCTTATCGATGGCGGCTTGCGACATAAAGGTAATACTGGTTTGGGCAACCGATTTTGGATACGACGCGAACATAGGACGATAATGTACGGGCTGAGGCGTAGGAATAGAGGCATTAATATCACCCATCGGCACCGCAGCGATGAGACCACCTTTGATGATGCACTCAGGCTTTACCCCAAAAAATTTAGGTGACCATAGCACCATATCTGCCCATTTACCTACCTCAATTGAGCCGACCATATCGCTAATACCATGCGTGATCGCAGGATTGATTGTGTATTTTGCGATATAGCGTTTGATACGGAAGTTATCATTGTCCACGTTTTGGTCGTAGTCTGTCAGCGTGATACGCTGGTTTTGGTGCTCGGTTTCTGCTGTCGCATCTGGAGCAAGATGCCCGCGCTGAACTTTCATTTTATGCGCCGTTTGCCACGTACGAATGACCACTTCGCCCACCCGCCCCATCGCTTGCGAGTCACTACTCATCATCGAAATCGCACCCAAATCGTGCAAGATGTCTTCAGCCGCGATGGTTTCTTGACGAATACGGCTTTCGGCAAAGGCCACGTCTTCTGCGATAGCAGGACTTAAATGATGACAAACCATCAGCATATCGAGATGCTCATCAATGGTGTTGACGGTATATGGACGCGTTGGGTTGGTTGAGGATGGCAGCACATGCGACTCGCCAATCGCCTTTAGAATATCGGGTGCATGACCACCGCCCGCACCTTCGGTATGAAAGGTATGAATACAGCGGTTTTTAAATGCGCCTAGCGTGCTCTCAAGATAGCCACTCTCATTTAGCGTATCGGTATGGATGGCGACCTGCACATCATAATCATCAGCGACGCTCAAACAATTATCGATAGCTTGCGGCGTCGTACCCCAATCCTCATGGAGTTTCAGTCCGACCGCCCCTGCTTCGATTTGCTCAGCAATCGGTTTGGGAACACTCACATTGCCTTTACCCAATAGCCCAATATTCATAGGGATACTATCAGTAGATTTTAGCATTGAGGCAATATGATATGCTCCTGGCGTACAGGTGGTAGCGAGTGTTCCTTGGGCAGGGCCTGTACCACCGCCCAGCATCGTGGTCACTCCCGACATCAGCGCCGTCTCACACTGCTGGGGCGCGATGAAATGAATATGACTATCAACGCCCCCTGCAGTGAGAATCTTTCCTTCACCAGCGATGATCTCAGTCGCGCCGCCAATAGGGATATCGATGGCAGGCTGAATGTCAGGATTGCCCGCTTTACCAATAGCACTGATACGACCATCTTTAATACCGATATCGGCTTTATAAATGCCTGTATAGTCCACAACTAATGCGTTGGTAATCACTGTGTCAGCAACTTCTGCCCCTAACAACTGCCCTTGCCCCATACCATCACGGATGACTTTACCACCGCCAAACTTGACTTCCTCACCCTTGATCTCTGTGGTTTTGCTAATACCCTCATCGCTTTGCGACGTCTGCGTTTGATCCATATCTGTGTGACTGGTCAAGTCCGCCTCAACCTGTAACCAAAGCTCCGTGTCAGCAAGGCGTACTTTATCACCAGTGGTCGGACCGAAATGCTCAGCATAAATCTGCCGGCTTACTCGCTTTTGCGAAGTGGTTACTGGTGCTTTGTCATGAGACGTATCTGATTCTTCATTTGGCTGTGCATTACCCATGATGCGACCCGCAAAACCGTAGACTTCCTGTTTGCCTGCGTAGGCCACCAATTCTACTTCTCGCGATTGTCCTGGCTCAAAACGAACTGCTGTCCCAGAGATAATATTTAGGCGATATCCGCGGGTCGACTCTCTATCAAAACTCAGCGCATCATTGACCTCGTAGAAATGATAATGCGAGCCAATTTGGATAGGTCTATCCCCAGTGTTGCTGACACTGATGGTCTGCACCTGTCGCCCTTGGTTTAAGATAATATCGCCATCTTTTATATTGTATTCACCTGCTTGCATGGGAGCCGCCTTATTTTGGAGTAATCATTTCGGTGGTAGACAGTGATAGACAGAACTACACGATGGGATGATGCACGGTGACCAGTTTGGTACCATCAGGGAATGTCGCCTCGATTTGCACCTCATCGACCATCTCTGCCACCCCTTCCATAACGTCATCGGCAGATAGATAGGTTGCCCCTTCACTCATCAATTCAGCAACTCGCTTACCATCTCGAGCCCCTTCCATCAGTAGCATACTGATATAAGCGATGGCTTCTGGATAGTTCAGCTTAACACCGCGATTTTTGCGGCGCTCAGCCACCATACCTGCGGTAAACAGCATGAGTTTGTCTTTTTCTGTTGGGGTCAGATGCATGGCAGATCCTTGTTATATTTGTCATTATTATTTATAGCAGGCTAGAGTTTGGCCAACATTATATACTGCCCAAAACAGACTTAGCACCACTTAGCCTCAGTAATTAGCCTCAGTAATTAGCTTCAGTATTCTTCAACTTTGGTGACAGTAAATGCAAGCTTAGGTGTCCCAAATACGCGGGCGACAACGCTCAAGCTGCCACCAGTGCTCACGTAAAGCCTCTCTGAGCTGATAAAACGCTTCAAAACAGTCGCGCACATCTGAGCCAATATAACGGATATTAACCGCTTGACTATTATGAGTGCAATAGACGGGCAGTTCAGCTTGAGCAATGACTTGACGTAATGCTGCTATGGTGTGGTCTAGATAGCGCGTTAATGCTTGTTTGGTAGCTGCTTGTGCAGTCTCGTCTGATTGCGTTGGCTGAGAGGCAGACAATGTAGGATTATCATGGACATCACTCAAACTTGGCACTGCCCAAAACGACCCATAAATATGATGGCTCGCTAGTCCCAAGTTTGAGGTAAACCAACGACTTTGGGCAGACTGATCTACACGTTCAGCAACGACGACTTTACCTTCTCGGTAAATGCGTAAGCCAGTATGATAACGCCCTTGTAGGAACTGTTCATCATACGCTTGTCGCCCAAACACGCTGATCTCCCAGGTTAGCAAGCTAGATGAATCCGCTAAATCAAAGCGACTCGTCGCATGCATATTGGCTTCATTATAAATAATGCTCTCTTGTGGCAGCCACTCCAAACGAGTATCTGCTTCAAGTTTGGCCTGTACATTCTGACTGGCATAGGTAGCCATCTCGTCTGTCACGGTATTAGCTGGCAATTTACTATCCTTGCCGTACCATTTACCGGCGCCTGGGGTAGTGATAACAGCATGGCTGCCCTGATCTAAACGTAAGTCTATCGTCAGGGTATCACCGCCTGCAATACCTGCTGGTGGATATAGCATCAATATATGACAAATACCTTGTTGTACACTCGGTTCAGGATAAAGCGCACGCTGTACCATAAGCGCGCCTGTGTGCTTTCGGTGATACAGCCGCGTCTTATCAATAGATGCGCCTTGGGTAGTCGTACGTTTAACAGCGTCAAAACTCAATGCTAAGGAGGAAGCCCAACTCATCTTATATACTCATCAAATATGATCTAGCGTCTTACACAACCATCATTATTTAGCAGTTGCAACTAGAGTGCTGTCAACATAAAAACTAGGTCACATAACGTAAAAAACCATCAATACTACTATTTATACAAGCATTGTGCCAACTTGTATCGGCCTAGTGCTGTAAAAATCAGTCTGTCTATCCAACACCGTGATTTTGCATTGGTTTTTGTTTCCTGTATTCGTTTAAGAAAACAGCAACAACAGTTTGGCTATTTTCTTACCCGATTTTGGGACTCGTTATACATGGACAGTTAGCTATACTTGCACCAAACCATGGCGCTCTAATGAGTATATGCACCATTTTTCAACAGAGCTATTGACCGATATGTCATATGCATGGTTGCTATTCTTTGGGCATATCCTGTTCATTCTTCACGCCACACTAGGCATATTTAATTACAAAGTCGAACGGAAAACTATAAAGATATTTCCCCACTCATAAAATTGACTAGGGCGTGTCCCTATTTTAAAAATGGTGATAAAAGTTTGGATTAGAGACGCGCCTTAGCAAGATAGGTAGATTGTCATGCTGTTAATCAGGTATTCTATGTTAAAAGTAGGCTGGCATGAGACTCAGGATATCTGTATCAAGGCGAAATACTATAGTAATCATTTGAGTCAAACATTGTGAAAAACGCTGTAAAAAACACTTAAGCCACTACTGACTTTATTCACATATTTGTTATCAAAAAGTTCTTTTTTAGTTCATACAGAAAATATAAAAACAGAGGATAGTTATTTTTTCCTCTATTTTGTGCACAAACCGTTTTTATAGGCTTGAATAGTGGGCACAGACCCCCTATAAACTATCCATTAGTTCAAAACCTACTAGACAATAAAATTACTCAAACCATTTTTATTTTATACTTTTATCGATAGGACCTCTCTATGACAGATTATGATCGCATCACTGCTAACCCACATTTTGATATGCTCATGAGTGCGCACAATGAAGTACAAAGCGCGCAAAACATTCAAAGCGCTTTAGTACCAATGGTGGTCGAGCAGTCCTCACGCGGTGAACGCTCGTTTGATATTTTTTCACGTCTATTACGTGAGCGCGTTATCTTTTTGACCGGACAGGTCGAAGACAATATGGCAAATCTTATCGTCGCACAGCTACTATTCTTAGAAGCTGAAAACCCTGACAAAGATATCCATTTATATATCAACTCACCAGGCGGCTCAGTAAGCGCAGGCCTAGCAATTTTTGATACCATGAACTTCATCAAACCTGAAGTATCGACCATTTGTATGGGCGGTGCTTACAGCATGGGTTCATTCCTATTGGCCGCTGGTCAAAAAGGCAAGCGCTACTCACTTGCTAATGCGCGTGTCATGATTCACCAGCCATCAGGCGGTGCGCAAGGTCAAGCGACTGATATCGAAATTAATGCTCGTGAAATCCTCAAAACTCGTGCACGTCTAAATAAAATCTTAGCTGAGCGTACCGGTCAGCCAATCGAAAAAATCGAAAAAGATGTTGAACGTGATTATTGGTTAGATGCTGATGAAGCAAAAGAATACGGATTGGTTGACGAAGTATTAGAGCGTCGCCCTGAATCTTTGTAATCTACCGATAAGTATTATGCCTCTCAAATGAGGGTACAATCATAAAAATAGTTATAGTCTGTTTGTATTATGGTAGATCAATATGTCGCTCATACCTGATAGCTCATATCTGATAGATAGTAAGCAGGTATGAGCGTTTAACCAATATAGCCATCGATGTGACGCAAATAGACTAACCAGTTTTAAACTTTAGGAGCGCCTTTTATGGCAGAAGATAATACCCCGCAGTGTTCGTTTTGCGGCAAAGCCAAAAGTGATGTACAGCAGCTGATTGCTGCCGACGATGCCAATATCTGTAATGAATGTATTGAACTATGTACGGATCTAATCGCCGATAGCGCAGAATATAGTGATGACGATAGTGACGTGGATACCTCGTGGGTCAACAAAAAGCTACCAACGCCAAAGGAGCTGCGTGCCAAGCTTGATGAGTATGTCATCGGTCAGGACGCTGCCAAAAAAGCCTTGTCTGTTGCGGTCTACAACCATTACAAACGTCTAAAAGTTAGCCAAACACTCGCTAATGACAGCAAAAAAGCCAAAATTGGTGCTGATGACGCTATGGTAGAGTTGGCGAAAAGTAACATCTTGCTGATAGGCCCAACGGGTTCTGGTAAGACATTGCTAGCCCAAACGTTAGCTCGTCTACTTGATGTGCCATTTGCGATGGCTGATGCCACGACCTTGACTGAAGCTGGTTATGTCGGCGAGGACGTTGAGAACATCGTACAAAAGCTGTTACAAGCCTCTGACTACGACGTGGCAAAAGCTGAGCAAGGTATCATCTATATTGATGAGATCGATAAGATCAGTAAAAAAGGTGACAATCCATCGATCACTCGTGATGTATCAGGTGAAGGCGTACAGCAAGCACTGTTAAAGCTTATCGAAGGTACGGTTGCTGCGATTCCACCGCATGGTGGTCGCAAGCACCCACAGCAAGAGCTGATCCAAGTTGATACTAGCAACATCCTAATCATCGTGGGCGGCGCATTTGCTGGACTGGATAAAGTCATTCAGCAGCGTACCGAAAAAGGCGGTATCGGCTTTAACGCTGATGTCAGCTCAAAAGATGACAGTCGTCGCAGCTCAGACTTGCTACAAGAAGTTGAGCCAGAGGATTTGATCAAGTTTGGTCTTATCCCCGAGCTGATCGGTCGTCTACCTGTACTTGCGGCACTAAAAGAGCTTGATGAAGAAGCACTGGTACAAATCCTGACTGAACCTAAGAACGCACTGGTCAAACAGTACAAGTACTTGTTCGATATGGAAGGGGCTGATATTAGCTTTACGCAAGAAGCGCTTGATGCCATTGCTAAAAAAGCCATGGAGCGTAAAACTGGCGCGCGCGGTCTACGTTCTATCGTAGAAAACGCTTTGCTTGAGACCATGTACGAGCTGCCTTCTATGGAAAACGCCAAAACCGTTATGGTTGATGCAGAAGTTATCAATGAAGGCAAAATCCCTAAAATTGCTTAATGTATATCAAGCCTTAGATAACTCATTATTAGTAATGAGCTATTCAAAAAAGCGCCTAGCTAAATAAGCTGAGGCGCTTTTTTTATGCCTATTTATCATCTGAATTATCTGAAAAACTCTCAATTGGGCTTCATATCGTAATAAGACGTAGCGACATCATATTTTAGAGATAATGGACCATCTCTCACAAAATGACAGCCGCGTTTATCAATCGCAAGTAGACCTCATCATGAATCATGCTAATGTAGATAGTCGGATTCGATCCTTATTCCATTGCTACACTCCAATATTTATAGCATCTGCGAATACTCGTTATTAATAATACAAAGGACTGTTTATTATGCTCACTCATGTGACTACTATGGCGACATCATTGCGCCAGCACCTGCCATTTTCCTCCCACACAGACTCACTAGATGATGCTGATATTGCTGCTTATTATCGTAATCATGTCGCTGCCATCACGGGCGCAGGGTCTGGTATGGGACGTGAGCTGGCGATTCATCTAGCAAAAATGGGCTGTCATGTCGCGCTATCAGATATCAATCCTGAACAGCTGGCAGAGACCAAACAGTTACTCAGCGGTTATGATGTCAACATTACGATGACTGTACTCGATGTATCAGATAATAAAGCTGTAGAAACGTGGGCTGATAGTGTCATGAGCGATCATGGCAAAGTGAATTTTATCTTTAATAACGCAGGTGTGGCGCTCTACTCTACGGTTGAAGGTAGCAGTATCAGTGAGCTTGAATGGGTAATGAATATCAACTTTTGGGGCGTGGTCTATGGTACTAAAGCCTTTTTACCTTTGATAAAAAACAGTGTGCAGCAGAGTCAGTTGAGGGAGCATGGTCATATTATCAATATCTCAAGTCTGTTTGGGCTGACAGCGCAGCCGTCACAATCTGCCTATAACTCTAGTAAGTTTGCGGTACGTGGCTTCACAGAGAGCTTACGCCAAGAGTTAAACATCCAGCGCTGCGGGGTATCAGCAACCTGTATTCACCCAGGTGGCATCAAGACCAATATTGCCAATAGTGCGCGCGGTAACGAGAGCATCCATGATATTGGCATGAGCACTGGACCCAAAGCCATCAGAAGCTTTAATAAGTTCTTAAAATTCGATGCCAGTGAAGCCGCTTGGATTATTTTGCATGCAGCAGCGACCAATCAGCAGCGCTGCTTAATTGGTAATGATGCCAAAATGATTGACGCCATTCAGCGGGTATTTCCATCGCACTACAGTCAAATCCTAACTGAATTTCATCAGCTCTCTCTTAAGCTAAAGCCGCGTCGCCATAAGAAGCCCAAAGCAGTTGAGTAATAGGCTATAAGCATCCTTTGTAACATGACAGTTGCACGACCCTGTATACAAAAAGCCCAGCTGCGATAATAGCTGGGCTTTTTGAGAGTTGTTAACTGCAGACCACAAGGCGTTTTGATACTGTCAGTAATATCTTAATTCGACATTTTGAGTATTAAGGCAGCTTCATATCTCCAGCAACCAACCAGCCCATACGGCGCATAATATAAGCAACCACACCTGCAATCACCGCAGGTAATACAAACATTAATAGAATAATCGCTGTCCACAGCTGACCTGTACTCATGATTTCTTGTGATGCTTCGATGACTCCGAACACCCCGACCAAACCAGCCGTACCCATGCCCGCTCCTGTCGCGGTACAAGCCAGCTCAAAACCGACAGTCGCGATAGGACCTACGATGGCACTCGCAATGACAGCAGGCAGTAGAATTAATGGCTTTTTTAGTACATTGGGAATCTGCAGCATACTGGTGCCCAGACCCTGAGATATCACACCGCTAACGCCATTATCCTTAAAACTAGCGACAGCAAAACCAATCATATGCGCTGCGCAGCCAACCACGGCAGCACCGCCCGCCAAACCACCAAGACCAATCGCGATACAAATGGCAGCACTCGATGTCGGTAAGGTTAATAGGATACCGACCACAACGGCAATGACAATACCCATTAGTAATGGCTGTAATTCAGTTGCCGCATGAATACCCTGTCCGATAGCCGCAACCCCTGCCACGATGGGTGGGTTGAGTAGCGCACAAACCAATAACGCAACACCGCACACTACTAAAGGCACCAATAAAATATCAAGCTTGGTTTTGCCAGCGATCCACGTACCCGCACGATAGGCAAACACCGAGGTCAAATATGCTCCTATTGGATTACCCGGTAATGCCACAAAGGTGGCAGGCCCAACCTCTTGCGGCGTAAATAGCGTCCCTGCCATCAATGCCTCAGAATGCGCACCCAGCATACCTGCTACAAGGCAACTGAGCATCACAAGCGTTGGTGCTTTTAGGTAGTAAGCGATACCGACACCGATACCTGCCCCCATCAATATCGAAGCAAGCTTGCCGACAGCGACCAGTGCTGGCAGATCCAACCAACCACCGATTTGAGAGATAATTAGACCAGCGATCAACGTGACAAATAGCCCTAACGCCATACCAGTAAAGGCGTCGATAAAATATTTTTGAAAGAATGCTCTGATAATGCCGACTTGCGGTGCCGCTGGGTGAGATACTGCCATAACCGTACTCTTTGTGAACGTTGCAATTGGATAAAATCGTTATGAGGGTTTGATAAAATAAAGAGATAAAAAAAGCGTCATTATGACGCTTTTTTCTTTACAGACTCACCTGATACGTACACGTTTAGCGGCGCTGTTCAACGATAATAGAATCAATACCATTGTTTTGTAGGCGCTGCTGTGCTGTTGTCACTGCTTGACGGTTATTTAACGGACGCGAGATTACCTGATAGATCGGTAAGCCATTACCTGTGGTGTTTTTGATTACTCTAGCATCAACACCTGCCATCAGCACTTGGGCGCGGCGGCGATCTGCTTCATCTGCATCACTAAAACTATTGATCTGCAAGATATAAGTCGCAGCAGGCTTAGCCGCTTGGATACTTGCTGTACCTGCTCCTGCAGTGTTGTTTCGAGTTGTAGGATTACTACTAGCTGGCGGCGTTCCGTCATAAGTCGCATCTTCTTCAACAATTACAATATCATCGTTCGCGGCATCATTACCACTATCACCTGCAGCATTGTCGGCACTACCAAAGCTACCAGTACCGTCTACGCCATTGGTCGACGTACCTTCTGGTTGAGTCACCACAACATCTGGTTCGAACTCGTCGATATCCCCTATTTGATCATTATCGATTTCTGCGATATCTTCATCAGGGATGGTTGCCATCTCTTGATTGGGCAAAATATCATAGAACTCATAATCACCATTATCAGTATCAGTATCCACACGTGGCTGTACTTGTCTGTCAGGATCGTTCTCAGCACTACTATCCGCGGGGCTAAAGTTAAATAATGGTGAGAGGTAGATAAACACCCCTATCATAAGAGTCAATACGGCCCCAACAAACATCCACAATAAGCCTGATACGCTACTTGATTTGCGCTTTTCTGTTGCGCCTTTGGGTTTTTTGGCTAGCATGGATCTCGTTCTCCCTACTGAATTTAACTATCATCATCGAATTAATGCTATCAGCTGTCTACACTTATTTCACGTAGTAAAAAGTTATTACATAGCAGAGGGTGCAGACAAGCCTAGCAGACCAAGGCCGTTCGCTAATACTTGTCTAACAGCTTTGGACAAACGCAAACGCGCTTGCATTAAGTCCAGCTCGTCAGCACTTGGCGTCTCACCTGATGTGACACTGACCGGCAAGATACGATTGGTGTCGTACCAGCCGTGGAATAATGCAGCAAGCTCTTTTAGATAATTAGTCAAGACGTGTGGTTCATAGCCTGTCGCTGCACGTAATAGCGTTGCTGGATAGCCTGCCAATAGCTTAATCAGCTCATCTTCATTGGGCGCATTAAGCAGGTCTTGCTGCGCTAAACCAACGGTATCATCTACCGCAAGACCATTGCTTTGTAGCTTTTCTAATACGCGGCAGACGCGCGCATGAGCATACTGAATGTAATACACTTGGTTGTCTTTACTCTGTGATTTGGCAAGCTCCAGATCAAAATCAATATGCACTTCAGGCTTACGGGCAACATAGTAAAAACGCGCCGCATCATTGCCGACTTCTGCGCGCAGATCGCGTAAGGTAACAAACTGCCCTGAGCGTGAAGACATTTGTACTTTTTCACTGCCGCGCCATAACGCTACAAACTGAACCAATACGACATCAAGGCGCTCTGCATCAATACCTAACGCGAGCAGCGCCGCTTTTACGCGTGGCACATAACCATGGTGGTCAGCGCCCCACACGTTAATGACTTTATCAAAACCGCGATCAAACTTGTTTTTGTGATAAGCGATGTCAGAAGCAAAGTACGTCGACTGACCATTGGCACGGCGCACTACGCGGTCTTTCTCATCACCAAAGTCAGTCGATTTGAACCAGATATTGCCGTCTTTTTCGTATAAGTAGCCTTTGTCATCAAGTATCTGAAGTACAGGCTCAATCTCACTATCGATAGAGCGCTCACTGAACCAGCACTCATAGCTCACACCAAAGTCATTTAGGTCGTCTTTGATATCCGCCAAAATACTACTCAATGCCGCATTCAAGAATAGCGCATAGCTGTCAGCAAGCAAGGCTTTGCTATTCGCAATCAAACCATCAATATGCGCTTCTTTATCACCTGAGATGAGCGTTTTTTCGCCATCAGCATTGATCTCAAACTTAGCATCTTCTGGTGCGTCCTTGGCAACTTGTGTAAAATCATGTACGTAACTATCGCCATGTTGCATTTTTAGTGTCTGCGCGATATCGCTGACATAGTCACCTTGGTAGCCATTGACTGGGAACGTGATTTGCTCACCATTGAGAGCCAAATAACGCAAATAGGTACTGGTCGCCAAGATGTCCATTTGACGACCAGCATCATTGACGTAATACTCGCGCGTGACGTCGTAACCGATAGCTTCTAATAGGTTAGATACGCTCATACCAAACGCCGCACCGCGCCCATGACCGACATGCAGGCTTGAGGTTGGATTCGCGGATACAAACTCGACTTGTACCTTTTGACCATCAAACTGGTCACTCAAACCAAAACGATCTTGCAAGCTAAAGATATCGTCTAGTACTGAAAATTTAGCCTCTGAATTTAGAAATACGTTGATAAACCCTGGGCCTGCGATTTCTACTTGACGGATATCTTGATTCTCAGGCAGCGCGCTGACAATTTTTTCAGCGAGTTGGCGCGGATTGGCTTTGGCAGCCTTTGCCGCAGTGAGCGCGATGTTACTGGCAAAATCGCCATGACTAAGATCTTTAGTACGGGTGATTTGGCTGTTATTTTGCCAATCACTTGGTAGCGTACCATCTGCTTGTAGGGTTTGAATCGCATCGTTAAATAGGGATGCAAGCGTATCAATTTGGGCTTGTGACATAGGGATCTGAACTCAATTAAATAGACAACAAAAGCGGTGCAAATACGAGCGATTAATAACGGTTTATGGTAATAGCGACCGACATTGCAGGGATAAAATAACGTAAAAAGATAAGTAACCTGTAAATATAACAATCTTTACGATGTATTGCACCATTTGCACTAAAATTAGCACCAAAATCTTACTGTTATGACAGCTACGACTGATAATTGATGACAATAAAAAATTGGTCACGTACTCGCTTATACTTAACGACGCAAAGTTGATATCACGCACATACAGCAACTCAGCGAATGGCACGCTCAATTGTAGCGTTCCTGTTGCCCAACACTGGGCAGTCGTTTATACCTATCTGCTTCCACGTTATAATAGCGGTTTGTACGGCTCTTCTAAAATATAGGAGATGCGTTACTACTTCATAGGATTACGCCATGTTTGCTATTGCTGCCAGTACGGTCACCAGTTGGGGACTGTACGTCTTACTGCCGATTTTCATCGCTTTTTTATTCTTTATTATGTGGGATATCTCCAAAAAATCTGACGCTGGGCGCGCAGGTACATTCTGGATATTTTTGGCACTAGGGGCAGGCTCTGTGGGATTCATACTTAAGATAGTCATGGAAGTCGCTTTCAAAAAATGGCTGATGTAAACGGTCATTTTTTATGTGTTGATTATGCAGCAAACACATATAGCGCATAACCAATATGGTCAATAAGATATCAGGTATTCGTCTTAAACGGCTATCTAGTGAGCATTCCTATTATTTTCTACGACCTTACTCACGTAAGTTGGCAGATTCCATGCGCCACCAGCAAAGCCTCGACACATTCCCGTACTCGACTTTTCGCTCTTAGCAAACGTTTGACCATTCTACGTCCATACAGCGCAATTCCAACAGTCACTAATACCTTATTTTTCCTAGTATTGTCCAGTACGGTACCTGCTATCTTTTTGCGATCAAAGTCGCACGCATAGGCGCAGGATAGCCCTCGATAGTCTTTGCGGCATCGTTAGGGTCTAAAAAATCTGTTAATGAATGGTATGTCATCCACTCCGTTTTTCGTTGTTCCTCAGTTGAGGTGACGGCGACATCCACGCAGCGTACATCGACAAATCCTGCTTTTTCTAGCCAGCCTGTCAATGCCGCCACTGACGGTAAAAAGTACACATTATTCATCTGCGCATAGCGATCATGTGGTACCAGTACTGTATTGGCATCGCCCTCTATGACCAACGTCTCAAGCACCAGTTCGCCACCTTTTACGAGCTGGCCTCTAAGCTGCTGTAAATGCTCGAATGGTGACTGACGATGATAGAGCACCCCCATGCTAAACACGGTGTCAAATAACTGACTGTGCTCAGGCAATGCCTCAAGCGGTACAGGAATATAATGCGTGCGGTAGCGACCTGTCTCATGAGCATCCGCGCCACCAACAAAATGACGAATCGCCATAAACTGATGATAAAACAAGCAAGAGGGATCAATAATAATAACAGTATCTGCCCCTGCGCCAGCCATCCGCCAGCCGTGATAACCCGAGCCTCCGCCGACATCCAATACGCGGCGACCATCTAATCTACTCAAATGCGGTGCGACCCGTTGCCATTTCCAATCACTATGCCATTCCGTATCAATCTTAATACCTGATTCATCATTACCAATATGAAACGGCCCTTTACGCCACGGCATGAGCTGCTTTAGTAATGCGGTGGTTTGTTTATATTGAGACTGATTCAAACTTGTATCAATCGTCAATGTAGCACTATTTAAATCGACGTGATTGACCGTCAAATGTGGCAGACGTGCCACTGACGCTTGGTAAGCAGGCGCATGAGCGTAGTTGGCTTTATCTTTGATCGCATTTAACCATGTTGGCAGTCGCGTCAGCCATTCGTAAGCGCTTGGATACTGCTGAGCCAGCTCTAATAAGGTTAAATATAATTCGCGTTCGGCGTGCGTGATTGTGTCGTTGAGCATAAAAACAGGTTACCGTATTGACTAAGAAATAACTGTGTTAAAAGTAAGGTTTATTTAAACGCCACAATAGAGACAAAGTTTAAAAACTGAAACCACGTCAAATGACGTTGAAAGCCAACTTGATCTAACCGCGCATGATGCTCATCTAGCGTATCGGTAATCAGCACGTTTTCTAGCGCATTACGTTTGCCACTGATCTCCATCTCGGTATAGCCATTGGCACGTTTAAAGTCATAATAACGCTCAACCAACCATGCATCATACTGCTCATCAAAGGCATGGGTTTTTTCGGTTAATACCAGTATGCCGCCTGCGCTTAATGCCGCATATATCTTCTCTAATATCGCGACTCTATCGGCTGCTGGCAAAAACTGTAACGTTAAATTCAGAATAACCATGTCGCAGGGTTCCAGCTCCACGTCGCGAATATCCGCAGTGATCACTTCGATGTCATGCTCAGGATAATTGTCACTTAATAACGTTGTGGCTTCGGTCGTCATCGCAGGCGAAATATCAATCGCCTTAATCTGCAAGTCTTGCGGCTCAAACTCGCCCGCCAGCGTCATACTTGCGGCACCCAGTGAGCAGCCCAAATCATAAATTCGACTAACGCGCTGACCACTATCGCTCTGCTGACGATACTTGCAATGACGACGGGCAAATATTGGTAGCATCGCTAAAACTTGACCATAACCAGGGACACTACGGCGAATCATGTCAGGGAAACATGCCACCACCTGCTCATCGAATGAAAAGCGTGCCGCCTTATCCAGCGGCGTGGTAAACGGTTTGTCAAATAGGGTGTCATGTTTGATAGCAGGCTGCGATTGGCTCATGGGGCGACTCATTTTTGATAATAGAACTTATATTAGGCGTTACTTGATGTATTTTACTTGATAGTTTCGCTTGTCACTGTCAGTTGATAAACAAGCGAGATAGCAAAAGCTCATTATAACATTACTGTTTGTTACTTATTGCCTTTGGCTTGCCTGCTAAGCTGAATAAATAGCGCTAGGACTAATGAGGCATTGAAAAATGAGAACATTACAACCAAATACAGTGCTTAATCCATATTTATAATAATAGGAAAAAACTATGCAAACAATCGTATTAGGCGGCGGCTGCTTTTGGTGCACTGAGTCGGTATTTTTGTCCGTGAAAGGCGTACAATCTGTTGTCTCAGGCTATATGGGCGGTGATGCAGTGTCTGCCAATTATGAAGCAGTATGTAGCGGTACAACTGGTCACGTCGAAGTTATCAAAGTCGAGTTTGATGAGACGACTGTTCCTCTAGAAGTCATCCTCGACGTCTTCTTTGCCACGCATGATCCCACCACGATGGATCGTCAGGGCAATGACGTTGGCAGTCAGTATCGCAGCGTGGTCTTTTATACTGAAGAAGATCAGAAGCCAACGGTCGACCGTACCATCAATAAGCTACGTGACATGGGCGTCAACGTCGTCACAGAAGTACATCCTGCCGTTGAATTTTACCAAGCAGAAGACGCGCATCAAGACTTCTTTAATCGCAATCCAGGACAGGCTTACTGTAACTTTGCGATACCACCAAAGCTGGCAAAATTGCGTAAAGAGTTTAGCAAGTATATGATAAGCTGATTTTAATTAAAGAAATTGAGCATCGTATTATTCAAAAAGATTAACACGATGCTAGCGAAATACCTAAGCCAAACACTTATACGATAGGTGTTTGGCTTTTTATTATTGTTTACTATATCGATAGCTGATATTTATAGTAAACGCTCCTTCCACATACACTATCCTGTTAGAGACCTCACATATGAACCCTGAGTTTTGGCGTAAACGCTGGCAAGAAAAACGCATTGGTTTTAATCAATCGGCTGCTAATCCATTGTTAGTTGAATATATCAAACATTTGGATTTATCGGCGGGTAGCCGTATTTTTGTTCCGCTGTGTGGTAAATCTATTGATATGGTTTGGCTAGCTGCTCAAGGATATGATGTGGTCGGTGTTGAACTGGTTAAAACAGCTGTGCAGGATTTTTTTGTTGAACAAAATATCCAGTACACTATCTCTCAACATGTAGAAAATCCAGCTATCACATGCTATCAAGGTCAACTGATAGAAGGTGAAGAGCGGCGAACTATTACATTATGGGTTGCCGATATTTTTACGCTTACCCCTACAGATGTTGGTCCTATCGATGCAGTATATGACAAAGCGGCATTAATTGCCCTACCAGCTGATATGCGAACAAAATATAGTGAGCAGATACGACAGCTTAGTGGTAATGTAAACAAATCTGTCAGCGTCGATAGCATTGACAATAATGTCGCACCGCAGCTTTTAATGACATTGAATTATGATCAAAGCAAGAAAAATGGACCGCCATTCTCTATCAGTGAAGAACAGCTACAGCAGTACTATGGCAGTCACTATCAAATATGTGAACTGGCAAATGTGCCTACTGTTATAGGGTCTACACCTAATTTACTCGTCACAGAGCATGCTTGGCTATTAAGTCATAAATAAATCAGTTTGCGCAGCGATTAATCAGTACTAAATCACAAGGAAAAAGCGGAATGAAAATATTGGTTGGTCTGATAAGTTTAATCGCTGTCTTACTGGTCGCGCTCGCAGGCCCACTCTATAAGTTTGGCATGATTGAGTTAGCGACTGCCTTTGCAGGGTTTAAGTTTGGCGTATTTGCGGGTATTGCAGCTTTAGTATTGTTGGTTATACAGCTTTTATTTAAACGAAACACAGCGAGCGTTGGCAGCGCATTGATATCAGCAGTATTGGCTATCACTGCCATCGCTATTCCAGTAAGTATGATGAGTACGGCCAAAAAGGTACCGCCTATTCATGATATCTCTACCGATTTAGCAAATCCGCCTACATTTGTGGCCATTGCCCCACTACGTGCTGACGCGCCTAATCCAGCTGCTTACGCTGGTGCTGAGACTGCAGAGCAACAGCGCAAAGCGTATCCTGACCTAAAAACATTACACTATAATCAATCACAACCTGAATTGATTGAGGCAACCAAACAAGCTGTTGAGAACTTAGGCTGGGAGCTGGTCAATATTGATGTAGATAGCGGTATTGTCGAAGCGACGGATACGACTGCTTGGTTTGGCTTCAAAGACGACGTTGTCGTCCGTGTGACTGATAACGATAGCGCGCGCCTAGTAGATATACGCAGCAAGTCGCGGGTTGGTGGTAGCGATTTGGGCAAAAACGCGGCGCGAATTGGTACATTTATCAATGAATTAGATAGTGTATTGGCTGAGTAGTTAAATTATATCTACCAAAAACCATTAGATGTTATTTGACTCTTGGCGTTCTGTTAAAGTTAAACCCTCTCCCAACCTCACGCCATCGTCAATTTATCGTAACCATTCATAATCTTGGTACTTCGGCAGCTTTTCTTTACTGTTTAGATTGGTTACTCTACGTTAATATCGCGTTTTACCTTTTGGTAACCACTTTGACGTTTATAGGATATTTTCATGCGTTTCACTCCTTTCTCTACCATGTCACTGCTTAGTGTTGCAGTTGGCATTAGTCTCGCAAGCACTGCTCAAGCCGCTCAGCCACCAGCACCAGATTTATCTAATAGCGAGTTTCAGCAGTGTTTGGATGGTCTAAAAAATTCAAGTAAATTTAGTGGCGTGAATAGCTATACCTTTAACAATTATCGCCCAAGCCAGCCTGATCCAAGCGTTATTCAGTCGCTTAACTACCAACCAGAGTTTCAAAAAGATGTCTGGGACTATCTGTCATCGCTAGTAGATAAAGAGCGTGTCGAAGATGGCATCCGAGCCAAGCGTCAGTGGGGCTCAACGCTTCGACAAATTGAGGCACGCTACGGTGTCAAAGCCGAACACGTACTGGGTGTGTGGGGCGTAGAGTCTAATTTTGGTCAGACATTAGGTAAAAAGCCATTGTTCGAGTCTTTGGCGACATTGTCTTGCTTTGATCGTCGTCAAAGCTACTTCCAAGGTGAGTATGCTAATGCCCTAAAGATTGTGCAAAACGGCGACATTGCACCTGGTGATATGACAGGATCATGGGCAGGTGCTTTTGGACAGACGCAGTTTATGCCCAGCACCTTTTTGGAATTGGCAGTAGATTTCGATGGTGACGGGCGCCGAGATTTGGTCAATAGTGTTCCTGATGCACTCGCTTCTACCGCAAACTTCTTGGATAATCGTGGCTATCGCACGGGCGAGCCTTGGGGTTACGAAGTCAAGTTGCCTGATGGATTTTGGGCAGCCTCAAATCGTAAAGATAAAAAATCTATCAGCCACTGGCGCAATCAAGGGCTGACCCTCGCCAACGGTAGCCCGCTACCTTATGACCTCAATAGTGCTGGCTTATTGCTACCTGCTGGTATCGATGGCCCTGCGTTTTTGGTCGGCAAAAACTTCGATACGTTTTACTCTTATAACGCCTCAGAAAACTACGCCCTAGCTATCGCGCACTTATCAGACTTGGTCACTCGTGAAGATAGTAGCAAAACAGACTTCATGACCGCTTGGCCAACAGACGATCCTGGTATCAGTCGCCAGCAGGCAAAAGATATCCAACAAGCATTGCTCAATACTGGTTATGATATTGGTGGCGTTGATGGCATCATCGGCGACAATACCCGTACCGCTATTCAACAATATCAATCTAGCCGTGGTATTTTTCCAGCTGACGGACGCGCAGGCCAAAAATTCTATCGCGCTATCGTTGGCAGTTCAGCACCAAGCCAAACTCAGTACGGGCAACCAATAAACAGTCGACCATTAAACCCTGCACCAGCCGATCGTATGGGGCAACTGATTCAGCAACAAACAACGCCTAATAGCTATTCGTCTCAACCATCGATCAGTCCATCACCCTCTAGCAATGCACGCTATCGCCGCACCACTAGTGCCGATGGTACGATTAAGCTGGTTCGTATTGATGAAGGGTTATAATAACGTATTGAACCGCTTTATCTTAGAGCACTAAAAAAGCCACGCTAATCATAGCGTGGCTTTTTTCACTTCTTATGTATCAATTTGTGTCTGTTATCGTGGGTCTATCACAGTATGTTTTTATCAACCAAGTCAGTCATTACAGATCTAAACAATAGGTGGTGGGTTTGGCTTACCGTTATCACCATCCCAATTTTCACGAGCATTGTCATCTAGATCAGCAGCAGTTTTCGGTTCCCACTTACCATTTTCTTTCCAAGTGGCATCGCCCCAGTCTTCGTCTTCTGCTTTTCTATCCAAATCTTTGTAGGCTTCGCTTGGATCAATACCGCGACGCTTCATGTCTGCCACTTGCTCTTCTAACGTGTGAAACTGATCTGCGTCATGCATGCTTTTTTCTAGACCATCAATCTCGCTTAACAGCTTGTCATTTTTATCGTTACTCATTATGTGTTCTCCTTAATAGATCAATGTTGTTTTGCATTTTATGTATTTTTAATTGCTACAAGTTATAATAAAGATAAGATCGTTATCTGATGCTTCTTATTATCACGAGTCCTGAGTCGATTCACAACCAGTGACGCGTATGCTTTGTATTACAAAACGTAGCCATAGACAGAAGTGGTGTTTTTTCGGATGTTTTATTGAATGTCACAAGGTTAGTGTATGCCAAGATTAGGCTTTACTCGTGTGTTTGGGAGGAGTTACTTACTAGTAAATTTTTTGCATAAAAAGTGAGCTTCCAAAGCTCTTGTGATAACCGCGTACCATAGGTCGTCAGCTGTATCCAATTTGCGCTTACCAGTTGACGCTGTAAATTGTTTAAGTCATCTTGAGCGATTTGGCAACGTGAGACAGCGTGAACATTTGGCATATCATTCTTGATGTCTATCTCAGCTTTTGGTGCGATTAGACGGTTGATAGCGTTTTGTAGACCGTAGCTAGAAAACGTAGAAGGTATTTTTATTAGAGCAACCAATATCTCTTGCCAAGATAAAGTAATTTCGCGAGTCACGTCTTTTAGATTACCACCTTCATAGGCTTGAGCGGTGTATTTCACAGTGAAAGTCTCTGTCAATACAATGGGCTGGCTGACATTGTCATCCGCAAAGTTATCCTCTACAGGGGCTTGTTTTTTTGTATTCTTATTAATTGCCAAAATATCAGCAAATCTTTCAGCAACAGTCTGATTGCTAAATTTGATCATCTCTTCAGTGGCTCTTATCCAACCACCCTCTACTCTATTACTCGCCAATGTGTTGTAGTAGGCTTGGACGAGTAGCGGCTCGATATCATCTTCTGATTCATAATAATATATTTGATTGTCTTGCTTAGATACCGTTTTGATGAGCTCTTGTAGTTGCCGGCTAACATCCAGTTCATGATGGTGTTTCTTTGCCAAGATTAATAATGGTTTGAGCTTGGCTTTGGCATTTAGATAACTCAGATGCATCTGACTGACACCATTCTTCTGCACAGTTCCGTAGCTGTCTCCAATAATCATCAACGCATAATCACAGGAATCTATGCATTGACGACCATATAAAGAGGCTTTGGGGAGCTTGCTAGACACATCATAAGTCAAAAATGCACGTGCTTGAAAAAATATCGCTAAGCTATCCAAGACTAACGATTGATCGTTGTCAGCGCATATAACATGAATATGGTGATAGCGGCGGTTTGGCACAATTACCTCTGAGCTTAGGTGATGGCATAAATAGGTGTAATATGAAATAGAGCACAAATATCTTGTTCTGCACAGCCTAGCATATTCTAACAAAACTGCACTCAGCTTGTTTCAAATAAATCAACAAAATGAGTAAGGATTAGCTTAAATAGTACTATCAGCACTTACTCAGTGTGGTATTGCAGCACAGTCTCTCTACCAAGTAAACGCACAACTAAAGCGCCTAGTCTATCACTATATTTGGTAGCATGAAAAGTTAATGGATAGCTAATATCAACTTTTGTTTTACTACTCACTTCTGAATGATAATCCTTTGTTTCACTATCTAAGCTTGCAGACATCTGATTTGCTACCAATAACTGCTTGACTCGCTCAGCAATCGCTTGCCCAGAGTCAACCACTTGTATCGATAGCTGCTGTCGTGCAATCTCATCAAGCAAAAACGCTTTGAAAAATGGGTAATGTGTACAACCTAACACCAGCTGATCCACGCCATCATCAGCAAACGCTTGTATCCGTTGACGCAATCGCTGCGCGGTTTCGTCTTGCACTGGCATACCAGACTCTACCCAAGGCACTAATTGTGGATCAAAATATTTGGTAACCAATGTGCCATTAGGGTCTGCAACATTGCTAATGACATCGTTGAGCAACGTGCCATTCAAAGTGGCTTTGGTAGCCAGCACTGCAACATGTCCACTCTTGCTGGCCAATACAGCAGGCTTTAGTGCAGGTACTAAGCCGACAATAGGCAGCTCTGGGTAGCAACGTCTTGCTCTGTCTAAAGCGTAAGCTGACGCGCTATTACAGGCAATAACGATCAACTTGCAACCTTGCTGATACAGCCATTCCACCGCATTCAATGTCAACGTCTCAATATCCTCGCTATCGCGGTTGCCATAGGGGACATTGAGGGTATCAGCGTAATATATATAATGTTCAGCGGGTAGTTGTTGAGCTAAATGCAGATAAACAGATAAACCACCAACGCCAGAATCAAACAATCCTATTGGCGCATGACGCACTTTACGATTGGCAGTCATACTGTTTTTACCGTTACTGTTTTTGACAATATTGTTTTTACTGATAACAGCTTTATTAATCCTAGCGTCTTTAACAGAATTACCGTCTAAAGTGTTTACGCGCGCTAGAGAATTTGCTTGCACAGGCTCCACTGTCATGATGTTATTTGCGGTAGTATCCATGTCTACTCTACCGCTACTTTTGTATGCATGTGATTATCTTCATGTTATTAATGTTCTCATCACTCAATTAAATATCTTACACTTTGTGTGATTCCAGTGTTTGGTCATGATCCAAAGACAGCCTAATTGTACGGCGAATCTCACCGTAGCAAGCCATTATCAGACCACTATAATTTGTAAAAGCTATAAACCTATAACATTCGCCATCAGATAGCAATCAATAGACGTCTCTCTATTGATTGCTATCTATTACATTATTGCAGCTTAATAGCTCAATTAGCTGGCATAGATAATGAGTAAGCCTGTCCACCACTCTGTAAAGTCAATATGGTCTCACCATTGCACTCTGTCAATTCGCCAATCTCTGCCAGATGGTAAAAGGTATTGCGTCCAATAAGCGCGGTCAAGCCATTTCTAACCAACATATAAGGGCGTACTGGCTCATCGGTCGTGACGTTTTTACTGTGATCCGTATTTTCACTCTTGAGGCTTTCACTTCCCAGATTTTCATTCTCAAGGTCATTGTGCTTAACGTCTGATGAGTGATATGCAGGCACCACTTTATCATTATTTTTAGGATTATACGTCTGTAGTGTGATTTGATGCTCATCATCCAAACGCACTACATCACCAGTTGTCGTCGTAAACTCCAGCCAACTCACATCGTCTTCATGGACAATACCAACATCGTTAATTAGAAGCGGGGCATCCTCGACTTGAATCCGTATTTTTTGTACTGGCGTCTTCAGAAAATACTCAGTAACGCCGTTATTTTCTTCTTTCCACAAAATAGTCGCAAACAAACTGACCAATGACTCACGGGTCATTTGTCCACCTTCATGCCACCACTCACCGTTTGCTTTTATGACCAGATCCATATCGGCAATATCTTCAGGATGCCATTTGTCGAGTGGTGGTATCGCACGCCCTTCACGCGCCCCAGCAGCAGACTTGAGATATTGACTTAATGCATCTACATTATTCATGCTAGAGGCCTTGTCAGTTGGGGCTTCAGCACTGTGATTTACATCTTCATTAGTCTTGTTATTATCATTGCTCATCGCTCAATCCTTTATTTAGTATTCAAAGTTTGGCAAATCTATTATTACTATAAATTTTTGTTTCGGGTATGATGAAACGATATTGTTCAAGCACACTCGTTTATTCAATATAACCTTAACACCTATACTCATAAATGCGTATCGTGTTTGTAGGACTTTTCTTTTATAATGAGTAACGATTTTTTATTGAGATGGTCAAGCGGTTATTATGTTAATGACATAATTTACGTTATGTGTTGATATCCTTGAATAAATTATTCACTACACCGACGTATTAACTGATACCGCAAAGACAGTTTTATCGGGCAGCCATATGTCTGAGTGACGTTAGCGCCGCAAGTCTATTATTCAGTTGTTAAGCTAATGATGCCCTGAGATAAGCCACTAAAGTTTAGGAGTAGGTATGCAAGAGCAAGACAATCAAGCGCCAGTTGTTGATGACAACACTGTGAATGCTGATGCACCAGTAGCAACAGAGACAGCAGCTCCAGTTGTAGAGCCTGTGGCAGCGGAACCTGAAATTGAGCGCGAATCAATGGAATTCGACGTTATCATCGTTGGTGGTGGACCTGCAGGTCTGTCTGCTGCTATTCGTTTACGCCAGCTCGCTATTGAAGCAGGTAACGATGAGTTTATGGTGTGTGTGGTCGAAAAAGGCTCAGAGTTTGGTGCTCATACGTTATCTGGCGCCGTTATCGAGCCACGTGCGCTCAATGAGCTGATTCCAGACTGGAAAGAAAAAGGCGCGCCGCTTAATGTGCCAGCGACAGAAGATCGTTTTTATTATCTGAACTCTGCCACACGCTCAACCAAAGTGCCTCACTCGTTGATTCCAGGGCCTATGCACAATGATGGCAACTACATCGTATCATTGGGTAATGTGGTTCGCTGGTTAGCGGTACAAGCAGAAGAGCTTGAAGTCATGATGTTCCCAGGCTTCCCTGCCGATGATATTTTGTACAACGACGATGGCTCGGTACGAGGTGTACTGACGGGCGATATGGGTGTGGCCGCCAATGGTGAAGCCAAGCCTAGCTTTGAGCCAGGTTACGAGCTGCTTGCCAAATACACTATCTTTGCTGAAGGTAGCCGTGGTCACTTAGGTAAGCGTTTGATCAGCCGTTTTGATCTAGACAAAGATTCTGATGCTCAGCACTATGGTATTGGTCTAAAAGAGCTGTGGGACGTCGATCCTGAGAAGCACGAGCAAGGCGTTGTCATGCATGGTCTTGGCTGGCCATTGACTGAGACTGGCTCAACTGGTGGCTGGTGGTTATACTTTGATGAAAACAATCAAGTAAGTTTTGGTCTTGTGGCTGATTTGTCTTATCACAACCCATACATGTCTCCCTTTGATGAAATGCAGCGTTTGAAAACACATCCTGTTATCAAGAATGTCTTAGAAGGCGGCAAGCGTATCTCTTATGGCGCACGTGCATTGACCAAAGGTGGTCTTAACTCACTGCCGAAATTTACTTTCCCAGGCGGCGTATTGGTGGGTGATGATGCAGGTTTCTTAAATCCAGCAAAAATCAAAGGTACTCATACTTCGATGAAGTCAGGTATGCTCGCAGCCGAAGCGATCTTTGAGGCGCTACAAGCAGATCGTCAACATGATGAAGTGGTTGCTTATAGCACCATGTACAAAGAGTCTTGGTTATATCAAGACAACTATGAGTCACGTAACTTCTCACCAGCGATGCATCGTATGGGGCAGTTCATGGGCGGTGCTTTTATCTTTATCGAGCACAATTTGCTAAAAGGTAAGATGCCATTAACCATACATGATAACACTCCGGACTATGATCAGTTAGAGCGTGCTAACCACGCTTATCAGCCTACTTACCTCAAGCCTGATGGTAAACTGGTATTTGATAAGTTGTCGTCGGTGTTTATCTCTAATACTAACCATGCAGAAGATCAGCCAACGCATCTAAAATTGACTGATCCAACGGTGCCTGTTTCGATCAACTTACCATTGTATGCTGAGCCTGCACGTCTATACTGCCCAGCGGGTGTGTATGAAGTGGTCAAAGATGCTGAAGGTGCTAAGTTTGTCATCAATGCGCAGAACTGTGTACATTGTAAGACCTGTGATATCAAAGATCCTTCACAGAACATCACTTGGGTAACACCAGAAGGTGGCGGTGGTCCAAACTATCCAAACATGTAAATCAGAATAAATTCTGGTTCACGCTGGTGCAGTTAAGATCATTAAAACTGCACTCCAATAAAAACCGCCCTTCTCTTCGTAGGAGAAAGGCGGTTTTTTAATGCCTGGAACAAACCACTTTCGTTGATCAATGCTACTTAATCTGTCCATGCATCACGGTTGGCTTCATTTTTGAGTTTTACAAAGTTATCAGGGTTAAATTTAATCTGATCGCCTGTCTTACCTTCTTTCACCTGACGCTCATAGTCACGCAAGATTCTCAGCGCCACAGGAGATAGCATTAAAATAGCCACCAAGTTGACTAGTGCCATCAGACCCATAGACAAGTCAGCAAAGTTCCATATAGCAGGTAGACTGGCAACAGCACCAACAAACACCATACCAAGCACTAAAAAGCGAAAAATCATAATCATCACTTTGGCATTCTTCTCGCCAGAGATAAACTCAAGATTTGATTCACCATAGCTATAATTGGCAATGATAGAGGTAAATGAGAAGAAGAAAATAGCAATAGCGACGAATATCACACCCAGGTCACCCACATATTGCGATAGCGCTAACTGAGTCAGCTGTATACCTTCTTGCTCGACATTGGGATCAACCACGCCAGATAGTATGATGATTGATGCTGTTGCGGTACAAATAATAAGCGTATCCATAAACACGCCCAGCATCTGCATAAACCCTTGTACTGCTGGGTGATCAGGATGACTCTTTGCCGTTGCCGCAGCATTCGGTGCTGAGCCCATCCCTGCTTCGTTAGAGAACAGACCACGTTTGATACCGTTAATCATGGCCTGTGCAATACCATAACCGATCACACCGCCTGCCGCTTGTTCAAAACCAAATGCTGATTTTACAATCAATACGATTGCTGCTGGGAATTGGCTAAAGTTAGTGACGATAATGAATAGTGCTAGCAAAATATACAAGATCGCCATAACGGGTACGATCTTGCCTGCGATACGAGCCACTGAACGTAACCCACCGAATACCACTGGCGCTACCAATACTACCAATATCAATCCTGTCATCCACGTCGGGATACCAAACGCTTCATTGGTAGCTTGGGCAATGGTATTGGACTGTACGCCATTGAATGCCAAACCAAACGCCACTAACAAACACAACGAGAAAAATACCGCAAGCCAGCGCTTGCCCAGACCTTTTTCGATATAGTAAGCAGGGCCACCGCGGTACACATTATCATTGTGCGGTACTTTGTACGCCTGTGCTAAGGTTGATTCGATAAAGCTTGTCGACATACCGACAAGCGCCGTCATCCACATCCAGAATACAGCACCTGGTCCACCCAAATAGATGGCAATTGCCACCCCTGCCAAGTTACCAGTACCCACGCGCGCTGCCAGTGACGTCATCAATGCTTCAAATGAGCTGATACCGCCATCTTTGCGTCCTTGGTTAGATACACGCAGCAACTTCCACATATGACCAAAGTGCCGAAACTGGATAAATCGTGTAGCAACGGTGAAGTAAAGACCCGCACCTATCAGTAAGAACATTAGTAGCCCATACCAAGGGTTACTCGCGATCAACCAATCGTTATTACCCCAAATAATGCCAACACCATAATTGACGATGCTATTAAACCAACCGATTACCCCTTCATTCATGCGGACTCCTTATTCACACTTTATATAATTCATTTTAATTTTGCGTTGATACCGTATTTTGATTGATCAAAATCTTAACTAAACAACTCTGTCATATTGTCCGATACCAAAATGTCCTGTGCATGATATAGATATTCAGTCGCGTGCGACCATCACGTTTGGTTATTGGTTCCTTATTTTTATTTTTGAAATAAATAATCTTTGTAAATCATCTTATATAGAATATATTGAGTAATAAATTAAATGCATATACTGGATATTTGTCGTACACTTTCAGTCATGCACTTACTTATCGCTACCTTTTCCAAACTAATTTTTGGCAAAAATGACGTTAGATATGATTTGTTGTTTATAATCATATTTATTTAATCGTGCTAAGATAACCCTACATTCGTTGGTGCTATTTTATAATTTGCAGTTTGCATTTGCACTTAGAGCGTTAAAATTGTTAGAACTCTTGTCAGGAAGACGAGATTAAGAAAAAGACATCGGATAGTCCTACCCTTCTGTCTTCCTCGATAAATCCTATATTTGATAGTTGTATTCAAGGGTTCAATGTCGTGCCCGAAACTGTATTTATTTTGCTAAATAATTGCCGATAAATACATATGTGGCGGTGCATCGTCATTGGTACTATATAAAGTGGTCTCAGTCTATTTTTATGACGGTATTTATCATAAGAATGGCTCAAGGCGTTTTTATATAGTGGTTATTTTAGAAGACAAAAGGAGTTGTCCTATGAAAGGTCATAATGATCCATCTGGATATTGGCGAGCCAATATCCGTCTCATTGCAGGTAGCCTAGTTATCTGGGCGCTATGTTCTTACGGCTTTGCCATCTTGCTACGTCCTCTCTTAGCTGGCATCAAGGTTGGTGGTACTGACTTGGGCTTTTGGTTCGCCCAGCAGGGATCCATCGTGGTGTTTATTATTTTAATTTTCTTCTACGCCTGGCGTATGAATAAGTTAGATAAACAATATGGCGTAGACGAGGAATAGACTATGAGCCAGTATGTCATTAATATTATTTTTGTGGGTCTATCATTCGCTCTATACTTCGGTATTGCGATTTGGGCTCGTGCAGGATCTACCAGTGAGTTTTATGTAGCAGGCGGCGGTGTCCACCCTGTTGTGAACGGTATGGCAACCGCAGCTGACTGGATGAGTGCCGCTTCCTTTATTTCTATGGCAGGTTTGCTTGCTGCTGGTGGTTATGGCGCCTCAACCTATCTAATGGGTTGGACAGGTGGTTATGTACTATTAGCCATGTTACTTGCGCCCTATTTGCGTAAGTTTGGCAAATTTACCGTGCCTGACTTCATTGGCGATCGTTTTTATTCAAAAACAGCTGCCATGATTGCTGTTGTTTGTTTGATTATCGCCTCTACCACGTATGTTATCGGTCAGATGACAGGTGCTGGTGTTGCATTTTCACGTTTCTTAGAAGTCGATAACGACACAGGTCTTATTATCGCGGCCGTCGTTGTTTTCTTTTACGCGGTTCTTGGAGGCATGAAAGGGATCACCTATACGCAGGTTGCGCAGTATGTGGTTCTGATCATTGCTTATACGATTCCTGCTGTCTTTATCTCACTTGAATTAACGGGCAATCCGATTCCAGGTTTGGGCTTGTTTTCAAACCATATTGAATCTGGTGTTCCTATCTTGACCAAGCTTGATCAAGTAGTCACTGATTTGGGCTTCACAGCATATACCGCTGACGTACCTAATAAGCTAAACATGGTGCTATTTACGTTATCACTCATGATTGGTACAGCGGGTCTACCACACGTTATTATTCGATTTTTTACCGTTCCTAAAGTTGCCGATGCTCGCTGGACAGCTGGTTGGACATTGGTATTTATCTCACTATTGTACTTTACGGCACCTGCCGTTGGTGCGATGGCACGTCTAAACCTTGTTGATACTATCTACCCACAAGGGGTTGCAGAGCCTGCTATCAACTATGATCAACGTCCTGACTGGATGAGAACATGGGAAGATACTGGTCTAATCAAATATACTGACCTTAATAATGATGGTCGTATTCAGATGTACAATGATAGTGGACTTGGTGCAGCAGAGATTGCACTGACCAACGCCCAAACCGAAGGTGGCGATATAGCTGCTGCGACGACTGCTGTCGAAACCGCACGTCTCGCCCACGATACAGAAGTTGATGGCCGCTTTGCCGATGCAGGCTGGGCTGGTAACGAGCTGGATGTTAATGCTGATATCTTGGTATTGGCCAATCCAGAAATTGCACAGCTACCACCTTGGGTAGTCGGTCTCATTGCCGCAGGTGGTCTTGCTGCTGCACTATCCACTGCTGCTGGTCTCTTACTTGCTATCTCATCAGCAATCAGTCATGACTTGATCAAACGAAACCTGAATCCAAACATTACTGATAAGGGAGAGCTACGAGTTGCGCGTATCACTATGGGTGTCGCGATTGTCATCGCTACCTATCTAGGAATGAATCCGCCAGGGTTTGCAGCACAGGTTGTCGCACTCGCATTTGGTATCGCTGGTGCGTCCCTTTTCCCTGCCTTGATGATGGGTATCTTCTCAAAACGTATTAACAATATTGGCGCTATCGCTGGTATGTTGACAGGTTTGATTAGTATCTTGGTTTATATCTTTGTGTTCAAAGGCTGGTTCTTTATTAGCGGTACTGCCAACTTCCCTGATACTGCAGAGTACTGGCTATTTGGTATCTCACCATTATCATTTGGTGCGGTTGGCGCATTGCTTAACTTCATCGTCGCATTCATTGTCTCTTATGCGACCAAAGCACCACCGCTACACATTCAAGATTTGGTCGAGAGTGTTCGTTCACCACGTGGTGCTGGCGGTGCAGTCGATCATTAATTTGACGAATGATGACATGCATTCTGTTACTCTGTCTCACTCACTAGCAGTCACTGCCGGTGAGTGATTTTTTGTCTGTTACTTATTAGAATAACTTTTAGACTGTGCGTATACTGTTGAACACACCTGACGACCAGTATCTAGTGCATTAAGGAATACTTATGCTTTTTGAGTTTATCGCTACCATAACTGCCGCATTCGGTATGGCTGGGGTGGCATTGATCATAGCGCATCTCAGTAAACTGTCAGGTAAACGCGCGCCAAAATGGCTGGTGCCCTTGTTTGCTGCAATTGGTATTTTTGGGTTTCAAATACATCAAGAGTATAACTGGTATGACCAGCAAGTCAGTCAACTGCCCAAAGGGGTCAATGTTGTCAAAACTGCTGAAAGTACAGAGTGGTTTCGCCCCTGGTCTTATATTAAGCCGCAAGTATTACGTTTTATCGCGGCAGATACTGGCAATGCTAGCGTGCAAGTAGATGACCCAAATATGCATTTGGTTAATTTGTATCTGTTTGAGAGGCGCAGAAGTGTGCAAAAGATCCTACAAGTGATCGACTGTGACACCCCTGCTCGGGCAGACTATGTGATACCGCAGAAAAACAGTAACCTTTCGATTGATGAACACGTCAAACAAACTACCGCATGGCGAGAACTGACCACAAATGACCTTTTATTTATTAGGGTTTGTACTGATGCAAGCGTCTGACTCCATAACGCTGAGTACGACGATACTGATCCATTAAACGCTGATAGTAAGTTGCTTTTATTAGCGCCGATCAGTTGCTGAATACGTATGTTTGGAGTTAGCTCCCAATAGTAATCCAGCGCATAAACCACCGAAGTGTGCAGCAAACGAGATGCCTTGCTGCGGCATCAATCCTTGCTTGATGGTTAGCCAATAGCCAGCACCCATCACAATACAAGCAATCAGGTAACCCCAGCGCCTAGCAAACACAGCGCCGCCTATCATGTAACCGAACATGGCAAAACACAATCCTGATGCGCCGACATGGATAGAAGACGGTGATCCAATCACCCAAGTGACCAGCCCCGAAGCAATGATCAGCTTGATAATCGTCCGATAAGCATTCTTCTCAAATAACCCAAATAAAAATAAAATTTGCAATAATGTCACGGTATTGCCGGTCAAATGTGACAGGTTGCCATGCATGGTCCATGACGCAAATACCCCAATCATACTGCCTACATCCAACGTACGCGGTACAATACCAAAGATATTCCACAGACCAAATAACACCACTTCATTTAGAAAAAACATTCCCCACATCGGTATGAGTACAAAAGCATATAAGCCGATAACTTGTTTTATTCGTGTCACGATCAAGCTGAGCAACTGCTGCCAATCCATATCCCATCCTATGTTTTATATTCTGCGCATCTATATGTGCTTTATTGATTTATAGCAAATAACGGGCGTACAGCAGGCTTGAACGACAGCGGTGATGCATCCTTACTGGAGGTTAAGTAACTGTCCCCATGCAGCAACGATGTTGAATGATAGGGAACGAGTGCCGTAGGTATGAAACGACGTGCTGCATCAATATGCTTGATTGAGTCATCAAAGAAAATATGCGGTGCAAACGTTCTGAGCACCGCTGTCTTCTCAAGCCCTCCCAAAAAAAACGCCATATCCACATTGACGCCCCACTCTCTCAAGGTTTTTATGGCACGTAAGTCAGCTGGTGCATTACGAGCTGTCACTAGAGCAATTTTGATTGGAGAATATTTCAGACCCGCTGGTAGACGCTCTTGTAAATTTGATAGTTTAATCAACAACTCAGCGTAAGGGCCTTTTTCGATTGGTAGATCACGCAGTTGCACCTCACGATCATGAAAGGCTCGCAATCCTTTTTGCTTGTACAGCAGCTCACCCGAGTCATCAAACAGTACCGCGTCCCCATCAAAAGCAATACGTAGCTGCTGAGTATCCAATTCATAAGTGTTGACAGGCGTTGCGTCTAGTATGGCACAAGCACAGATATTGGCATCAGCCACTTGCTGAGCATCGTCACGGTTGGTGGTCAAAAACAGATCAACATTAAAGTCTTTTATATAGGGCGCTACAGGACTGCCTGAAATAAACGCCGAGCGTGAGATATTGATACCGCGTTCTAAAATTGCATTCAGCACTTGAATGCCTGTATCTGGGCTACTTTTTGAGACGATAACGACTTCTACTAAAGGCGTTTCCGTTTCTAAATCCTGCTTATTTTCACAATACTTATTCAAGTTTAGCAACGCTTTGATCAATGGATAGCCTGCACCACTATTTAGCGTATCGTTTTCACGTGCTGTCATATAATCTCGAAACTCTTTTATAGCGCTCTCAGGCCGCTCTTCGAATAACGCTAATAAGTAGTTTTCCGACTCTGTTAAATCAAAAAGCGCCGTTGCAGAGATTGCGACAATGAGCGTATTACTAAAATCGACAGCCATAAATATGTGCTTCTATGATAAGTATTGAGAATTAGAGGATTTATTTTACTATATATAAAAGTATGCCGTGTAGCTACTCGTGTATATCGTAGTTCTACTAATGACCATTTTTTTGTGCAAAAAAAAGACTGCAATCGCAGTCTTTTTTATCTTTATCAACGTTTAGCTGATATCAGTACCATCATCGATGACAAAGCTTACAATCATAATGACATGATATTTGCTGATTTTTCCATCAGTAACGCCTACTTTTTGCTCTTTTATCCAAGCACCTTCAACATTCTTGACTGTCTTAGAGATTCTTGCGATACCTTGTTGAATAGCATCTTCAAAGCTGGTTTCAGAAGTACTGCTGATCTCGATATTTTTAGCAATAGTCATAATATTTTTCGCATCCATATGATTTTAGAATAATTTTTATAAGACAGAATAACGATAAAAATATACATTTGGCTTTCTGTCTCTTAATCATTCTAGCGTTATACCCCGTATACAACAGTGTATCTATGTTACTTTATGTATGACTTACCCCAACAACACCAGCGATATTGCAGGGAATGCCACCAAGATTACCAATCGAATCACGTCAGAGACAATGAATGGAGCCACCCCGCGGAACATATCGGACAACTTAATGTGCGGTGCCATCGCCTTGATCACAAAGATATTCATCCCCATCGGCGGCGTGATCAAACCAAGCTCTACCGTCAATACTGCAATAATGCCAAACCAGACTGGATCAAACCCTAATGCTAATATAATTGGGTACACAACGGGAATGGTGATTACTAGCATTGCTAGCGCATCCATGAACAGTCCTAATAGGAAGTACATGAACAGGATACAGATCAGCACAATCATTGGACTAACAGCCAACCCACCAATCCAAGATGCTAACGAATATGATAAACGCGACACTGAGATAAAATAACCCAATGCCTCTGCACCTAATAGCATAAAGAACACTACGGCAGAGAGTGCTAACGTCTCAATCAATGACTGCTTGAGACCGTCTAAACGCATGCCTTTGGCAAAAGCATAAGCCCAAGAGACAAATGCTCCTACTGCCGCCCCTTCTGTTGGCGTAAATAATCCAAAGAAGATACCGGCAATAATCACAATAAAGATAAAGCTAAATGGTATTAGACCCGTTAGCGACAGTAGCTTGGCTTTCCACGTGGTTTTCTCACCACGCTGGGCTAAGTGCGGTTTCCAGCGTACCATGATCATCACGGTGATAGAGTACATTACCATGCCCAGCATACCCGGTAAAAAACCTGCGATAAACATATCGCCAACCGACTGCTGGGTTAAGATGGCATAGACGAGTAACGCAATACTCGGTGGAATCATGATACCTAAAGTACCACCAGCGGCTAAGATACCGCAGGCAAATCCCGGCTGATAACCATACTTCTCCATTTGCGGTAGCGCCACTTTAGTCATAGTAGACGCAGTGGCAAGTGATGAGCCTGAGATAGAGGCAAAGATACCAGACGATCCTATACCTGCAATACCCAGACTACCTCTCACTCCACCAAATATGGTTCTAGTGGCTTCAAAAAGCTTACCTGCCATACCAGAGTGTGTGGCAAACACGCCCATGAGAATAAACAAGGGAATGGCACTAAAGTCATACTTTGCTAAGACATCAACAGGGATATCTTTGAGCATTTGTAGGGCCCCACTTGGCGCGGTAACCGCACCGAAACCTACCAAACCCACACCTAACATGGCAAGAGCAACGGGTACGCGTAGGATAACAAGCAGGATCATGACAACTAGGCCAATGGCTCCGATAATCTCTGGACTCATGCGCCTGTCTCCTCGGCGTCAAAGAATTCGCCTGTCTTAAAGATGTTAATGGATTCGATCAATGAGCGAATGGCAAGTAGTAAGCTTAAGAACGCGCTAATCATATAAATAGGCATCATAGATAGTCGAAGATCTTGGGTGACCTTACCATACTCGACAGCGTCAATGGCACTCTCATAGAGCCCCCATGCGAAGACGACGCCGATGACAAAAAAACCCATCATGAAGATGCCCATAAGGTAGCCTTTGATAGACTGCGGCATCTTTTGGGTAAAAACATCAACGATAATTTGCGAGCGCTCGACGAAAGCGGCAAAGGCGGCAAGCAATGCAAATAGCATGAAGTAAGAAACAATCTCGACGGAGCCCTTGACGGTGAAGCCAAGCTCACCGCCGCTAAGCTTGAAGATGTAGCGTGCAGTAACGTCTAGCATGGTGGTCAGTACGATGATGATAAGACTCACCCCGCCTATAAACTGACACAATCTAGAGATTAGGACGCTGAGCTTGACTAAAAATGCCATGTGACACCTCCAATGGGTTATACCACTTTACAGGCGGCACTAGCGGCTTTGGCTTTTTCGTAGACGCCATCTGCATCTAGACCTAAAGCATTAACATCGTTTAAGTATTTCTGTGTGCCTTTTTCGAGCGGTCCTTTCCAGTTTGGATCATTTAACGGATCAGGAATATCCACAATTTCATCACCCTTATCTTTGGCCGCTTGCATTGCCATCTGATCATGCTTATCAAAGACTTCACCAACTTTACTGGCTAGGGCCATGCCTGAGTTTTTGTCTAGGACTTGCTTTAAGTCATCAGGTAAATTGTCATACTTATCTTTGTTCATAGTGACCATGAGGGCTGAACTATAAAAAGGAATGTTGGTATGATATTTAGTAATTTCATCAATTTTAAAAGCTGTCACCGCTTCCCAAGGGAAACTCAAACCATCAACGACACCACGCTGTAGAGAGGTGTACATATCATTTGCAGGTAGACCTACAGGGGACGCACCAGCACTTTCAATAATATCACCAGCGACTGCAGAAGGACGACGAATACGCATACCTTTCATATCCTCAGGCGTGCGAATCAGCTTATCTGTGGTATGAAGCGAACCAGGTCCCGCACCATACATAAACAATAGATGTGAGTCTTCATACTCACTAGCAAGAGTACCATCATCATAAAGGGTTTGAAGCATACAGCCCATTTGAGTGGCTGAGTTAGATAGTCCTGGTAGCTCGGTGATCTGAGTTAAAGGAAAACGACCATTGGTATAACCGTGCGCTTGTGAGCCGATATCGATCGTACCTTTAGCAGCGGACTCATAGGTTACATCTGCTTTGGCAAGACCAGCCGACGGATACAACTCTACCTTTAGGCGACCATCAGAATCTGTCTCTATTTGCTTAGCCCACGGTTCAAAAACTTCTTTGCTAATAGATGAAGTGGCTGGCCAAAAATGCGAAAAGCGCAAAACAGTAGTTTCTTGAGAAGTCGCTGATGAACCATCAGAGGTATCAGCAGATTGATTGGAGCAGCCGAAAAGACTAATAGCGGCCAAAGCGCCAATTGAAAAGAGAGGAGCTAACTTCATTATCAATTCCTTTTGATAATTATAAGAATGGGAGTAGAACATCACGAGTAAATAATCCGACTCAAACTAAATTAAACTACTTACAAGCTTTTATATATCTTTTACATCCCTGTAAGAAAAGTATAGTCTAAAATTAACAGCTATAATGATATAAGTCAAATCATTTTGATAATATGCTAAATAATGAATTGAAGCTTTGGGGCACTACTAGGCACTTATTTATAACTGATACAGCCGAATTAATATCGAGTAGATGAGTCGAATGAAAATAAAAAAAACCCTCAACTCGGCGTCAAGTTGAGGGATTTTCTGTCAGCTAGGAATAAACTAAAAATGGCTAAAGTAAATTACAAATGTAGGCAATGTAAATCTACTTTTCCATATGCCATCTGTCGTCTACCCACACCGCATCAGTATCGTCCACATGCACATGCCACTCTGCATCAGTTACTACGAGACGAATTTCAGTTAAGCAGTGTAGCCAATGGTTTATGCTATACATTAGGACTTCGATATCAATACTAGAGGGTACTTTAGTCGCTCCTGCGAGTATCACATCTGACTCACTATCATCATATGCATAAAGGTCAAAAGATTCTGCCTCTTCTATATACTTGAAGCTTTCATTGTACTTATCGACAATAGAAATGACATCTTCCTGCTCTTTTTCAGTCAAAAGCGTCGCGCGCTCAGCTGTATAATAAATAGCGGTGCCCATAATACATTGCTCCAAGATACGATAGTGATAGTAGATAATAGTATAATATATTTTCGCTAGACAAAGAAAATCCCCCGCCTAGATAACTAGTCGGGGGATATTTCAGAATAGAGAGCTGACGATGACCTACTCTC
>NZ_JBQQEX010000010.1:0-71967 GCF_052258185.1 Psychrobacter sp. T6-6
AATTTTCAGAGACCTTCCTAAATTTTGTGTAAGTATTTAATCTAAACGTCAGTTACACAGAATCTGGGATGGTCTCTTCAAGTCCTCACTAGCGCACCGATCATAGATAGAATATCTATGGTAAGTACATCATGAAGTACACTGTGGCTATCTCAGCAAGTTGAAACCTTAATACCATTAGCTCACAGCCAAAGATTCAAGTCCTCACTAGGGTACCACCCTTATTTCCATTACGGGTCTTATGTTAGATGGTTCGAGAATAAAAAACTGCCGTGTTGGTTGTGCTACATTGTAGACGGTTTATAGATAAAATATCTCAAAAACACGCCCTAATTATGAGCTGTGGTATAATTTATCACTATAATACCAGCACATTGCTGCCATAGCCTATTTCTCCTTTATACATTAAGACTCTTTTATGTCCAACTCTACATTTGATGCTCAATCTATCTCTAACAGCTTAAAAGCTGCCAAACACCAACCGCGTAAGCGTTTTGGTCAAAACTTCTTGCATGATACGAGCGTGATTCGCGAAATCGTCGAAAGCATTCGCCTAGAGCGTGATGACAATCTGATTGAAATTGGCCCCGGTATGGGCGCGTTGACTGAGCCTTTGCTAGCAGAAGTGGATGCGATGACAGTGGTAGAGCTGGATCGTGACTTGGCAGACAGCTTGCGCATTCGTATTGGGGCCAACAGCCACCCAAACTTTGAGATCATAAAAGACAATGCAATGCATGTGGATTACCGTGAGCTTTACAGTGAAGAGCGCGGTAAGCTGCGCGTAGTAGGTAACTTGCCATATAATATCTCGACACCTATTTTATTTCATTTGCTCGGCTATGCCGATGTGATCCAAGACATGCATTTTATGCTACAAAAAGAAGTGGTGGAGCGCATCACAGCAGACGTGGGTAGCAAAACCTACGGCCGCTTATCGGTCATCATGCAGTATCACTGCGATACCGATTATTTGCTGACCGTACCTCGCGGCGCCTTTAACCCACCGCCAAAAGTCACCAGTGCAGTGTTTCGATTAACGCCGCATATCAACAAACCTGTAGTGGCTGAAGACGAAGAGCATTTTGCCATTGTGGTACGTGAGACCTTTAACCATCGTCGTAAGACGCTACGGGCTATATTTAAAAAATCAACCTTGCTACCGACACTGAGCGAAGATGATTTTGCCGCTTGTGGTATTGATCCGCAGGCACGTCCTGAGACCTTGAGCGTTACAGATTTTGTGAACCTAAGCAATCAGGCACGCAACTTAGAGATTTAAGTAGTAGAGGGTTGAGCCTTAGAGATTTAAGCTAATAGACTGCTAATTATTATCACATAAAGATCATAGAGGTATTATGAGTTTTCGCCATCAGTATGTCATCGGTGATCTACAAGGTTGCCATGCGGCTTATCTGCAATTGCTTAAGGCCTTAGATTTCGATCCTGACCAAGATAAGCTATGGTTTGCAGGTGATCTGGTGGCGCGCGGCGAGGATTCATTAAATACATTACGCGATGTCAAAGCGTTATGTGAGCAGGGCGCAGCAGCCACTGTATTAGGCAATCACGATCTCAATTTAATTGCTGTTTGGCGCGGTGCGGCGAAGCTCAAAAACAAGGATAGAACAGCGCCTATCTTTGCCGCTGATGATTGTGATGAATTGCTTGAATGGTTGCGTCGGCAGCCGTTGTTGATTTATCCAGATAAGCATACCGTGCTCGTACATGCCGGTATCCCGCCGCATTGGACTATTGAGGCAGCAGCAGGATATGCCAAACAGCTAGAAGCACAATTACAAGGTAGCCTAAAGCAACTTGATCGACTATTACCCAATCTTTATAGCAAACAAGCAGATGAGTGGCATGCAGGTATCAATGGCTTCACTAAGATGCGTGCAGTCGCCAATTACCTCACTCGTATGCGGCTGTGTAAGCAAGATGGGATGCTGGAGTTTGAGTTTAACGCTGGACTAGATGAGCCGATGCCAAAAGACTTTTTGCCGTGGTTTGAGTGGCAAGTACCGCGTACGCGTAAAATACTGTTTGGTCATTGGGCGGCTCTAAAAGGTGAGATTGATTTGCCATATGCCCGCGCGCTTGATGGTGGTTGTGTTTGGGGCAATTACTTACTGGCTTATAGACTGGGTGATGGACAGGTTCTTACTTCAGGTGCAGGGTGCTAAAGATCATACCGAGGGCTATAAACATCTTGATATATAGGGTTAGGCAAGTGATTTGTTTTAAGCGGTCCATTAATACGTTTAAAGGGCTAAATAACTGGCTCTTTTGGTGTGTGCCCTAAAGGCATTCATTTTGAAATTCGTGCTATTTAGAAGAAAATTTATGCAACTCACTTTTGGATTCTTCGTTTAAAAAATCATACAAGTCATTATTCAAGACATCGTATGCGCACATAAAAGCACTTTTGTTTTTTTGAGTATAGTCTTGCATCATGTCTATACAAGAAAATGAATTGAGTACATTAAATAGAATACTAGTGTTGTGAGAGGTATATTCCAAAGCTTTTTGGAAATAAATAAGTCCAGAGTAGTTTTCTTTATCTTCAGAAAGATATGGAGCAAGCTCTATGGTTATTCCTTTGAGGTTTAAAGCCTCAGCTATTTCGCTATCTGTTGAATTACTATCAGTAATTACTTCATTTAAGATCTCAAGAGCCAGCTCTGGTTCATCGTTTTGGTAAAAAATATCTGCTTGGGTCAGTCTTTTTTCTATACTAGTCATTAGTTTTTTATCCATTCATCTTTGGTTATACGGTCAGCAACTCAACACCCATATACCACACTGATTAGATACCGATAGCTCTTTGAATAAATATACGACTTTGAAAATGGGTTTAGAGAAAGAATAGGGATGAGTCCCAAAAAGGCAGCAGCATAAGATACTTTAGTGAAGTCTCTATCGTACATGAGTAATGGCATTGGTCTTGAAACAAACAATACACCGATGCCATTACTCGCTTATAGCAGATTTTACTTATTCTTGAACATGCCACATGGCATGTCTAGGGTCAGGCCCCTAAGCTTGTCTGGTCACAGATACTGATTGGTTGACAAAATCCATGGATCCGAACGCCGTTAGGAACGCGACGCTAGACGCGTCGGAACCAACACCGATGCGGGCCATCGTGTTGGCTTCTGCCATACCGGTTGGATCAATGAGATGCCAGCTCCCTCCGAGATAGACCTCCGCCACGGCATGAAAGTCCTGTGGCGTCACATCGGGCGCATAAACGCTCGCGAACCTAGCTGGTATCGACGACGCGCGCGCTAGTGTCACAAGAACATGCGCAAAGTCGCGGCACACGCCCTGACGCTGAACAAAGCTGTCAAGCGCGGTGGTCTGTGCGTGGCTCGATCCAGGCACATAGCTAAACGCCGATTCGATCCAATCGCGCATCGCCGCAATCCGTGCACCACCAGCGAGATTGCCAAATTCGGCATCCACAAAGGCTTGGAACTGATCTGATGGGCAATATCGAGATGGCATCAAATGTCTGATCGTCTCTCCGGGCAAAAGATGGAGAGGCACTTGGGGCAGTACCGATATGTCCAAGGCAGGACGGTCAACGGCAATTTCTGCGAGGTAAGTGCAGCTAAAATCTCCTTCGGCGCGAATCCAGATCCGCTCTCCTATGCCATCATCGGCTGAGACCCGTGAAAAATGAGCAACGTCTGATGTCCAAATCTCAGTCGAACGAACCTGTTGATCGACAAGATTGGCAGCTTCGATCTGAAGTAAAAGGTCCATCGGCTCGGATAGACGATAATGAAGTTTGACATCAAGTTTCAGGATCATATTTGAACTCACTAAGAATGTTGGTCTGGTAAACTAAGGACAGTGTGGGATTTCTAATAGATACAAGGCGACACCTAAGCCGCGCAGGCCTATCGAAACCAAAATATTTTGTGATGAACTGTTTTGTATATCAGAGATTGGCGTACTTAAGTTAGGCAGCAATGCCTCACAGAGTTGAATTATCATAGTACCGTTTTTCAATCTAAAAAGGTAAGATATAACCATAGCACTATGCAGACGGGCTTTATTAAAGCTGAGACGCGTCAAAATTGATTAATTATGGACTTAGCGTTGCAGAGCGAGCGCTGTGCTTGAAGTGTTACTTAATCAAAGGCTGACAGCTCGGCCCCGTAGGTCCCATGCCACTGCTATTTTGGGCTTTTTTGTGTCTACTAGTGCTTGACTCGACACTGCCATAGTGTTCATAACGAACGTTATGAACACTATGGCTTTAAAACCAGCTATTTACCAAGTATCTAGCCATCGAAACTGCCACTCTAATTGGGTAGTTTCGGTGGTTTTTTCGGTTTTGGCAAAGGGGTTTTGGCGTCGCCAGTCGGCTTATCATCAGGATCAGCATGATATTCTTCATCGAGGTCATCGCTATCGATGGCGCTTATTGTTTTGGTCGTTTTATCATACTGAATATCATCGGTATAAGGAGCATTGTTCAATTCTTCATCAGTCAAACCATCATCTAGATCCACGACTTTTTTTGGAGAGTTGTGAGGCTGAGTGTGATCACCTTTTGGTTGACTGTCATAATATATGTCTGTACTTGTCTTCGAGTTTTGAGCTTCATTTTGCTTAGACTCAGGTAGTATTCTGACATCAGATAATCGGCGAACCACATAATTGCTTGGTATTGCCTTTCCGTTCCTTTGTGCTGAGGTATCGTCAAATATCATGTGCCCTTGACTATCGATACGCGCATAGTCCATCGGCTTATCACGCGGCCAAAAGAAGTCAGACGGGTGGCTAATGATGTGACCGAACACCAGTTTTGTGAGGCGACTCCACTCAAAAAATCGCACTTCTTTAGAGCGTAGGGCGACAAACAGTGCCAGTGAAAAGCTGACTATGAGGTTCACCATGCCGATGAGTGCTACGCCAAGTATAGAAATTAAAATGAGGCTCCAATTTATTTCATCAGCAGATATGTTGAAAAGTCCATGTGCCAAGTTGGCCGAGGCAAAAGCAATATGGCGAATATCAATAGGTAAGCCGAAGATATAGCCAATAGTTGCCGTACTACCCAAGAACACCCCGAATAAAAAGTTGCCCATAATAGCGCCTAGATTGGCTTCTATAAATCCGCCCAAACGCTTAAGCCATGATTGAGGCAATATATATTTTAAGAACCTATGACGCTGTATACGTGCACCCACATGGTTATACACTGCTAGGTTGTCATAGTAGCCTGCAATGAGACCAGATAAGAACAGATATACACCAGCGATGGCAGCGTGGGGTAGTGCTAAGGAGCGAAACGGGTCTAGATCGTGTAGTAAGTGACCAGCTTTTTCTGAATCAATCATTGGTGCGCCTGTGTACTGTAACCAGGCGAAAGAAATAATAAGCGCCACAGGCACAGCCAACATTACGTTACCCATGATAGCAACGAACTGAGTCCGCAAAATATCAACAACCAATTCTGATAGCTTTGTTAGCTGATGAGATTTTTTTCCAGAGCCTTCAGATATCGTAGAGGCGATAGCTGCGGCCGTCATAGCGGGCTGTTTTGTCGCTACTGTACCACGAATAATATGAATAAATACAAAGCCCAAACCATAAATCATGCTGTTGATAAACGCCCGTCCCATAGGGGCGAGTGCCAAATGGTAGGCCAGTATCTTGATGGTGGCCATAAATGCAATGAAAAAGCCACCAATAGAGGCTTTTTTGAACATTTTTTGATAGCCAGATTTGTCGGTACTGATGTAATGTTCACCCACACGGCTAGCGTTCTCGGTGACCTTGCGTGAGAGTAGCTTGGTATTATTATCAATCAAATAGCCAATACTATAGCGCTGTCTGGCAGTAGTGATTAGCGTCTGTATCAGCTCGATGACGGCGCGATCTCGTCTTTGGTGATCGTCTGTGACAAGCTCTGTCAAAATACGCATGCGCTGTAAGCTCTGATCCAGACGCAGCATCATATTGGTCAGGCGAATGGAGATACCTGTCTTGTAGATACGTTTGCGGATAGTGGCAACAATATCTTCGCATTGCTCAATCATGACTAATAGCGGTGCTGGATCAACTGCATGTTCAGGGGTAATATCAGTTAAAGTGTCGAGCTCATGTGCTTGTCTATATTGATTGACAAAGAGTACGGCTTCTTGGTTTTGAGCCACAAAAGAAGCGGAGTAGTTGAGCATTTGCGGGTAGGAGTCCATCAGATCAGGATGCAAGCCAAGTCCGCTAATACGATAAGACAAAATAATGATCGCGTTTAAAATACTGTTTTTTGCCGTGGCGACCAAATCTAGGTGCTTTTCTTCTACTCTAATAAGCTCTACCAGCTTATCCCATTTCTCTGCCTCAATATTGGCAAGCCAGCGCTCATCAGTACGCTTATTGAATAGATAACCAATCAATTCAACGACAGAGTCATCTTGGGGGAGTATTGGCAAAAAACGATGACCAATCAATCGTCTTAAACTATTAAAGAATCCTTGATCTGACATGATGCCAGTATCGGTATACAGTGCGATTTGACGGTATTGGATAATCAGTTTTAGCACAAAGCTAGAGAGACCATCGCCGTATTCTGGATGCTGATGCAAGATATCAATAAGGGATTGGATATTTTCGTTTGCTAGAGCCGGTTCTTTATCACTGACTCGCAGTTCATCGATTAAGCGTTTGAGCACCGCAGCATCAGGTACATCACTTAGGGCAGTAATCTGTTGTAAAATGCGTTTTAATTCTGACACGTCGCACCCTTTATTGTAGTTGTTTCTATCACTTTTGTTATTTGATACTTTGACACTATGCATCACATAATGAGTAGCAATGGCTGTCTTAGATTTAGAATATTTTAATTTCGCGTAGCGACACCTTGTCTTGCGTTATTTTAATCGTAACGACGCATCGATAGTGAATTATTTTGTTAGGATTTATTTTGACAAAAAAAAGGACAGTAACAAGACTGTCCTTTTTATCAAAGAATTATAAAGTATTCAAGATGACCATTTAACTTGCAGGAACATCGAAATAGCCAAGATCAAAGTTCATCATTGGATCACTACCAGCTTTAACCATCTGTGCGTGAGCACTGATACGTGGTAGGACACGACCAACGAAATAGTCAGCAAGCTTAGCTTTGTTGGTATAGAACTCGCCTTCTTGACCATTGGCAGCTTCGACCATTAGCGCAAACATGTAAGAGTAGGCTAGGTAGCCAAAAGCATGCATGTAGTCAACAGCACAGCCGTTGATTTCATTTTTGCGTTCGCCAATATTGCTAAGAACCGTTTTGGTTAGCTCTTCAATAGTATCTGCTGCATCTAGAGTAGCTTGCTTGATAGCGTGATCTGCTTGCATGTTATTCACAAAGTCACGAATCTCTTCTAAGAAGTTTGTGACGTACTTACCATTGTTACGAGCAACTTTACGACCCAACAGGTCAAGCGCCTGAATACCGTTAGTCCCTTCATAAATCTGAGCAATACGCGTATCACGAACGATCTGCTCCATACCCCATTCGCGAATATAGCCATGACCACCAAAGACTTGCTGACAATCAACGGTTGCTTCTAATGCCTTATCAGTTAAGAACGCTTTGGCAACAGGGGTTAATAGAGCAACACGAGCAGAAGCCGCTTTTGCTGATTCAGGGTCAGTACTAAATTTCTCTTCATCAAGATTTTTGGCAACGTACATAGCAAAACAACGTGAAGCTTCATTGTTTACTTTGGCATTCAAGAGCATGCGGCGCACGTCTGCATGATGGATAATAGCATCAGCTGGTTTTTCTGGGCTTTGTAGCTGCGTATCGCTACGGCCTTGACCGCGATCATTAGCATATAAAGCAGCATTCTGATAAGCGAGCTCAGAACCACCAAGACCTTGTAGGCCCATAGTAACGCGCTCGTAGTTCATCATAATAAACATAGAAGACAGACCAGTGTTTTCTGCACCAACCATCCAGCCTTTAGCATTATCAAAGTTCATAACACAAGTCGCAGAGGCTTTGATACCCATTTTGTGCTCGATAGAACCTACAGCTAGCGTGTTGCGTTCGCCCAAGCTACCATCAGCATTAACCAAAAACTTTGGTACGACAAATAGTGAGATACCTTTTGAGCCTTCTGGCGCATTTGGTGTCTTTGCTAATACCAAGTGAATGATATTATCGGTAAGGTCATGCTCACCACCAGTGATAAAGATTTTGGTACCAGAGATATTATAGCTGCCATCATCGTTAGGAACGGCTTTGGTCTTGATAATACCCAAATCTGTACCAGCATGTGGCTCAGTCAAACACATAGTTCCTGACCATTCACCGTTGTACATTTTTTCTAGATAAGTCTGTTTTTGTTCTTCAGAACCAGCAGCGTTCAAGCAAAGCGTCGCACCAACTGTCAGGTTTGGATACAGGGCAAACGATTGGTTTGCCGTAAAAACCATTTCTTCAGTAAGCATGGTTACCATTTTTGGGAAGCCTTGACCGCCGTACTCAGCGTTACCACTTAACCCAACCCAACCTGACTCAGCATACTGTTTATAAGCATCTTTGAAACCTGTTGGGGTCGTAACAACGCCGTCACCCTCAAAGGTTGCGCCTTCTTCATCACCGCTACGGTTGATAGGCAGTAGAATATTCTTTGACAGTTTTCCCATTTCTTCTAAAATCATATCGACAGTTTCCATATCGACATGAGCTAGTTTTTCGTTATTTTGCCAAAATTGTGGCGCTTTAAATACATCATTTAAAATAAAACGCATGTCATTAAGAGGGGCATTATAAACAGCCATAAACATTCCTTTGGTTCAAATGAATAAAATTGGAGGTGTTAAGATTATCAACTGTTCTCTTGATATAACCTTAGCGATTCATACTCAAAGTTTAACAAATAAGCTTGTATGCTAGTGTATTTCTTCGTGAATAGTGCGTGCACCAAAAGTTAGTGGCAGCTATTGTAGTGTTTAAATAAGCCTTAGAAACCATCAGTACGTATCAAGAGTATCTAATTAACAAGTATAGATTACAGTCATAATTATAATTACGCTGACTACCATTTTTTTGGTGGCTATCTTTTGTATAGTTATGAGCATATGCACAAAATAAATCGGCAACATACCGTGGTATGTTGCCGATAAAATACAGTGTCAGTAGTGCTTAATGTCTAATTAAAAAGCAAACTGTTCAACATCCATGCTCATAAACGGCTCAACACCAGTACCGATACGTTGTACATGGGTCGTGGTACGCGGTAATAGTTTAGCGAAGTAAAACTGAGCCGTTTTGATCTTCGCGTCATAGAACGCTTTCTCGCCAGTACCATCTGCAATAGCGGTTTGAGCAACCAGTGCCATACGCGCCCATAGGTAAGCTAGGGTCACATAACCACTAAAGTACATATAATCGACCGCCGCGCCGCCGACAGCATCTGGGTTTTCAGTGGCTTGCATGCCGACACGTGCTGTCAAATCACCCCATTCTTTAATGTGCTTGGCAAGCGGGCGGATGAACTGACCCATCTCGTCATTTTCTTTGTTGTCTTCACAGAATGTTTGAATGACTTTTACAAAGTTTGCAAGTAGCTTGCCTTGTGAGCCTAGAACTTTACGGCCGATCAAATCAAGTGACTGGATCTGAGTTGTCCCTTCATAGATACAAGCAATCGTCGTATCACGTACGTTTTGCTCTAGACCATATTCGGTACAGAAGCCACTACCACCCATGACCTGTACACCATGACCTGCCGCTTCTAGACCTGTTTCAGTCAAGAACGCTTTACCAATCGGCGTTAGGAAAGATAGCATTTGATTGGCATACTTTTGCTCATCGCCATTACCTTTGGCAACGATATCAGCAAACTGAGACATATAACCGATAAGTGCACGGCCACCTTCAGCAAATGCTTTGGTAGTCAATAACATATCGCGAACTGCAGGATGAACAATAATAGGATCTGCTGGCTTTTCAGGAGCCTTAGCACCCTTCAAAGAGCGAAACGCCAAACGATCATTTGCAAACGCAAGGCCACCTTGGAAAGCGAACTGAGCTGCGGTAACCCCCTGAATGGCAGTACCGATACGCGCCACATTCATAAACGTGAACATCGCGTTCAAACCACGGTTTTCTTCACCAATTAAGTAACCAGTTGCACCATCATAGTTCATGACACAAGTCGCAGAGGCTTTGATACCCATCTTGTGCTCGATAGAACCACATGATACTTCGTTACGCTCACCTAAGCTCTCATCATCATTAACGTGGAATTTTGAGACCACAAACAAAGACAAGCCTTTAGTGCCTTCTGGCGCATTTGGCAGACGAGCTAGAACGATATGAATGATATTCTCAGACATGTCGTGCTCACCAGCTGAGATCCAGATCTTGCTACCTTTGATGTTGTAAGTGCCATCATCGTTAGGCTCAGCTTTTGTACGTACTTGGTTCAAATCTGAACCACACTGAGGCTCAGTCAAGCACATGACGCCAGTCCATTCGCCTGAGATTAGCTTTGGTAAGTATTTTTGCTTTTGCTCATCAGTACCATGATGCTCTAGAGTCGCCATACAGCCTTCAGACAGACCAGGATACATGCCAAAAGACCAGTTAGCAGTGCCCATAAACTCAGAGATTGCTGAGTTTAGTGACATTGGCATATTTTGCCCACCAAACTCTTCTTCAGCTGTCAATGAGGTAAAGCCAAGCTCACAATACTGCTTATAAGCTTCTTTGAAGCCTTTTGGTGTGGTCACGACGCCATTTTCGAAATGACAGCCTTCAGCATCGCCGCTTTGGTTCAATGGCGATAGCTCGTTTTCAGCAAAGCTTGCAGCTGTTTCTAGATAGCTATCTACAATGTCTGCTTCAATATGAGCATAATCATCAATATTTTGATAATGAGTTGTACTATCTAGAAGCTCATGCATGACAAATTTCATATCACGAATAGGGGCTTTATATTGCATGGTATCCTGTCCTTTTTGTAATGTAGTCGATGATCATTCATAGCAAGCATATGGTGCACTATTTTCTAGCGCGTTGCTCTTACCTAGCCAATCTGAAAATCTAAATAAGTGACAAACAGCAAAGCAGGTCAATCAGGCTGTCGATCACATAAAATAGTGTTGAAAAGAGTAGTGATTGTTAGAGGCAATATGAGATCAAATGCGCTCCAACAAATTCACTATAAAAGATAGGCTTTCATAGATGATTATACAAGTTTGGTCACAGCACTGATAAGTCATGAACCCGCCTTGCATCAGTTATGCAATCGACGTTAGGCACCAATGCTCATCAGTAATAACCGTATAGGAATCTAACGTTACTGACAGGATTAACGCCATGATAATAGGGCATAAAATAAAAAAGCAGTGTTTAATAAACACTACTAATTAAAAGGGTCTTAAGACACGAACATTTATATGATTATTCGGTAGTATATTGTTTGAGCAGCATCTCAGTGGCAACATCAGCAGGGATGGGTTTGCTGAACCAATAACCTTGCCCCTGTTTGCAGCCCATGTCTAGGAGCACATCGCGTTGCTGCTCAGTTTCGATACCTTCCGCCACTACTTGCATATCTAAAGCAACGGCTAGATCTAAAATGGCTTTTACAATCGCATGCTGGGTACGATCCGTTTCGATATTGGATATAAAGCTCTTATCGACTTTGATAAAGTCAAATGGATACTCTTGTAAATAACTCAAAGACGCATAACCAGTGCCAAAGTCGTCTAGCGCAAGACAAACCCCCAGCTCTTTGAGTGAGTTGAGCTGTTGTCTAACGTTATCATGGCGCTGAATCAAGGAAGATTCAGTCACTTCAATATGCAGCTGACAGGCAGCAATATTATGCTGTACCAGCAGACCACTGACCATATCAAAAAAGTCAGGATGGCTAAATTCAGCTGCGTCGGCATTGATACAGATATGTTGGCAAAAACCTTGCTGCTGCCACTCAGATAACTGTTTGGCGATTTGATTTGCCATCTGTGAAAACAGCTCAAATGATAGCTTGTGCGTGAGAATAGCGTCAATAAAATGTATGGGCTTTAGCAGACCACGTGTAGGATGTTGCCAGCGTACCAAGGCTTCAAAACCCGTGATGGCACCCGTATCTAACGAGAATTTTGGCTGATAGTAGGGAACGAACTGACCGTCAGTAGTCGCCACTCTAAGCTCGGCCTCTAACTGCAGACTGCCTGCCGTTGCCTCTTCAATGGTCTTGTCATACCAGCGAATATCGTCACCGCCATGCTGTTTGACGTACTGTAATGCTTTTTCTGCCTTCGTCAGTAATCCTGTTACTTGACCATCGTTTTTAGGAAAATAACTGACGCCCGCTGAAACATGGCAATAAATATTTGCGTCCGTTGTGGCGCTGTCGTTCATAGGGAAAGGGAGTTCACACATTTGCATCAGTGTATCTAGCTGATGGCGTACCATATTGCCGTCTTTGCATTCGAACAATAATGCAAAATCATCACCACCAAAGTGAGATAAACACCGTAAATGCGCCAATTCGAGTTGCTTAATGCGTTCTACAAAGCTGGTTATTAAGGAGTTGATACCATCAGGTCCTAATAAGTTTGCCAGATTGCGATAACGGTCGATATTGAGACGCACGATGACCACTTCTTGATAAGTATCTAATAAAATATCGCTGGTCTGACTCAAAAACACCTTACGGTTAGGTAATCCGGTAAGTTGATCGTAGTTGAGCAAGTGCGCAACTTGTTTTTGATCTTTAACAACCGAAGACATATCGCGTAGCATGCCAACATGATATACCACACCCTCAACAGAGATTTTTCGATAGGTCACATGACATTCGATCATTTGTCCATAGCGATTAGCCATTGAAAAATCAAGCTCGTGAAACCCTTTCTCGCTTAGATTGTTTTTGATGTCTTTTAAAATAAGCTGCTCTTCTTCTGACAAAAATTCAGCAGCGTAAATACCAAGTGGACGACCGACCAAAAATGATTCTTTGTAACCAATCAGGAGCTCATAACTAGCATTAACCGTGAGATAACGCAAATTGCCATCCAATATAAATATGGCATCGTCTATCTGCTCACACAGCTCGGTCATTAATTGCTGTTTAATCGATACTGGGATAGGGTCAAAATTGCTCATAATAATGTCTCACAAAAGATAATGACTCATAGAAACAAATAAAGACTGTGATTCAACTGACTAAAATTGAGCTAAGATCACTTTTAATTCTACACAATATAAAACAAAAGTTGTACTTTAATCATGACTTAAAAGATAACGACTATCATTATTGATTATTTATTATAACTATACAAGGCGAGTAAGGTCGTCAAAGCGACGACAGGTACGGTCTCTGTACGTAAGACTCGAACACCGATTTGCCAAGGGGCAAAACCTACTGACTCCGCTTTTTGACACTCATCATCGCTAAGCCCACCTTCAGGACCAATTAATAGTTCAATATAGGGTGACTCTTGTTTAAGAACGGTATCCAGTATCTCTGGTTTGGCAGGTTGATTTGCTGCCGGTACACTCATTTGCAACCGTAAATCTGCTGTGCTCTCTAGCACTTGATAGTATTTGTCTTTACTGAGTGTAGAGACAATAGGGCTGACCGCTGTCTTATTGTTTGGGGACTCAGTAGGGGCTAGCCAGTCACGAATAGATAACGGAGCAAGGATAAGTGGCGGGCGGTTGAGACCGCATTGCTCACAGGCTGCTATGGCCACTTGTTGCCAATGCGCCAGCTTTTTTTCAACTTGTGCAGGCTTTAAGTTAACTTCACCATGATGGCTGCTGAGCAGTTGTATAGCAGTTACACCAAGCTCTGTTGCTTTTTGGATCGCGTAATCCATACGTTCACCGCGACTCATTACTAGCCCAATCTTACTGATAACAGGTGCGGTGCGGTCATCGTCAAGGTGCGAGAGTAAGGTAGCAGTTGCTTTCTTCTTACTGATTGTCTGTAGCTGTACCTTATACTCACCGCCGAACCCGTCAAACAAGATGCCCTGATCATCGACATTGGCACGCAGAACGCGGCACCAGTGATGGATGATACTATCTGGTAATTCAATATCGCTACCCAAAGCGAGTTCACTCAGCTTAGGCAGTGATGGGGCATCAGCGTTATCACTATCAATGGTATAAAAAAAACGTCGCACGGGGTCTTATTCCTATTTTTTGATTGGAAGCTTTTATTAGCGGTTCCATAGAATATCACTTGAGCCATCTAAAGGCATGGCTTTTGTGATAATTATTGTTAAGCAGAATCACTTTGTATACAGATAATACTATCGCACAGTGAAGGAAAAATAAAAAATTAATTAAGATGAAGTGTATCTCATAAAATATAAAAGGCAGGAGCCCAAAATTTTTCCAATAAAAAACTGGCACTCCTAAGAGCGCCAGTTAACGATCAATCGATTAGATTTGTATTTAAATATTAATCACTAAGCAGTTGATGTTACTCAGCAGTTAAGCCTAGTGCTTCAACCAAGCGTTTGTTTGGCTCGACTTTGTTCATGCTATAAAAATGCATGGCTGGAACACCCTCGGCAATCAAGCGTTCACATAAGCGATAAACCACATCAAACCCAAACTCACGGATGGCTTTGTTGTCGTCGCCGAAGTCAGCCAAGCGTTTACGTACATAGCGTGGAATATCAGCACCGCAGCTATCAGCAAAGCGTATCAGATTGCTAGAGTTGGTGATTGGCATAATACCAGCCACCAATGGCTGTGCGTTGGTATCGATACCGCGTTTTTCTAGTGTGTCACGCAGATATAGATAGCTGTCTGCGTTATAAAAGAACTGCGTAATCGATGCATTGGCACCAGCACGATATTTATTTACCAGATTATCGACATCGAACTCAAAGCTACGTGCTTGTGGGTGCATCTCAGGATAAGAGGCCACTTCGATATGAAAGTGATCACCTGAGTGTTCACGGATAAATCTGACCAAATCTACTGCAAACGGGAGTTCACCCATACCGACCTGACCTGATGGTAAGTCACCACGCAATGCGACAAGACGTCTGATCCCTAAGCTTTTATAAAACTCAAGCAGTTCAGCGATCTCAGACTTGTCATCACCGATACAAGACATATGCGGCGCAATTTCGGTATCTCCGCGTGCGCTCAATGCTTTTACAATGTCTAAGGTACGGTTGCGGGTCGAACCACCGGCACCGTAGGTCACTGAAAAATACGCTGGTGACAGCGAATTCAACTCATCATAAGTGCTAAGAAGTTTTTCGTGACCTAGCTCGGTTTTTGCAGGAAAGAACTCAAAGGAGAAAGCAGGCTTACTCACAGTCAGGCTCCTTTTAGTATTTGTAAGCATCAGGCTTGAATGGACCTTCAACAGGTACGCCTAGATATTTGGCTTGCTTTTGGGTCAGCTTAGTTAGGGTACCGTTAAAACCTGCAACCATAGCAGCGGCTACTTCTTCGTCCAGCTTCTTCGGTAAGACTTTGACATATAAGTTGTCAAAACGCTCATCAGTGGGCAGATCAGCAAATTTTTCTTCGAACAAATACATCTGTGCCAATACTTGGTTGGCAAATGAGCCGTCCATCACGCGTGATGGGTGACCAGTAGCATTACCTAGGTTCACTAGGCGACCTTCAGCAAGCAAGATCAAATAATCGTTTTCGTCATCTGAGCGGAAGATTTGATGCACTTGTGGTTTGATCTCAACCCAGCGCCAGTTATCACGCATAAACTGAGTGTCGATTTCGGTATCAAAGTGACCGATGTTACATACCACAGCACCAGGTTTTAACGCTGCTAGCATATGACGATCACAAACATGGTAGTTACCAGTGGTCGTGACGATCATGTCGGTGTCTTCAAGCAAGCGTTTGTTGATGTTGTCTGCGCCGCCCGTGTTATCACCGTCGATGTATGGCGATAATACTTCAAAGCCGTCCATACATGCTTGCATTGCACAGATTGGATCAACTTCTGAGACACGTACGATCATGCCTTCTTGGCGTAAGCTCTGCGTAGAGCCTTTACCCACATCGCCATAACCGATAACCAAAGCGCGGCGACCAGCAAGGAACATGTCGGTGGCGCGTTTAATAGCATCGTTTAAGCTATGACGGCAGCCGTATTTGTTATCATTTTTAGACTTGGTAACTGCATCGTTGACGTTGATGGCAGGTACTTTGAGTGTGCCGTTGCCAAGCATTTCAACCAGACGATGTACACCAGTGGTGGTCTCCTCTGAGATACCATGGATGTTATCAAGAAGCTCAGCATAATCATCATGGATAAGAGCGGTCAAATCACCACCATCATCCAAGATTAAGTTAGCATCCCAAAGCTGACCTGACGCTTCGCCACCAACATGTACTTGCTGACGTAGGCACCATTCATACTCTTCTTCTGTTTCGCCTTTCCAAGCATAAACAGAGATACCCGCAGCAGCAATCGCCGCAGCAGCATGATCCTGAGTTGAGAAAATGTTACATGAGGTCCAGCGTACTTCAGCACCTAGCGCGACGAGTGTCTCGATAAGTACGGCAGTCTGGATAGTCATGTGGATACAGCCAGCGATTTTCGCGCCTTTGAGTGGCTGGTCTGCTTCGTAGCGACGACGCAAGCCCATTAGGGCAGGCATTTCGGCTTCAGCAAGCGTGATTTCACGGCGGCCGTAATCAGCAAGGCTGATGTCAGCGACTTTATAGTCAGTGAAAGAGGGATCGATCGTATGGGCAGATGGTGTAGTAGACACTGCGTCCATAATATGCTCCTATCAGTGGTTAACGAATGATAAAAAGAATAAAAACGCAGGTGCCGTTGTTTGCGCTGTCAGCGACCAAAAATGTGATCTCTCGACAGTTAACCGAGCCTAACATAACCTGTGATTGCATAACTTTAGAATATTAATGCAGTAAATCACTATTATGGCGCAACACCTCTCGGAGGTCGTTATTGTAATAGATGAGTGGTTAATTGTCACCTATTGACTGAGATAAATGATAAGCAGTCATGGCATAAGTACCTGTATTTTTTCATAGGTATAAAAAAAGGCCACCTGTAGATGACCTTTTATATTTAGATATTTTTTGATGCTACTCAGCCAATGTTAGTACCACTTGTAAGTCAAAGTGGTAAAGTAACTCGTACCTTCTGTGGCGTACTCATTACCGAATTGGCTTGCAAGGGTATAATCCTCATCAGTAATATTATCTACACGCAGGTTAGCACGTAGATTAGGTGTAATATAGGCACTCCCACTCAAGTTAAGCAGTGTATAGCTATCAAGTTCATTGTTTTCAGTTGTTAGTCTATCATCACTATATTTCGCCTCTAAGCGCATATCAAACATAGGCTGCTGATATCCAATATAAACTAAACCACTATTTTTAGGGCGGTAGGGAAGCTGTTGATCAAAGTTGGCATTAGTTTTGGTTTTGTTCTTAGCGTCTAAGTAGTCATACCCTAGGCCAAATATAAAGGCACTCATATTCCAATCTGAAGTCAAACTCAAACCTTTTATTTTTGCTTCACTAATGTTTGTACCACTTGCAATAAGGTCTTCTGCGTCTGTGTGATAGCCTGTCAATCTTGAAGTTTGCATATCGTTAACGTATTCAACGAATACTTCAGTATTCTCAGTTCTTTCAGGCTTTAGGTTTGGATTGTTATCCCCTGGGTAATATAAATCGTTAAAAGTTGGTGCGCGAAAGCCTGTGGCATAATTTGCACCGATGCGCATACCAGCTAGCGGACGTATGGCTGCCCCTAAGTTGTACGTGCTTTCATTACCATATTGTGAGTTGTCATCTACACGATAGTTGGCTTGCAAGTCATAATAAGTATCCGCTAATTGATAACCTACAAAAGCACTCTTAACATCTCTATCGTCAGGGTTATAGGCAGTTTGCACCGCAGGATCAGGGAAGTTTGAAAAGTCTAAAACGTCTGAAGCATCTAATTTTTGTGATAACCATTCTGCACCCACAATGACGGTGCCAGGTTGCGCGTTAATACTAGTCTCTAAGCGTGCTTGCTCTTGAGTGGTATCAAACTGGCTACCATTGTCGTAACTGATAGAGTTGTTATCATGAGAGGTTGATTTATCAATACTTTGACCGTAGCTAAGTTTAGTAAGAGTTAATGGGGTTTTGTATTGTAGATAGGCGTTAGCGCTACCGTTTTTTTGATCAGAGTAAGCGTAAGGAATGACTTCTCCAGCTGAGTCAAACTCAGTCTTAGAGTCTGAATATAAGCCACTAATCCCTGCACTTAATGCATTTGTGAACTTGTGCTGTAGTGCCAAACTGACATTGGTAAATTCAAAGCCATCATCATCAGGGTTATAATCAAAAGAATTACGATTAGCAATCGCGTTAAAACCATCAGTTTCGTTGCGACTTACACCCAAGCTCATTGATGAAGTGTCGTTTTTGAGTTGGCCTGTCACACCGACTTGATAGTGATTATTACTACCATAACCAACTGTAGCAGAGACATTAGATTGGTCTACACTATTGCCCTTAGTAAAAATTTGAATAACACCGCCCATAGCATCTGAGCCATAAAGACTTGATCCTGAAGCGCCATATAAAATCTCAATACGATCAATTTGATCCGCTGATAATAGATTTAGTGATGGACTACCCAAAGATACTGAGCTGTAACGAACGCCATCGATAAGCACCAATACCTGCTTGCTATCGTAACCACGCATATAAAAGTTACTGGTTGTTCCCATGCCGCCGCTTTGCGTAATGTTGATACCGGGTTGATTTTTTAATACATCAGTGACTGTTTGACCCTGATAACGTTGTAATTCTTCCTTATTAATTACTCGTGTTTGCGCAATAACATTACTGGTCTTGGTAGGCGTACGCGTCGCTGTCACGACGATCTCGTCAAGTTCAACCTGTGGCAAGTCACTATCACTGATAGCCGTATCTTGAATGGTAGCTGCCATCGCAGTATTTACTGCAAGTAAGCCAAGCGCGCTCAAAATACTTAAACGAAGATAGGTACGTGAAGATGCACGTGATACAGACATAGTCGATTCCAAAGTAATCAAGTTAAAAATGCAGAAATGAGAGGTAACCATTATGACGTAAAAGGGGTCAAAAGTTACAAAAAACAGTATATAAGCAAAACTGCGCTCATTATCTACAAATTAACTTGCTTTATAAACTACTTTAACCTAATTTTTATTCAGGGTAGCGTGAGTGGAATTCATGATGAGATGTTGATCCTTTGATCAAAGGTAACTTCTTTTTGATTATGGAGGCAGATGAACAATTAGGCCTGCTCATTCACACAGATGACAACAAAAATGCATAATCAAAAGCACTGCTGTTATAAATAATTGTTATCATAGTACAGATATTATATGTTCTTCATCGTGCCACCTATAAAGTTAAGAGGTTTGCCTTGTCTACTAAGCATAATCTGCCGTCTACTACTGCGTTTTTTTCACTAAACGCCATTACTAAAATACCGTTAGCAGTTATTTTGCTTTTGTTGGTCACGATAGTGGGTATTGCGGTGCCCAATAAGGCTTTTGCTCTTGAGGCAGGCGCGCTTGGGGTAGGTGGCGACAGTAGTGAAGAGATGGTAAGTGGACCATTACCTGATTCATTTGGGCGCGATACGCCGCGTGATACCGTGCAAGGATTTATCAGTGCGCTGGGCGAAAACGATTATTTGCTGGCGAGTAACTACCTAAACCTATCTAAGTCTGATAATCCAACGACCGTTGTGCGTCAGTTCAAACAAGCATTGGATGCAGGAGGGCGGTTCCAACCTGATTTGCAGATTAGTAATCTGCCTGGTGGTAATCTCACCGACCAGTTACCACCTAACCAAGAAAATGTGGGTGTGATCAGTATTGGTGAAAAAAACGTGTCATTGTTACTAGAAAGAGTAGTATCCGAAGATAACGAGCAGTACTGGCAGTTCTCAAGTGAAACGCTCGCTTCCGTACCAGAAGTCATAGAAAATACTGAGCCGACGTTGGTATCGCGTTATACCTTTGACTCACTTGACGGCAAAAAACTCTTTGGCTATCAGTTGGCTGACTTGGTCGCTGCGCTAACGATGATTGTGAGTAGTTTTGTGCTCACGTATATTGCTGTGTGGCTACTGTATCATTTACTAAGAATCACTTATCCTCGTGTGCGTGGTACGCCATTACCATTACCGAACAAAGTAATATTACCACTTGCTGTCGTTATTATGGCGCTGATATTGTCAGAGGTTATGGTCTATGCTGGCGTGTCAGTCACGCTGCGTGAGCCTGTCAATCGCTTTACTGATATTGCTTCATGGGTGGCAACCACTTGGCTGTTGCTGCGGGTTATCGATGCCATATTTACGCGCGCGGTCAATCTAAGCTATAAGAAAAACTACACTGAGCGTGTCTCGATATTGGGACTGATGCGAAAAGTAGTTAAAGCGTTACTATTGATATTCGCGGTCATCGTGATTTTTGGCAATTTGGGCTTTGACTTGACGACTGGTATTGCTGCATTGGGTGTGGGTGGTTTAGCCTTAGCACTTGGTGCGCAAAAGACTATTGAAAACCTCGTTGGTAGTGTCGTGGTGGTGGCCGATTCGCCCGTACGTATCGGTGATTATTGTAAATTTGGTACTTACGAAGGCACCGTTATTGATATTGGTATTCGCTCCTCGCGCGTACGCACCTTATCACGGACGATTGTCACCGTACCGAATGGTGATTTTTCGTCGATGCAAATTGAAAACTTTACCTCTCGTGATATGTTTCAGTTTTACCATAAGTTATATCTCAAACGTACCGCTGATATCGATGTGGTATTCAAAATGGTCACAGATTTGGATAATTTTCTGAAAGAACATGAGATGACCAACCAAGAGTGGAACCAAGTCAATATTTCAGAGCTGCGCCAAGACTGTTACGTGATTCAGCTGCAGGCGTATCTTAACGCCAATAACGTTGTTGATTTCTATGACAAGCAAAATGTATTGTTCGTTGAGGTATTGAACCAAGTGGCAAAATACAAGGTCGAGCATGCATTGCCCACCCAGCAGCTGATCGTCAATCAGGCTGAGCTTGAACATCATATAGACAGTACGGTAGATGAAACAATAGAAGAAGATACATCAAATGATAGCAGCGGTAATGGTGATGAGACAACGGTAAGCACAAACAGCAGTGACAATCATGCTAGTACTGGCCTTAACGACAATATAGGTAATGACAACATCAGAAACGATACCAAAAAACCCAATTCATCTATGGCAACCGTTACCAGAAAAGGCGCACTCAAAGCATTAAAACATAAAAGTCATATGCTTAGAAAAAGTAAATTTAAGCACACAAAAAACAAATTTAATCTTTCTATATGGAATCAACCATAAGCGCTATGCCGAACGGTGCTAAGTTCAACAGAGTTGCGTTCAATAGCATCATGTTTCATGACAGTAGTTGTTACAACGGCACAGCGGTTTTATTACGTAGTGAGCCGTAGTATGACCAAAGCAGTAGGCTGGCAGCGCTGCGATAGGGTGACCAATGCTGAGTGAGGTTTTTGAGTTGCTTAGGTGTTGGTCGTTCTGCTAAGCCTAGTAAATGCATGGCACCAACTTTGATGGCTAGGTCATCAACAGCAAACACGTCTGCACGCTTTAAAGAAAATAGTAAGTACATCTCAGCAGTCCAGCGGCCAATGCCTGTCACAGCTGTCAGCGTCTTTATGACGTCTTCATCAGGCATGGTTTCTAAAGTAGTGAAGTCAATATCATGATCGACTAGTGAGCGGACGTAGCGGGTTTTTTGTTTAGATAATCCTTGAGATTTTAGGGTTTCATCTGTCGCTTGACGTATCGCCTGCGGCGTTGTCAACCCTGCATCAACCAAACGTTGCCATATACTAGCCGCCGCCGCTACAGATAATTGCTGACCGACCATCGCTCTCATCAACTGCTCAAACCCACCTGCATTGTGTCTTAGACTAGGTGTGCCTACTTGTTCATAAACGGAGGCAAATTTTGGCTCAATAGCAAGCAACGCAGTGATGTTCTCCTGTAGCTCTTGACTGTTTTCGATGGTTCGTATGCTCATGGTAAGATCGCTTTTCTAATAAGTAGATGTCTTGATGGATATCATAGCAAAGAGTGGTGGGTTTATATCAGTAGGCAAGTGGCTAAACGTTAATAGGCAGAGGGCTAAACGTTAAACAATTAAAAAAACGTATAAGCTACAGACAAAAAAAGGACTACTTAGTGGTAGTCCTTTTTTAATACCGCTCAATTATTAGCGAGTAATCTATTCGCCGTCTGCCTTTGGCTTCTTGAGCAATACGAGTACAGCGCCATTACCGCCGTCTTTTGGCGGTGCAGAGCAAAAGGCCAGTACTTCTGGTAATTGACGCAACCACCCGTTGATACAGGTTTTTAGAATTGCTTCACTACCTTTACCATGTACGATTTTTACCATGGTCTCGTTACTTTGTTTTGCTTGGCTCAGCAGCTTAGTCATGGCATCGCGCGCTTCTTCTATCGTACAGCCATGAATATCTACTGCATCGTACCAGCGCAACTTACCTTTTTTGAGCTGATCGAAAATTTTGTTTTGGAGCGTTGGCTGCTTATAGGACAAATAAGCTTCAGCTGCAACAGGATTCAGTAGGGCTTGCATATCTGACAACCCTGCACCTAAATCACTAGCTTCGCTACCCTGAGCTGCTGCACGTTTTGAGAGTGTTGCTGCATCAGGTTTGCCTGCTTTGGTTGTGCTGGCAGGTGAGCGGACGTTCTTGTCTTCTAACTGATTCACCCCGTGCATGGCTTGCATGAACAGTACCTTATCATCATCGATATGTTCGCTATCGAGCTGTTTGACGGTTTTTTTGACTTGTTTTTGAGTCAATAGTGATACAGGCTCAGTTGGTTTTTGGTTCTCACCTTCAGGTGAATTGGTATCACGACCTTTACTCAATTGGCCTTTTAGTTCTTTGAGCTGGTCTTGCATTTCTTTTGAAAACAGAGAGTTTGACATAAAAGTTAACGTATCGTTGATTAATGAATGTTGGGATAACCGGTAGCACGCCTGCTTTATGAGGGTATTTGGTGCTATCGCCGCTTGAATATGTGAGTTACTTTACTCGTCTACTGTAACGCCTGCAAGTAAGGATTGTAACGCTTGTCCAGGATGGTCCGTTTTCATAAACTGTTCACCGATCAAAAAGTGCTGAATTTCATTGTTGAGCATCAGACGAATATCATCGCTACTATGAATACCACTTTCGGTCACGATCAGCGGTTTTTTATCAGCGTTATCTGCATCACTATCAGTAGCGAGTGCTTCGATTAACCTGCTTTTTAGATCAAGCGTGGTTTGTAGATCCACATCGAACGTATTCAAATCACGGTTATTGATACCATAGATATTATGCTCTGAACGTGGCAACTTTAGGGCCCGCTCAAGTTCGGACTGGGTATGTACTTCTATCAATACGTCCATACCAAGCTCGATACTTAGCGCGTGCAGCTCTTGTACTTTTGCATCGTCTAAGCAGGCCATGATAAGTAGAATACAGTCAGCACCCATCAGATAAGATTGATATATTTGATAAGTATCAATCATAAAGTCTTTGCGCAGTATCGGCAGGCTTGAGGTATTAGCCGCCTGAATCAGATAGATATCATCGCCCTGAAAGTAATCACGATCTGTCAGCACGGACAAACAGGTAGCACCTGCTTGCTCGTACTGCTGAGCAAATAGAGCAGGGGTAAAGTTATGATTGATGACCCCTTTAGATGGTGATGCTTTTTTTATCTCAGCGATGATGCCAACGCCATTGCTTGTAGAGCTGACCGCACGTAACGCAGCAGCAAAGCCTCGACGCGATTTATGATCCTCTGCAACCTTTGCTTGCAAACCCTCAAGGGGTAGTGCTACACGAGCTGCTTTTACTTCTTCTACTTTGGTTGCGACGATGCGTTGTAGTACCGAAGGTATGTCTGAGTGAGTTGTGGTCATACGAGTGTCCGAATATCGTTAAATTGAGTAGAAAATAATGAACAGATTTACGTGTTATAAATGGCGGTAAGTTAACCCTGAGCCACGAGCTGTTGTGTATAAGCAGCCAAAGATTCAAGTTTAAGTAGAGCATCACCATTTTGTATGACTTTTTGTGCTCGGCTGACACCATTCGGGTAGTTACTGGCAAGACCTGCAGTATATATAGCCGCGCCTGCATTCAACGCAATCATGTCACGTGCTTTGAGGACGGCGCGATCATGGGTATCATTACCAGACAGAGCGGCGCGAATCAGCTCAAGGCTTTGCGCTGGAGAGTCGACATCGAGACCGATCAGGGTTTGGGATTCGATACCTGCATCTTCTGGCATCATCTCATAAACAGAGATCTCGCCACCTTTTAGTTCAGCGACTGTGGTTGACGTTGCAAGACTGATCTCATCTAGACCGTCTTTTGCACCGACAACCATGACATGGCGTGCACCTAGGTTTTTCATTACTTTTGCGATCGGCTCACACAACTGTGCGGTAAATACACCAATGACTAGGTTAGGGGTGCCCGCTGGATTGGTCAATGGTCCCAAAATATTAAAGATCGTGCGTGCTTTTAGCTCACGGCGTACAGGATTGGCATAGCGCATGGCGCTGTGGTGATTGGGAGCAAACAAAAAGCCGATACCTTCGTTCTCAATACAGTCTTTTGCTTGTGCTGGACTAAGCGCTAGACTGATACCTGCCTGCTCAAGCAAGTCGGAGCTACCAGACTTGGTCGAGACGCCGCGATTACCGTGTTTGGCTACCTGCGCGCCAGCCGCCGCGACCACCAATGCTGATGCAGTCGAAACATTAAATAAATTAGCACCATCACCGCCAGTACCAACGATATCAACTAAATAATCGCAGTTCTTTGGTTCAATATTGGCGGCTAGTGCACGCATGGCACTGGCTGATGCGGTAATCTCGTCGATCGACTCACCCTTCATGCGTAGACCTGTCAAGATAGCGCCCATCATGGCATCACTACATCTGCCTTGCATGATGATAAGCATCACTTGATACATCTCATCAAAGGTTAGGTCAATATGCTGAAAAATTCTACCGAGCGCTGACGTTAGCAGTTGATGCGTTTGGTCGTCAGACAGTTTTTCGATACTCTCTGGGGTGTGCGTTTCTTCTGTTTTTGTTGTATTCATTATGATCTCGCTTATGATTATTCTTTATGTAAATCTGTGTGAAATTTGGAATGAGTTTATGCAAACAGTATTTTTTATCGACATGCTTTTAGTTAGATCTAACCAACTTGTGGTAGCTCATCGGATGTCAGGGTAGCCAAGCCATAAGTATGTAAAAAGTTATTGAGCAATTGGTAACCTGCTTCGCTCAATATTGACTCAGGATGGAACTGGACGCCCTCTACAGCCAACTCCTTGTGACGAATACCCATGATTTCTCCGATACTGCCATTACTGCTCTGTGTCCATGCAGTGAGCTCAAGACAGTTGGGTAGGCTACTCTTGTCAATAACGAGTGAATGATAACGCGTTACTTTTGATGGGTTGGGTAGTCCAGAAAATATACCTTGGTCATTATGATACACAGCAGATAAGCGCCCATGCATGACTTCACCAGCTTTAACAACTTGTCCACCAAATGCTTGCCCAATAGCCTGATGTCCCAAGCAAATACCAAGTATAGGAATTATCCCTTTGAACACTTCAATCACTTCTAGTGAAATACCAGCACGATCAGGGTCGCAAGGACCTGGTCCAATAACAATCACAGTAGGGGCAAGGGTCTGAATCTGCTCAATAGTGACCTGATCATTACGCCAAACCGTGATGTCTTGTTGCAATTCACCGAAGTACTGTACGATATTGTACGTAAAACTATCGTAATTATCGATCATCAGAATCATGAGCGTTCCAAATTATTGGTTTTTTATACTTCTCAGAATGGGGCGTACATATGGGGTAGATGTTGATAGAGAGCATCAAATAGCAAACATCAACAAGCCATGATGTTCTCGGCTTTTGGACGCCGCCGTTATCTTACCACTATTTTCTCCGCTATCAAATGTAGGACACATACAAGCTAGGCAACCGCGGCTCGAAATAGATTTTTTATCATACTGATCGACTTGGATTAATTATTACAAATAAAATCGTAACTTAATATTTTGATAGCGCACCACAACAGAACAATGGCATCATTACGACTGTCATTAGCACTAATTTGGTGCGTTATGTTTACTGTTGGTGCGTTAAGTAAAAGCAAAATAAAAGGCGATTGAATAAATATTACTGCTGACAACTACTTAGGTTTATTATAAGACGCTGTAATTACTGGTAATAAGCATTTGTATGAGCCGATTTTCGATAATCAATTTAAGACATTGGCACACCCTTTGCATTGACGCTGCTATGATTGTCTATGATTACAAAAAGTGGTCTCAAATAATCGTTAACCATTGATCATCAATAAGTGCCTGAAGCGTTCAGTATTATCAGTTATATATTGCTAGAATGACGTTAGAATTGACTTGGCGTATTTTAGACCATTAAGATAGAGCGGGTTTAATTAAGTAAACGTCTTAGATCAGTGTCTTGACTAATACGATAAATAGTGCTGATAATGAGCATAATATCGAATGCGCTGTTTGGTATTGAAAAGAGTACACTTGGAATACTTGAACAAGAAAATGGTACCAATAATTTTAAATTGCAATAACGTGACCAACACAACGGAGATTATGTATGTCGAACAAATTATTAGATCTTATTCAATCCTCTAATGCTAAATGGGTTGACTTTCGCTTTACTGATACACGCGGCAAAGAGCAGCACATCAGCTTTCCAGCATCTACTGTTGATGAAGATGTCATGGAAGATGGCAAAATGTTTGACGGTTCATCTATCGCTGGTTGGAAAGGTATCGAAGCGTCTGATATGATCTTGCGTCCTGATCCAGAAACAGCATTTATCGATCCGTTCTTTGATGCAGTTACTGTCGTCGTAACTTGCGATATCATCGAGCCATCAACGCTACAAGGCTATGATCGTGACCCACGTTCTATTGCTCGCCGCGCAGAAGAGTATTTGAAGTCTACTGGTATCGGTGACACGGCTTATTTTGGTCCTGAGCCTGAATTCTTCGTATTTGATGACGTTAAGTGGTCAGTTGACATGTCTGGCGTTAGTCATAAGATCACTGCTGAAGAAGCAGCATGGTCGACTAATGAGTCGTATGAATGGGGCAACATGGCGCATCGTCCACGTGTCAAAGGCGGTTACTTCCCAGTACCACCAATCGACAGCTCGCATGACATGCGCTCTGTTATGTGTGAACGTATCGAAGAAATCGTTGGTGAAGGCCGCGTCGAAGTTCATCACCATGAAGTTGCTTCTTGCCAGTCTGAAATCGGTGTTGCATTCAACACGATGGTACGTAAAGCGGATGAAGTTCAGCAATTGAAGTATGTTGTTCATAACGTTGCTCACCAGTTTGGTAAAACAGCGACCTTTATGCCAAAACCAATCGTTGGTGATAATGGCTCAGGTATGCACGTTCATATGTCAATCTCAAAAGATGGCGTAAACACGTTCTCTGGTGATGAATATGCCGGTCTATCTGAGACAGCATTGTACTTTGTTGGTGGTATCATCAAACACGCTCGTGCATTGAACGCAATTACCAACCCATCAACGAACAGCTACAAGCGTCTGGTGCCACATTACGAAGCACCTATTAAGCTTGCTTACTCAGCGTCTAACCGTTCAGCGTCTATTCGTGTGCCACATGTAAGTAGCCCAAAAGCGGTACGTATCGAAGCTCGCTTCCCAGATCCAACAGCCAACCCATACTTAGCATTTGCTGCGCTATTGATGGCAGGTCTTGACGGTATCCAGAACAAAATGCATCCAGGCGAAGCTGCTGACAAGAACTTGTATGACTTGCCACCAGAAGAAGAAGCACAGATCCCAACGGTTGCAGAGAGTCTAGATGTTGCACTACAAGCACTGAAAGATGATCACGACTTCTTATTAAAAGGTGACGTGTTCACTAAAGATATGCTAGAAGCCTTCATTGCATTGAAAGAAGAAGAAGTACAACGCTTGAACGTTACTGTGCATCCTGTTGAGTTTGACATGTACTACAGCTGCTAATCATGAATTAATCTGTTGAGTTAATTCAACAAAAAAGAACCAGTCAAGTTAATCTTGGCTGGTTTTTTTGTGCCGTTAAGACAAGAATGTACTAGCATCAGATAATGCTATTTGAGATGAATAGTGAAGCCACATCAAACATTGCTGATTTTGCATCGAAAATATCGCATAATGATTGATATATCATTATATTAATAGCAGACACTAATTAGGCTGATTGACTATGACTTTGTTATCAACGCAACACTCTATACGAGGCAACATAAAAGTAGGGCTATTGACGATTGCTGCGATAGCAAGTCTTTACGCACCGCTAAGCAATGCAGCACCCATCTATAAAGTGGTTGATGAGCAAACCGGTCAAGTCACCTTTACCGATCGACCGCAGGATTATGAGCAGCAAGCTGGCAAACAAGTCAGTCAAATGGCTATTACGACAGGCAATGAGACGAGCAGCTCAGCCAGCTCTAGCATGGCAGGTAGCTCTGATGCAAATGGCCTGCCATCGAATGTATCGCAAACGAAAGTTACTCCTACGGCCTCTGCTGCCATTACTAAGACCAAGACACCAGTAAACTATCAATTGGCGATTGCTGAACCTAGCGAAGAAAGAGCCTACCGTCGCCCAGCGCAAAGTATCGATGTCGCTGTACAGATAAATCCTGCGCTACAAGCAGATGACAGCGTGCGTATTTATCTAGATGATAAGGAAGTAGCACAAGGGTTGAGCGCGTCGATTGGTACTATAGACGTGCTGCCAGGTGCTCATACGATCAAAGTTGTCATACAAAGCGAAACCGGTCAGGCAATCAAGCAAGTCACACGTACGGTATACGTCATCCAAAATAATACGACGCTACAAAACAATAAAAAGATCGCGCAGCAGCTCTTGGCTTATCAGAATTTGCCTTGGTATCAAAAGGTGCTGTTGAAACTGCGCCAACAGGAAGTGGCCCAGTCTCAATAACGGTTAAATGAGATAGATATCGTTCACTAAAAAAAAGAAAAAGGCAAGCGCCACTGATGATGCTTGCCTTTTTTAACGTCAATTGATTATTTTAGGAGTAAATCAACTTATTTGGTTAGCTCAATGGTGCCGTTAGCAGTGACTGAGATAGTACTGTTACCAGATTCAAAGTTTTGGCTTGGTACTGACTCGTCTGCCATGCCTGATTTCATGCTCATGGCACTGTACATAGGACGTGGATAATTACTACCGGTGTTCAAGTTAACATTTATGACACGATAGCCACGGGCGTCCCAAGCACGGGTAAGGCTCTTGGCTTGCTGTTGAAACGCGCGGGAGGCTTCAGTCATTAGTTTTTGCTCTAGCGCATCTTTTTTGGTATCTGAGACACCAAAGTTCAAATTGTCCATGACCAAGGTTGCTTGTAGATCAGCAATAAGTTGGCTAGTAGCGGCAAAATCGGTACTTTTTAAATCTATATTTGCTTGACCTGTCCAACCGATGATTTTGTCGTTTTTATCGTAGCGTGGATAGGTACGTTGTTGTCCTGTGGTCACAGTAACGCTAGGATAGCGTTTGGCAATTTTCATGGCATTATTAATTGAGGTATTGAGCGTCGTGGCTAGCATTTTAGCATCCGTTGCCTGCGCCTTTTTGTATAAGCTGGCTCGTACTTCGTCGTTCTGGATTTCTTCTTTTATTTCTGTCTGAAAGGTCAGTTGATCGTAGCCTGTTGGTTCTGCATGGGCGCTTCCCATCATTACCGTCATTAGACAAACCGTACCAGACGCTAGCGCCGCTTTATTGAGTAACGTGTTTTTCATCATTGTCTCCTTAATTAATTCTATTGATCTTTATATGGATGTTTTACCGTCCGTTCTTATACAAGAAGCTGTCTCTTTTGTATTCTAAATATTGACATATGTGCAACTTCATTCCCTAAAATAGCAAAATCTATTTAATTTGCTGTGAGAATTTTGTGAGCTACGTTACTCAGTTATTAAACCACTAATATAACTGTGGTATCTTTCACATGGTTTTATTCTCTAGCGTGCGTGGCGCGTACTGGGGTCTAGGGTGCCAACAGTATCAAACGTTTTATATGCCTGTAAGTTCTGTGTGAGTAGCATATAATAGGTCAATGGCCAAGCTTTGGTTAGTGTCAGAAGAAAAAACATCGTTTGAATGAGGTCTATAACCGACTTGTTAAAACCAGTTTTATCGCAGGGGTTGCAAAATAAAAAAATCCTTGTATAATCTACATCCGGTGGCTCCATTGGTAGCCTCGCAACATTGTTCTATGAATCCCGCCAGGACCGGAAGGTAGCAACGGTAATAGTTATAATGTGTGCCGAGGATGTGCTGATGGAGTCGCTTTTTTTTGCCTAAAATTTGATACTGACATCGATAAAATACTAAATATGCTTCTCATTGAAGATACTTTTTATTTGAAACGCTTTTACGATGTGTCCAGCCCTTCATTGCAAAGGGCTTTTTTTTGTCCAAAATTTCATCCGAGATTTGGCTTGATGTGCTATTTAATTTCTTGTTCAATTCAAAAGCTTCATTGGTTAATATGAGTTAAAATACAATGTATTAACTTTTATTAACATTCTAGACACTTTGAGGTTTGGCTATGAAAATGTTTGTTTGGCTGTTTATTGCGTTTGTGGTGCTCGTAGTCGTATTTGGCGTGTCAGTATTTAATAGATTGGTACGCGCACGTAACCAAGCAAAGAACGGCTTTGCTCAAATAGATGTGCAATTAAAGCGTCGTCATGATCTGATTCCAAATCTAGTCGAAACTGCCAAGCGTTATTTGAGCCATGAAGAAGAGACTCTGACACGAGTGATTAGCGCGCGCAATCATGCTCAAGACTTACAAGACTCTAATAAACATCAGCCAGATTCACTAGAGCACATGGCACTATTTGCCAAAGCAGAAGGGATGCTGTCTAAAGCGCTAAGTCAGTTTTCTGCAGTTGTGGAAGCCTATCCTGAGCTCAAAGCCGATAGGATGATCAAGGAGCTCATGGATGAGCTGACTAATACTGAAAACCGAATCGGTTTTGCCCGCCAGCATTACAATGACAGCGTTATGTTCTATAACAATGACCGAGAAGTGTTTCCTAACAATCTTGTCAGTACGACCTTTGGCTTTCGTCCGCTCAGTCCTTTGGTATTCGAAGACAGAGAAGCCATTGCTCAAGCACCGAACGTCAATATGGGTTAAGGTTTCGACAAATTTGGCAAATATTAGGTAGCCTACGATCATGGATTTTTTTGGTGAGCAGCGCATACGTACGCGGCGCAGTCTATTGCTATATGGGCTGTTTTTTTTGATTGTGCTTGCTCATATTGCAGTAGCGCTCGCTGTCATGGGCTTACTACTGACGATATTTACAGGCGGTGTATACCGCTGGGTATTGATACTGGTTATTATCCTGACGCTAGGCAGCTTTTTTGTTGGTAGTTTTTTAGAGTATCAGCGCTTGAGAGCGGGTGGACGTGCTATTGCTCAGCGGGTTGGGGGCGTTAGATTGTTCATTGATAACAGTCAGGTACCCTGGCAGCACAGTCAAGGGGTGACGCATCAACATAAAAGTGAAGACAAGGTTCGTTATAGCGCGCGCCATATCGCAGTAAGTGACGAGCGTGACTTTCCACTAGTCTATCGGCGTTATTATGAAATAGCACAGCAGCTAGCAATTGCGTCGGGACTGAGTACACCAATACTATATGTATTGCCTGATGAGCAAGGAATCAATGGTTTCGTCGCTGGTCGCCACAGTCAGGATATGGTGCTTGTCGTCACCCAAGGAGCGCTAGATAAGCTATCTGATGAAGCGTTATATGGTCTCATTGGTCATGAGTATGGTCATATTTTGCATGGTGATGCCAATTTTAACCTACAGCTAATGGTAGTGCTGGCAGGTCTGCAGATACTGTACGACTGGAGTGATCCGATCTCCAATCATATCTCTAATTATCGTTACTTTGATAACGATACTACCTCCCAAAATTTACTATCACAAAGGCAGGTTGATGTACTTGCGCGCAGTACAGAAGCGCAAACGGCCAGTTTTACCACGCATAGTGAGTGGGTGACGTACTGGCAGACACAGTCGCAGCAACAGCAGTCGTCTGCCAAGCGCCAATCTAAGTGGGTGCAAAATAGACCAGTGATTGATCGACGTGCCCCGCGTAGTATGTGGACATTGCTGCTGCATGGTTTGAGCTTTTCGAGCATGGCAAGTGCTCAGCTGATTAAGCATAGCTTTAACCGTCAGCGTGAGCTACTCGCTGATGCAACCAGCGTACAATTGACGCGCACACCTGCCATTTTAGAGACCTTAAAAGCCATTCACCAAGACTCGCTTGGGTCACGTTTGACTGGTATTGCCGATATCAATGGACTCAGTCATTTTTTCTTTGCCAGTAGTGGTGCTGATTTGGGAGACGTATCATGGTTTGCTACTCATCCAAGCTTAACTGAGCGTATGAGCGCTATTAATGCGGATGCCTACCATGACTTTGCCATACAAGTGGCTACAGAAAAGCGTCTCAATCAACAAAAAATCAAAGAGATATATCGGCAGCGCCAGCTAGGTAACTGGGGCGAGGTAGATACAGCAACTACTCAAAATAGCCTAAGCAATAATTCAAAAGCAATGGATAAATCACTACGTTACTCATCTTCAAATTTTAATCAAAAAAGTAAGGCTGAACATAAGAGCGTAGATGAGCATTCTAATAGCAACTCTTGCGAACAGTGCTCTATTTCTGATAGTCACAAAAATAAAAACAGTTATCAAGCAGAAGAAGGTCTTGAGTTTACTCGAGAGACAGACAAGATTATCGATGGTAGATTACAAGTAGACGCTGTATCTGTAGATGACGATAGTACGCTAAAGCCATGGCAGGCAAAACCTGATGTTGATTTGCCAAAAAATACATTGATAGAAATCAGCGATAAGCAAAAGGTATTACTACCGCAATACATCATCGATCACAGCTATCATCCTCTAGGCGCGCTGGCATTGATTGAAGCGGCTATGCTTTGCCACCAAAGGCGACCACTATCAACGAATGCGTTCTATAGTTTGATAGATATTTGGGGTGCACCTGGCGCGGTGGAAGCTGATAACTCTAGCGATGAGCAGCTTTTACCACATAGAGTAGATACTAAGCTACTGACGCTAGTGGCCAGTGTAGATCGACGTCTAGATAGCGCTTTAATTGAGCTTGCGTTAAAGCAACTAAGACAGCACGATTTATCTGAGAGATCTATCAAAAAATTAAAGCACAAGAGTCATGATAATCATAGTCATAACAGCCATCAGTACTATAAACAACAAGAAAACTGCCGTACGATGTTGTTGCGTTATCAGCAAGGGATGTTAGGTTTATTGAACCAACAACAAGCGTATGATGTTACCCAATACTTCATTCATCATTCATCTGACAAAAAGTCAGCTAAGGATAGTATTTCTTCAAGCTCGACTTCTTGGAATGATTTGGCAGCTTTGGCGCAGCAGCAGTCACCAATATCTTCATTATGGCAAGCGCTACATTTGCTGCAATTACTACCGATGCTGTCTGAGGTTTTATACGATATAGACGCGCCATCTTTGGAGCTAGAGACACTGAGTTCTGGTATAAAAGACATATATGCCCAGCTAGATCCGTCAGGACAGGTATTTGAAAGTCTCAATACAGCTGAGGTATCGATTATAGTGTTACTGGCTTATCGATTATCAAAAGATGCCAAAGGTCAGATGATCTCAATGCATGCTCGGTCGCGATTGAGTGAAGGTGATGAAAGTGTGGTGCATTATATTGTTGACTTGAGACGTCATGCGCGCTTGATTGATATTGATTTGTCGACAGTTACCGATGCAAATTTACAATGGCTATTATTGACTGTTAAACACTTAAATAGTATACAGTTATTGGCAGTTATTGCTGCCGTTCCTGTTAACACCAAACAGTCTATTAATAGCTCCAAAAGTGCTCAGAATGCTGATAGTGATCAAGAGAGACAACAGTATGACAGTCAAATAGATTATAATGATACTGATGCACTCAGGCCTACTCATAATGACTATCGACAGTGGCTAAGTACATTGCATACTGTGATGCTACACGATACGATAATCAGCCAAGATGAGTATGATTGTTTGCTTGCGATGGCAGAATACTGGCTGGGTGTTCGAGAGCTTTTTTGACCCATGCCGGATTACTTCTTACCTGATAATCCGCGCTTAATAGATAGCATTATGCTTGTGCGATCAGTGCCATCGAAATTACAAACCCATCTATAGATGATATAGATAACATAATCAGGACAGTAGAGTCGTATGAGTGATATCCAAGACCCGCTGAGTGTATTGCAGCGCCGTATGCAGCAACGCCAAATATTAGCGATGATGGGTATCGATCAGTGGGTGCAGCCTGAGTCAAAGACCATAAATGTAACAGATATTGTGGCAGTACCAGTGTATCAGTCAAATACTGACCATCCTACTATTGAGTTAACAAGTGACCAGTCGAGAAATACTGAGTCAAAAAACACTGAGTTAGCGAGTGCTGGTTCTATAGACGTAGTAGATCCATCACTGATGGACTATGGTACTGATAGCTCTGATATCGTAAGTTCTGATATTACAAGCTATGACGATATCAGCAGTGATAACGACATTAGTAGTGATTTTAATGGACGAGATGACGGTGTACCACAAGCCAGCGTTCAAAACCCTGTCACGTATAGCTTTGATACGCTGTCGGAATATGATAATACCTCGAGTTACGATGATACCTCAAGTATAGAGACAGACCGATTAGCCATCAACGAAATAGAGCAGTCGACGACCGAACCTGTAGCGCGGCACTCATTTGCTCAAGGCAGTAATAATGATGCTGGCTCAAAAAAGGTAGCACCATTCAACTTGCAAGGTGGTCGTTACGGTGACTGGGTGATACTGGTGGATATTCAAGCACTCAGTAGTGACAGCCAAAAGCTGTGGCAAAATATTACCCAAGCGCTATCACTCACTCATGAGGAGACATCATTTCCCATTTGCGCTGGTATGGACACAGCTGAGCTTGCTAATGCTAGTCTTGCTGGTTATATCTTTCGAATAGGCCTGCGCGAAGAGATACAAGTTGCTGCGTTGACGGCGCTACCTGACGGTCTTTATCATCCCAATCTTACTATCGTACCGACATTAGACGATATGCTTGCAGACAGCGATGCTAAGCGAAAGTTGTGGGAACAGATATCTTCGTAAGATACGTCTACACTAATACTGCTATACCTTTTTTATCAACAAACCGAAATAAAATAAGCTTATTTATTTCCCTACACCTAGGATCGTAATTATGTCCATCAACTCAACGCATACCAACCCAGCGCCCACCAATCCAACTGCTTCTATTAGCCCAACTGGCAGTACCTCACCACATCGTTTACCAAATTTCTGTGCTGGACCTGCGACGATGCCAACAGCGGTATTAGAGCGTGCACAGAGTGAACTGCTTGACTGGCAAGGACGTGGCCTATCGGTCATGGAAGTGAGTCATCGTAGCAAAGAATACATGGCAATCACTGATAAAGCAGAAGCCAAGCTACGCACGCTTATGGAGATACCAGACAACTATAAAGTGCTGTTTTTGCAAGGTGGTGCCAGCTTGCAGTTCTCTGCTATTCCATTAAACCTATTGAACGGCGGGCGTGGTGATTATTTGACGACAGGTGCGTGGTCAGGTAAGGCTATCAAAGAAGCTAAGCGTTATGAAGCGCTCGGTTTGGGTGAGATTAACTTGGTTGCAACTGGCAAAGAAGGCAACTTTACTAGCGTACCGCCTCAAAGTGACTGGCGCATAAGTGAAGATGCTGCTTATTTTCACTACTGTGCCAACGAGACCATTCATGGTTTGCAGATATTTGAGCCGCCACAAGTAGAGGCGCCAATCATTGCTGATATGTCATCCTCTATCTTGTCACAGCCTATCGATGTGTCCAAATTCGGTATGATCTACGCGGGCGCTCAAAAGAACATTGGTCCTGCAGGTTTGGTTATCGTCATCATTCGTGATGATTTACTTGGGCAAGCTAGCGAGTGGTGCCCTATGCTACTGAATTATGAGCACCAAGCAGATAAAGAATCAATGTCTAACACGCCAGCAACGTATTCTTGGTACTTGGCTGGATTGGTATTTGATTGGTTAGAAGAGCAGGGCGGCGTCGCTGCTATCGGTAAGATCAATCAGCAAAAGGCAGATCTACTCTACAAAACAATTGATGACAGTAGCTTTTATAACAACCCAGTAGACCCTCAATACCGTTCTATCATGAACGTACCGTTTACGTTAGCGGACAGTAGTCTGGATAAGGTGTTTTTAGAAGAGTCAGAAAAAGCTGGCCTACTCAATCTAAAGGGCCATCGTGATGTGGGTGGTATGCGCGCCAGTATTTACAACGCCGTACCGCTTGAGTGGGTACAGCAGTTGGTTGACTTTATGATCGCGTTTGAACAAAAACACGCTTAGGTAAGTCGATCAAGAGGTGGCTATAGAATTTAATACGTACTTCAATACCTAAATGTAAATATCTAAGGACGCAAGCACATAAAATTATAAGCAAAAGGCGCAACTGATAACGGTTGCGCCTTTTTTGTGAGTCTATTTACTGGCATAAGTTTAAATATTTATGATTGATAATGCGACATCTATACTGGGCAACATAGCAAACCATTAGGTTAAAAAACCTAAGTTTGTTATGATAAAATTTTGCGATGATGATATTTTGCTATCAGCACTTTATTTTTTGTACTCAAATTGGTTAGCACAGAGGTTGATTAGAAGATCATGATAATAAAAAATACTCTGCTAAAAGCTGTGTTGCTAACCGCCACTGTCAGCTGGATACCAAGCAGTATCGCTGCACCTATTACAAAAACAGCGCTTGGACATAATAGCCCTACCGAGTACATCAATGCACCCTACCTTCCATATGCCAATCCAAAAGCACCATCAGGGGGTACTCTCTCTCTCGATGCCCGTGGCACGTTCAATAGTGCCAATAAATGGATGACCACAGGCGTGGCGATGATCGGTACCGATTATCTGTACGATACATTAATGACGGGTTCATTGAACGAAGCGTTTACTATGTATCCGCAGCTGGCGAGTAAAGTGACCTACGACCCAGATGATACGAGCTGGATTATTTATCATCTTAATCCTGCAGCCCGTTTTTGGGATGGATCACCTGTGACCAGTCGCGATGTCAAAGCGACTTTTGAGGCGCTATTAAATAAAGGTCCCATGTATATCCGTAGTTACTTGGGAGATATTAAGAACGTTGAGGTTATTGATAGTCAGCAAGTAAAGTTCGTCTTTGCCTCTACTGAAAACAAAGAGATATTACTAACAGTCGGGCAGTTTCCTATCTTTGCCAAATCCTCAATCGATGCAAATTTTGAGACCATTAGCTTGACGCCCTTAATGGGCAGTGGCCCTTACAAATTAGGGCGCGTTGATGCGGGTCGTTCAGTCAGTTACATACGTGACCCTAATTACTGGGGCCGTGACTTGATGGTCAATCGTGGTCGCTATAATTTTGACATGATTAAGTTTGTTTATTATCAAAGTGATGAGATTGCTTTTGAGGGTTTTAAGTCTGGTCAATACCGCTTTCGTCCCGAAAACAAAGCTTCGAACTGGGTAAGTGGCTACAATTTCCCAGCGGTAAAAGCAGGACTGATCGAAAAAGAAACCATAACCAGTCAAAATCCAGTACCGATGCAAGCGCTGGTCATGAATATGCGTCGACCGATCTTTCAAGATATTAGGGTTCGTCAGGCTTTAACAGCGGCTTATGACTTTGAATGGATGAATAAAACTTTGTTTCATGGTCAGTATGAGCGATTGCAGAGCTTTTTTCATGGCTCGGAGCTTGCCGCAACAGGCACACCGTCTGACGCAGAGATGCAGGTACTAACGCCTCTATTGTCTGAGCTTGAACCTATTCAGCGCAAAGCAACAGTAGCCGAATGGCAGCTGCCTACCAGTGACGGCAATGGTTTTAATCGTGCAGGATTGTTAGAAGCGCGGCAGTTACTACTGGCGGCTGGGTTTTATTATGACGATATGAAGTTATATCAGCCTGATGGTCAGCGCGCCCAGATCGAGATGCTGATGACGGGTGAGACCATGGGCCGTGTATTATTGCCCTATATTCGTAATCTAAAGCGTTTGGGGTTTGATGCAAGTTTGCGTCAAGTAGACGGGCCGCAGTACTATGAGCGTATGCGCCGATTTGACTATGATATGGTCGTTGACGTGTTCGCTCAAAGCCTATCTCCTGGTGCTGAGCAGGCTGCGTTTTGGGGTAGCGCTGCCGCTGACGAGCCAGGCAATCACAATAGCGCTGGCATCAAAAATGCGGCCATCGATAAGGTCGTTGCTGCACTTGGTAGTGCTAAAGACCGCGATGAGATTGTACTGTATACGCAAGTGCTAGATCGGTTACTGCGAGCGGGTCACTACGTCGTGCCATTGTATGGCAAGTCTGGTACCAACGTGGCGTATTGGAACCAATACCGCCATACAGCAACCTTGCCGACCAATGCCGTTGGTATCGACTATTGGTGGGTTGATAAAGAAGCAGAAGGGCGCATCAATAAGTATTTAAAGCAATGATCAGCGCTCAAAATAATATCCCGCGTCTATTGACAGCGCTGATCTTATAATAACTGATGGTCAGATGTGCAAGCTTCGGTTATGGAATAAAATCGATATTAAATAACTCAAAAATAACGAGCAACAAAAATAACTATTGGTAAGGATTTAACATGAGTATCCGTATTCACCCTATTAAAGCATTCAATGATAACTATATTTGGACGTTAATCAATGACAATAATAAACAAGCAATCGTCATTGACCCCGGTCAAGCTGAACCAGTCATTGATTATTTGGAGACAAATGAGCTGGAGCTGACCTCGATTTGGACCACTCACCATCATCATGATCATATCGGCGGCGTTGTAGCGTTGCAAGAGTCGTATCCTATGACCCATCTGGTTGCGCATAGTGAGCATGGGGTTGATGAAGACCAAACGATAAAAGATGGTAGCACAGTAAGTGCATGGGGCTGCTCAGCACAGGTTTGGGATGTATCAGGGCATACGGCTAGCCATATGGCTTATATCTTAGATATTGATGGGCAAAAACATTGCTTTTGCGGCGACACGCTATTTAGTGCAGGTTGCGGCCGTGTCTTTACGGGTACCATTGAGCAATTGCATGATAGCTTTAAGCGTTTAAATGGTCTGTCTGAAGATACGCTGTTGTACCCTGCACACGAGTATACGGCTAGTAATCTACGCTTTGGGCTATCTATTGAGCCTGCCAATGAGCAAATGCAGCAAGCGCTCGCACAAGCTGAAACGAATACTGCCCACGGCGTGCCAACACTACCAGTGACATTAGAGCATGAGCGCGCGGTCAATGTATTCTTGCGTACTCAAGAGCCAAGTGTCATTGCTGGGGTTGAGTCCAAAACGAATATCGATGATGAGAAGTCTTTAACGGTGTTCGCGGCATTACGCGAGCTAAAAAACAACTTTTAAAGCACGTTTTTGATGCGGCAACTGCTTTCTTGCTTATATTCAATACAACATAGCCCGCTACTGTCGTTATTACCATCTCTTTTTATCTCATCTAGGAAGTCGCCATTATGGGTCGTTATATCTTAAAAAGACTACTACTGATATTGCCGACACTATTTTTGATATTGCTTGCCAACTTTGTCATTGTACAAGCAGCACCTGGAGGTCCTGTTGAGCAGCAGCTGGCGCTGATTGAACAGGGCGCAAAAGACAGCGCGCTCAGTGGTAATATCGGTGCGGGTAGTGCAGGTGGTAGTGACAGTGCTTATCAAGGTACGCGTGGTCTCTCTGAGGAGATGGTCGCTGCAATCAATGCCCAATATGGCTTTGATAAATCGGCACCAGAGCGGTTTTGGCTGATGCTAAAAAACTATGCTCAATTGGACTTTGGTGAGTCGTTTTTTAAGGGTCAAACAGTAACTGACCTTATTATAGAGAAGCTACCGGTCTCGATATCGCTTGGGCTGTGGAGTACACTGCTTATTTATATGATTGCCATTCCACTAGGTGTGTATAAAGCCATGCACCATGGTTCAGGTATTGATAAAGCCACAGCCATGCTGCTTGCTATTGGGCATGCGATACCTGTGTTTGTGTTTGCCGTGATCTTACTGGTGTTTTTTGCAGGAGGGAGCTACTGGAATATTTTCCCGCTACAAGGATTGACGTCTGAGAATTTTGATCAGTTAAGCGCGCTTGGTAAGGTCAAAGACTATTTTTGGCATCTGGCACTACCACTGCTGGCAAGCACAGTGGGCGGGTTTGCAGGATTAACGTATCTGACCAAATTTAGCTTCTTAGAAGAGCTGGGCAAACAGTATGTATTGACCGCTCGCGCTAAGGGTCTAGGTGAACGTCAGGTGCTGTACGGACATGTGTTTCGTAATGCGATGTTGATCATCATTGCTGGTATTCCTGCTGCTATTGTGGGTATTTTCTTTGCGGGTAACTTTTTGATTGAGATTATTTTTAAACTTGATGGCTTGGGCTTGCTAGGTTTTGAAGCGATTCAGCAGCGCGACTATCCAGTGATATTTGGTACGCTGTTTATCTTTACGTTGGTGGGACTACTATTACAGTTGATTAGTGATTTGAGCTATCACTTGATCGATCCCCGCATTGATTTTGAGGGACGCTAATGTCAAGCAATCAATCTCCATTAAAGAGTAAGACTGGTAATAGCGAACCAGATAAATTGCAAATACCTGAGCCTTCGTCTAACACAAAACAACAGCGCTTAAATCCTATTTGGCAAGCAAGGCTCACGCGCTTTCGCCAAAATCGGCTTGGCGTGATATCGCTGTTCGTTTTTGCAGTGATATTTGTCATCTGTATGGCCGCCAATGTCATCGCCAATGACAAACCACTGCTGGTGAAGTATCAAGATGACTATTATTTCCCTGTTTTAAAAACCTATCCTGAAACCACCTTTGGCGGTGTGTTCGAGACTGAGACCAATTACAAAGACCCTGCAGTGCAGTCGCTAATCGATGAGCAAGGTTACTATGTGATGCCGCCCATTCCATTTGCTGATCAGACGCCCAACGTTGAGCTTGGTCTGCCTTATCCCGCGGCGCCCAATGCGCAGAATTGGCTAGGTACTGATGATATGGGACGCGATGTGCTGGCGCGGATACTATATGGGTTGAGAGTGTCGTTATTGTTTGGCCTGGCTTTGACGCTAGCTGGTGCCTTGATTGGTATTATCGTAGGTGCAGTGCAGGGCTATTATGGTGGCTGGGTGGATCTGGCAGGACAGCGATTCATGGAAGTATGGGGCGGTATGCCGCAGCTCTTCATGATTATTATTTTAGTGAGTCTGTTTAGTCCCAGTATCAGCATGCTGTTTGCTATGATGCTGCTCTTTGGCTGGATGGGTCTGGTGGGTTTGGTGCGGGCAGAGTTCCTACGCGCTCGTAACTTTGACTATGTACGCGCCGCCCGCAATTTGGGCGTTTCTGATAGTCAAATCATGCTCAGACACATTCTACCCAATGCGCTCGCGTCAAGCTTATCGCAGTTGCCTTTTATTTTAACCGCCAATATTATTGCATTGACCGCGCTGGACTTTTTGGGATATGGGTTGCCACCTGGTTCACCATCTTTAGGGGAGCTTATGGTGCAAGGAAAAAACAACCTTGATGCCCCTTGGCTGGCCTTATCAGGGTTTTTTAGTCTGACTTTTATTTTGTCACTGCTCATCTTCGTCGGCGAAGCACTGCGTGATGCATTTGATCCGAGGCGCTCTTGATATGACTGATACTATAATTGCTACTAAAAACAATGTATTAGAGACGCCAGACAAAGGCATTCACCAGACGAGAGGTAAGCTTGTGCTGAGCGTAGATCAGTTGATGATCACAACCGTTACAGGTATCAATTTAGTAGACAAGCTGTCTTATGAGCTACGACAAGGGCAGACTCTAGCGATCGTTGGTGAGTCAGGCTCTGGCAAATCGATTGCCAGCCTAGCGCTCCTAGGTCTGCTACCAGAGAGCTTGACTATTGATGGTACCGTTCAGCTGGCAAGTACATCAAACACCTCAGATATGTCTGTATTACCTATAGCGAATGACAAAGCACGTAACGCAGCTCTACGTCCTATTCGTGGGCAGCGTATCGGTATGGTATTTCAGGAACCAATGACAGCGTTAAATCCGCTGCATACAGTCGCTAAGCAAATTGCGGAGTCTCTACGTCTAAGCGGCGTACCCAAAAAGCAATGGCGTGACATCAGCATCGCGCTGCTAAATGATGTCAATATTACCGATCCTGCTGATAAGTTAAATCGCTATCCGCATGAACTCTCAGGTGGTCAGCGTCAACGAGTGATGATTGCTATGGCGCTAGCACAGCAGCCTGACATATTGATTGCTGACGAACCTACCACAGCACTAGATTTGACCTTGCAGCATGAGATTTTGACACTATTGGATGATCTCAAACGCCAACATAATATGGCAATGATACTGATCAGCCATGATCTGAATTTGGTCAGGCGCTACAGCGACGAGGTTATCGTCATGCGTCAAGGTCAAACGATAGAGCAGGGTCATACCGCTACTGTATTTGAGCAGCCCGCAGCAGACTATACTCGTACGCTCATTCAGCAAGACTTCGGTCAAGCATTAACGCTAACGGGCGATAACGCAGATACACGCTTGAACGTACTACAAGTGAGTGATCTCAAAGTACAGTTCCCTATCGAAAAAAGTCTATTCGGCAGTACCAAGCGCTGGTTTGATGCGGTCAAAAATGTCGATATGACCCTGCAAAAAGGACAGGCACTCGGTATCGTTGGTGAGTCTGGCTCTGGCAAAACCACCATTGCTCTCGCGCTCAGTCAATTACTCAGTAATCAAGCACGTATCGATGGACAGATAATGGTCAATGGGCAAGATATCTCGGCTTTGTCAAAGAGTGCATTGCGTACGTTCCGCTCGCAGATACAGATGGTGTTTCAAGACCCGTTTGCTAGTATCAATCCTCGCATGACAGTCATGCAGATCGTGGAAGAGGGACTGTTGGTACAAGGCGTGGATAAAGGTACTCGTCAGCAAGCAGTGATGGAGAGCCTAGCAACAGTACACCTGCCTTTATCCTTCGCGCAGCGCTATCCACATGAGCTATCTGGTGGACAACGTCAACGCGTGGCATTGGCGCGCGCGCTCATCATGAAACCAAGTCTACTCATATTGGATGAGCCTACCTCTGCACTAGACAGTACCACGCAAGTCGCTGTAGTCAGTCTACTGCGTGAAATTCAAGAAAAACTGCAAGTCAGTTACGTCTTTATCAGCCATGACCTAAAGGTAGTACGCGCACTATGTCAGCACATTATGGTACTAAAACAAGGCACGTGCGTGGAATCGGGACATACCGAGGATATTTTTAACAACCCACAGCACCCATATGCACAGCAGTTACTAAAAGCGAGTACAATTTAAGCTAGACGTATTATTTTGAGTGAAATGTTGAGCGAATCTACCAAATCGAAATTTAGAGTAGTAGCCTGGAGCAACGAGCTGCTAGCAATCAGGACATAGCAGTTCATAATAATAGCGACATACCAAAAAGCGCAGTGGTACAATTATTCTCAACAGTCGCCAGAGCTAACCAAATTTTAACTAAGTTCTAGCTGAGCCTTTTTGTTACAGGCATAAGTATTTATTCTGCCAATAGTAATCAAACACCATCAACTGGTCACACAGTTGTTATCGCGGTTAAAATCATCATTGAAAAGGATTTTTGTACCCATGAAAAAACAAAACAGTATGACCAAGCTGGTCAATAGCACAGGACTCCAGCATGCTGGCTACTTGGCCGTTGCTAAGACACGTGCCAAAGTACTAAAAGCAGTCTCTTATGTGATACCTATCAGAAGACCGATGTTATTTGTTGGAGAGTCTTCTTGTGACGAGCTGTGTGATATGCTCATAAATGAAGGTAATACCAACGTGTTTATCGTCACTGATGCCGTGCTAAATAAGCTTGGTATACCTGCAAAGATTACTGACTATCTAGATGCAAAAAATATTCGTTATCATGTTTATGATGGTATTACGCCAGATCCAACCTTCAAGGTTGTTGAAGAAGGACTGCGTCAGTCTATAGATGCCAATTGCGATGCTGTCTTAGCTATTGGCGGTGGTTCAGTGATTGATGCTGCCAAAATGATCGCGATGTCTCAAGGCAACAAGTGCAAGCCTCAAAAACTAATCGGCATTCTTAAAGCAAGAAAGCCTTCAGCACCACTATATTGTGTGCCGACCACAGCAGGTACTGGTTCAGAAGCAACGCTTGGTGCGGTCGTCTCTGATGACAAAACACACCAAAAAGCCCTGTCTATCGACCCAAGAATGGTGCCGCTCGCCGCTGCGATTGACCCTGTTATCATGAAAGGCATGCCAGCCCATATCACAGCCGACACGGGCATTGACGTATTGACACATGCATTAGAAGCATGGATGAGCGCTAATGCAAGCGTAGAGACAGACTACTATGCAGCCTCTGCCGTCAAATCTGTTGTGAATTATCTGCCACTGGTGTATAAAGATGGCGGCAATCTAAAGGCTAGAGAGAAGATGGGGATCGCTGCCCATTATGGTGGAATCGCTTTTAACAAAGCAGGTTTGGGTTATGTTCATGCTATCGCGCATCAGTTAGGCGCTTATTATAGTATTCCTCATGGTCGCGCTAATGCCATCGTGTTGCCTTATGTACTTGACGTCAATCGCAAGGCAAGTAAAAAGAGACTGGCAGCACTGGCAAAAAGAACAGGTATGGTACAAGATGGTCAAGCAGGCAATGGTGATAGTGAAATAGCAAACCATCTCATTGCACAAGTCAGAGAGCTGATTGCCGACTTGAATATCGACCCAACCGTTAGTGGTATGCAAACCAGTGATTTTGATGACATTGCAAAAGCTGCTGCAAAAGAAGTCAGTGATACCTATGCGGTACCGACGTATCTCTCAGCATCTGAAATCAAAGAGATATTAACGAAAATTAAGCAGGCAAGTGACAATGAAGCAAAAGAAGACATCCAAAAGGTGTCATAGTTTTTTACTAACACGCTTATGATAAATAAAGAGCCTATTCTTCTTTTGAGGATAGGCTTTTTTAATACGTTTGAGACAATAACGTGATCAGAAGATCTGCCAAATATCTAGTTTTTCTTTATACATCGATCATAATTTTTATATACTGTATTGATTAAAATACAAGATGATCATCATATTATTGTTTAATTTATCTTCTACTCATTCGTATTTGATAAAAAATAACTTAATAAATTGTAATATGTAACAATACAGGAATGTTATGGTGACACATAGGCGTTAGGATAGTTAAATAACATTACGTTTAGGAGATTTTTATGAATCGCATATTGCCCTCTAAGATCATGGGACTGATTGTCATTGCGAGCAGTGCGCTTTATGCAGGCTGTGCATCTACCGAGAACAGCACCACTGTAAAAAATACAACAGATGCTAATCCCTATGCACCGACTACTCCAGGACTGGCAGTAGCCACAGTAGCTGGCGGGTGTTTTTGGTGTGTTGAAGCAGGCTATGAAAAAATCCCAGGCGTAGTTGAAGTGGTATCTGGCTACACGGGAGGCAATACCGAGAACCCAACCTATAAAGAAGTATCAGCAGGGGGTACGGGTCATACAGAAGCGGCGCAAGTATACTATGATCCCAAAAAAATCACATATAACGGTATAGTGCAAGCATTATGGAGAATTGCTGACCCCACTGACGATCAAGGACAATATGTCGATCGTGGTACACAGTATCGCCCAGCGATTTTTTATAACAATGCTCAAGAAAAGCAAATAGCAGAATCTGCCAAGCAAGCATTGCAAGATTCCGGGGTATACGAAAAACCAGTCGTGATTGAGATTGTACCTACGAGCACGTTTTATCCTGCTGAAGAGTATCATCAGGATTATTACAAAAAGAACCCAATACGCTATAAAGCTTACACGTTCAATTCTGGTCGATATCAGTTTATCGAAAGCGTATACGGCAAAGACTATGAGCTAGATTTTAGCCAGTTTGCACCTACTGCAAGTAGTGCAGAGCCAATGATATCTAGCCAAACGATCAGCAGTACAGTCAGCACAGGGTTCAATCCAGATACCTTTGTGAAACCTGCACAAGATGAGTTAAAAAAATCGCTCACTGATATTCAATATAAAGTCACTCAAAAAGACGGTACTGAGCGCGCCTTTGACAATGAATATTGGGATAATAAAGAACCTGGACTGTATGTCGATGTGATATCTGGTGAGCCATTGTTCTCTTCACGCGACAAATACAAATCTGGCACGGGCTGGCCAAGTTTTACTCGTCCATTAAATACTGAGCTGGTCGTTGAAAAAGAAGATCGCGGTCTTTTTTCGACGCGTACTGAGATTCGTAGCCGCTATGCGGACTCGCATGTCGGTCATGTATTCAATGATGGTCCAGCACCGACAGGTAAGCGATATTGCATGAACTCAGCAGCACTACGTTTTATTCCGCTCGCACAGATGGAAGCCGCTGGTTACGGTCAATGGATAGATGAAGTTAGACCAATGAGCTAGTACCGTTTTTTATAATCTACTCAAATAAAAAGGACGCTAAATGCGTCCTTTTTGCTATTTATAATAGGTGAAATCATCCACAGCATTTAGAAAGCAGGCTGACGTTTAGGTACAGCGCCCAAAAACTCGTTACGAGCTTGGATATTGTGACTGTATTCACCAAGCATCGCCGTACTACGCGTAGTCGAATGCTGTTTGCTGACGCCGCGCATCATCATGCACATATGTGATGCGTCCATAACGACCGCCACTCCGCGGCAGCCAGTGACATCCATGATAGTTTGTGCAATCTGCTCACTCAGGTTTTCTTGTATTTGTAGACGGCGAGCAAACATATCGACAATACGGGCAAACTTCGAAAGCCCTAGTACCTGGCCATCAGGTAGGTAGCCGATATGAGCGACACCATGGAACGGCAGCATATGATGCTCACACAATGAATAGAACTCAATGTTCTGTACCAGTACTAGCTCACGATTGGTCGATGGAAAAACAGCATCATTGACCACTTCTTCGATGCTTTGATGATAGCCTTGAGTTAAGTGAGCAAAGGCTTTTGCAGCACGTACAGGCGTATCTAGCAAACCCGGACGATTCAAGTCTTCGCCAGTCGATCCAATCAATTGGCGATAAGATTCGGTACTTTCTTTATAATCTGGAGTTGTTATTGGGGTGTTACTCATAAGTTTGGCAGCCATCCAAAATGTGGGTGTAGCTTAACGCTGAGTCCTATCATGTGAGGACTCTTATAAAAATTGTGCAAGCTGGGAAGGGCTGTGATTATACTCGAAATCTGCTGAACTTCATACTGCTGTGGTGAGCAGTTGAATCTTTAATCCATAAGAGAGTATTTGGTACTTAATCGGAACAGTTGCAGTGTTAGTATTTGAAGTACGATTTTTCAAACAATGAGCGAGATATTAATGTTCACGCATTTTATCGTGAGGCGTCAATGCTAAAATGCACTTCAATAACTCGCAAGCAGCGTTCGTTGTCGACACTGCTTGAATTGATAAGCCGTTGTTAGGTATTTTTATTTGATTAGCCAGTTGTATTAGTGAAATCAAAGATAAGAATCAAATACAGTTTACGACTGTTTACTTAAATGAATTCGTGTATAATAACTCATCTTTTCATTTGTACTATTTAGTAATCTCAATATTCTAATTACTCTAAATAAATTCTTATTCTAAATCATCTCGATTGATTCAAAAGGAAATCTTATGCTACTGCAAGGACAACGATTTGTCGTAACTGGCATCGCAAGTAAACTCTCTATCGCTTGGGCTATCGCAGAAGCGTTGCACCGCGAAGGGGCATCTTTGATTTTGACTTATCCAAATGACAAAATTAAAAAGCGCGTCGATATGGCTGCCGAAAAGTTCGAAGCAGATTTGGTGCTAGAGTGTGATGTTGCTTCTGATGACTCAATCGCTGCTTGTTTTGAGCAAGTGACTGCTCATTGGGGTGATGGTATCGATGGCGTCGTACATGCGATTGGTTTTGCGCCGATGGATCAGCTAGATGGCGATTTTGTCAGTGCTACCACACGTGAAGGCAGCCATATTGCGCATGATATCTCAAGCTATAGCTTTGTTGCATTGGCAAAGGCCGCTCGTGAGTTGTTAGCGATGCGCCATGGCTCTATGTTGACATTGACTTACGAAGGCAGTATTTCAGTGTTGCCAAACTACAATGTCATGGGTATGGCAAAAGCCAGTCTCGAAGCTAGCGTGCGTTACTTAGCGACGTCTATGGGCGGTGAAGGTATTCGTGTGAATGCAATCTCAGCTGGTCCTATCCGTACGCTTGCGGCTAGCGGTATTAAGTCATTCCGCAAAATGCTTGATGTCAGCGAAAAGATTGCACCACTGCAACGCAATATCACCCAGACCGAAGTAGGTAATGCAGCATTATTCTTACTATCGCCGTGGGCATCTGGTATCACGGGCGAGATTATGTTTGTAGATGCAGGGTTTAATACCGTTGCTATCAGCGAACAGCTTATGATGCTTGATGAACCAGCAAAGTAATGGGTTACACACTGTTTGTGAGTGAGAGTCATGTCTGTTCACTCAGCAGCGTGACTAGCACGCATAACGGTTGTTAAAATAATTCGTTCATTGATATGAAAAGACAGCCGATAGGTTGTCTTTTTTGCTTATACTATTATTGTTGTTCGCTAGGCCACGCAGTTGTATTGTCGACTGACTCCCGCACCATCTTATTATTAAGGTAGCATCGGATTCTTATACTATTATCGGGTATTGTTTTTTTGGTGCTAGTCTAGTAGGGTGTGGTTTACTAATGTTGACTGTGATCCTCTGGTCGTTCTGACCACAGTCGTAGGACAACAAAACTTGTGCAAAAATCAGTTTTTATATATCTGTTAAAAAACGGTCAACATTAAAAAAGCGCTTATCAAAATGATAAACGCTTCTTATGTTTACTGTTTGTGTTATATGAGTAAGCGACTATATTTAAAATTAGCCTGCCCTAAAACACTATTCTTTGTCTTATTCTCTGTGATCTTCGTGTTCATGCATACCTTGCATCATATCGAGCATGGAATCGTCAGTACGTTGCTGATCTTCTTTGGCTAAGCCATCTTGGTTAATGTCCTTTGGGGCCATTTTAGTCGTTGCATCAGTTTTGTTTGAGTCTGTCATAAAGTGCTCCAGTTTATTTTTGTTTGGTTTCCAATAGGAAAACTTACGCCAAGCCTGTACCAGTTATGACGTAGGTAATGTTTAACTCATCTAGTATGAAAGACCAATGCTACGTTGTACATATAAAATATGCGCTTGTTTAGTGACGATGTGTAACCAACCATTAGTGCCAATTTTAGACAGAATACATTGCCAGAGGTAACCGCTTTAATCATATCTATATTAGATATAGATAATAACTAAAAATATATATTAGTAGCATGTGTAGAGATTTTTACCTTAATTAAAGTTTGCATTTAAGGTAATGAGAAGAGAGTCGCTAGTAAGAAAAATGCGTCTTTATATTGGGTTTTTTATACCGTCTTTGATTCAATAAGGACATTTTATGTCAGAGCAAAAACTGGACAGCCATCTGCCTAATGATGGCAATGAATATTTATTTACCGATAGTTTTCCAAAGGGTACGGGTAAGGGGTTGATCGTTGTCGCCATTGCGGCGATTATTGCAATGGTTATCTACAATGTATTGCCATTCGATATCAATGCAAATAAGGGTCTTGCCGTACTGTTTTTTATTGGAGCGTTATGGCTCACAGAAGCTGTGCACGTCACTATTACAGCGCTGCTAGTAGTCGTGGTAGGCGCATTGGTTGGTATACCAGATTTCGATGCTGAGATTGGGTTGCAGAGCTTTGCTAGTCCCACTATTTATCTGTTTTTTGGTGGCTTTGCATTGGCAGCCGCGTTACACGTACAGCAGCTAGACAAAAAAATAGCCCTCAAGATTTTATCGATGTCCGGTGGCAAGCTCAGTACCGCTGTATTTTTGATATTTGGTGTGACTGCGTTCTTATCCATGTGGATATCGAACACAGCTACAGCAGCGATGATGCTACCGCTAGCTTTAGGTATTTTGACACAGGTCGATCGTGAAAAAGACCGAGGAACGTTTGTCTTTGTATTGTTAGGTATTGCTTACTCAGCCAGCCTTGGCGGACTGGGTACAATTGTCGGCTCCCCGCCGAATGCGATTGCGGCAAAAGCGCTAGATATTGCATTTGTTGATTGGATGAAGTTTGGTATCCCTATGATGCTGGTACTGCTACCGCTATTACTGGGTGCCATGTATGTATTCTTAAAACCCAATCTCAATCGCAAAGTCGTGCTCGCCGAAGATGAGCCCATTGCTTGGAATAAGCCACGTATCGCCACTATTATTGTCTTCATCATCACGGCACTGAGCTGGATTTTTTCTAAGAAAATTGGGGCCGCTTTCGATATTACTGATACGGATGCCATTATTGCACTGGCAGCCGCGGTGGCAGTGGTGAGTTTAGGACTGGTGTCTTGGAAGCAAGTATCAGACAATACCGATTGGGGTGTGCTCATGTTGTTCGGTGGCGGGATTGCGCTATCGACTATCTTAAAAGTATCGGGTGCGTCATTGGTGCTGGGTGAGACTGTGGCAAGTGCACTGTCTGCTGCACCGCTGTTGGTTGTCATGATAGCGGTATCTGCATTCATTATTTTCTTGACGGAGTTTGCTTCCAATACGGCATCGGCGGCGCTCCTAGTACCTGTATTTGCAGCGATTGCAGAGCAAATGGGCTTGCCAAATGAAGTGCTGGTATTGGTCATTGGTATCGGTGCGTCGTGTGCCTTTATGCTGCCAGTTGCCACGCCGCCAAATGCTATTGTATTCGGTACTGGTTTAATTAAGCAGACAGAGATGGTGCGCACTGGTATTATATTGAATGTTATTGCGACCATTATTATTGGCTTCTGGGCATATTTTTTCTTGCTATAGTTAAGTAGTCAAAAACCCAGTCATACGTACTGGTGAGAAATCAAACCCGATGTTTAAGGCCGACTTAAGCATCGGGTTTTTTTATGACTTGTTATGCTTCATAAAAGTAAACTACTTATAATTTGCTCTTATACCATAGTGAGTAGCAGTTGGATAAATATTGATGATATACGTCAGTTGTAGCCAGTCGCAACTGATCGTCAATCGATATCTAAAAACAGTACTTAAGAATAATACTTAGGATTATACCTAGGGACAATACTCGAAAAAACACTTAGAAAAAACGCCATAACCTAATGTCATACTATTAAATGGACTTGATCACATGACACAGTATTTATTAAAAATAACGGTCTTTATTATTTTGATTATAGTTGTCGTGCTAGTGGCACTCATAGCACTATATTGGGCACCAGACCGTACTGTCGCTGAGCTAAAGCATTGGCAGCTACCTAATAGTGAATTTATAGACATACAAGGTACGCAGGCACATGTGACGCAATCCGGTATATGTCATGCAAACCGTAGAACAGCATCAATAGACGCAGGGGCTGATACCTCTCCTGATACCACTTCTACTAGCACCATTGTTTTGTTACATGGAACATCAGCAAGCTTGCATACGTGGAGTGGCTGGACAGAGGCGCTTTCTAATCAATACTGTGTTGTGAGTATGGATTTACCAGGATTTGGTCTGACAGGTCCTTATATTGACCAAAGCATACAATATAGCAGTGAGCGTTATGCTGAATTTGTCATTCAAGTGCTTGATCGCTTGGATATAGGCCGTGTCATTCTAGCAGGCAATTCGCTGGGCGGTAAAATTGCTTGGCGTACCGCAGCCTTGTATCCTGAGCGTATAGGACGGCTCATATTAGTGGATTCAGTGGGTTATCCAGCAGCACCCAAACATATTCCTATTGGCTTTAAGGTTGCAGGCTATCCTGCAATAGCGCCTATTTTAAATTATATCTTGCCCAGAAGTGTCGTCGAAAAAAGCGTCGTGAGCGTGTATGCAGATGAGAGTAAGGTCGACGATGACTTAGTTGATAGATACTATGAATTGACACTACGCCAAGGCAATCGGCAAGCCTTGACTCGTCGTCTAAAAGAAACCGATAGTGATAGTCATCAAGAACAAATCAAGCAGTTGGATATACCGACATTGATATTATGGGGTGCAAAAGATAACCTCATACCTGTAGAAAACGCGGAATTATTTCACAGGGATATACGTAACAGTCAGCTTGTGGTGTTTGATGATTTGGGTCATGTACCGCATGAAGAAAATCCGATAGCAACTGTTGATGTTGTGAAGCAGTTCTTGATGAATGAGTAGACTTGATGAATGAGTAGAGACATGAACAAGATAAGAAAAACAACAACCATCGCTGCGATTTCAGACATTCATAGTAATGTCTTTGCTTTGGAGGCGGTGCTTGCTGATATCAAACAACGCGGTGCTGATCAGATCGTAAATCTTGGTGATATTTTATATGGGCCAATAGCGCCTCAGGCTACCTATGAGCTGTTAATGGAACATCAAGAAGACATTATTACCATACGAGGTAATCAGGATAGGCAGATTTATGAGGCAACGACAGTAGAAATTGTTAGCAATTCAACGTTGAGTTTTATTGTCACAGAATTATCTAAAGATGCGATTGAATGGATGCGGTTTTTGCCGTTCGATTATCATTTAAGTAAGGATGTCTACCTATGCCACGGCTCACCAACCGATGACATGACGTATTTACTAGAAGATATTAAAACAGGGCAGCCAGTAGTACGTGATGATGCCTCTATTTCAGCACTGCTTGATGGTGTCGATAGTGCGGTCATTGTCTGTGGTCATACCCATATTCCACGAACAGTAGTATTATCATCAGGTCAAACAGTTATTAATTGTGGTAGCGTTGGTTACCCCGCTTACGAAGATGATTTGCCTATCATCCATAAAATGCAGACCTATTCACCTTATGCTAACTATTCTCTTATAACATGCATTGATACTCAACAAGGTAAACGTTGGCAAACTGAGCATATCAAGGTGGCTTATGATCATAAAAAAGCAGCTACACTGGCCTCTAAAAATGGACGCGAAGACTGGGCGTTTGCTTTAAATACTGGGCGAGTATTGTAGTGTGGAAGACTCAGCATTATTGCTAGCCGAAATGATTAAAGCCACCAACCATGATCTACCATTAAATTATTATAAGGACGGTGTTACATGCTCACTCTATATATGGTTCAACTTGGTGGTCGTCCTAAAGGGCGTCTGATAGAGCAGCACGACATGTTTTTTGGTGTCGCCAATCAGGTCAGTGGGCTGGTAGTAGGTATCAACCAACATTGGCCAGAGGTCAAAAATAAATGGCATATTGATTCGTATCGAGCAGTTACTAAGGTTGATGGTTACACGATCAAACTGCTTGAGTCAGGTGAGCAAGTCAGTACAGAGGCCGACCTAAAGCTGTTCTTTATCAATTTGGGCGGTTATCAGCGGGGCAGTTTTGAAGAGTTTCATTATAAATTGCTTGTTGTCGCCACCAGTCAGGCACAAGCGATTAAGCAGGCTAAACAAAGCGATTTTTATAAACAGTTCACCTTCACAGATATCGATTCACCTCTCGATGCCGCCTCTCATATCGATGATAAGTTTGAAGTGGATATAGATGATATCTATAACGTGAATGATCTGATCTCAAATGTTCAGCTGTTGATCGAGCCTATCGCTGAGATAGGGGAGTACAATATTGAGATTGGAGAAGATAAAGAGTATGTGGGATACTTGAGTATCAAGAATCTAAGGAAGTTGTCATAATATGTCTTTAAATATGCACTACAAAAGTGGTCTAATCCGCAAAGCGCGCTGCCAGATATCTGATGACCTACTGCCCATACTTTATCAAATTCATAATAACGCAAAATTTCCACGATTGACGTGGCTAATTGACAACCTTTATGAAAACCCACAGATTGGTCCTGACGTAGCGAGAGAGTTGGCTAATGAGATGGTTGGGTTTGAAAAACTGATACTGTCGCTACATCTGCCTTTTCCTAGACTGTCATTACAAAAAATACATGCCTTTTTTGAAGGTGCTGCTACCAGTCAACAGATTATTTATACCAAAGCCTATCCCAATAGTGATTAATGTTACTAGCTGATCCTTCTCTGCGGCTTTCAGTATGTGCAATCTAATGTTTATATCCATGCTATCTCAGCTACGTGCGTCGATACTTTTATGACAGCTAAGACAGGCGTTCTATCGCGCATAGTTATAGTGTGAATTTCAGGTGTGTAATCAATACAGGACTCACTTGAATCGCCTGCTATTTGCCTCCATAATCTAATCACTTATTAATAATAAATAGCCTAAGCAAATATGCCAGATACTTCCGAGAAAAACAATTTAAGCACTCCTAGTACAAATGAAATTGAAGATACAAAAAGAGCGGTGGAACCATTAGCCGACCTACCTGTACTTGCTAAAGATAATTACTATTTAAACCGTCTTGAACGGGAGCTGACGCGTGCCGCCGTGTCTAAAAATAAAAAATCCAATCATGATTCTGAGCAAAAAAACAATCAAGACGATGTGCTGACTAAGAAGCGTGCCCAATACGATAAGATAAAAACGCGCTCTCAAGCAGCAGTACAAGCCCGCATCGACAGTATTCCAAGCGATTTGCCCGCTAAGTTAAATCTTGATCTGCCTGTTAGTCAACGCGCAGAAGATCTGGTACAAGCCATCATCGACAATCAAGTCATTATCGTGGCGGGTGAGACAGGTTCTGGTAAAACAACGCAATTACCTAAGCTTGCCATGCTGGCAGGACGCGGTATTACTGGACAGATAGGGCACACGCAGCCAAGACGCTTGGCCGCGCGTAGCGTCGCAAACCGTATTGCAGAAGAGCTCGGAGAGCAGCTAGGCAATACGGTCAGTTTCAAGATTCGCTTCAACGAGCAAGGATCAGCGCAATCTGTAGTCAAGCTAATGACTGATGGTATTTTGCTCGCTGAGCTGGGTCATGATCGTTTTTTGAGTAAATACGATACGATTATCATTGATGAAGCACATGAGCGTAGCTTAAATATCGACTTTATCATGGGTTATCTCAAAAAGATGCTACCCAAACGTCCAGATTTAAAAGTAATTATTACCTCAGCGACCCTTGATACCAAGCGTTTTAGTGAATACTTTAGCCGTTATGATGCTAAGCTCAAACGGCAAGTCCCTGCGCCTATCTTCAATGTTGAAGGACGCAGCTTTCCAGTAGAGGTGCGCTATCGTCCGTTGACCGATGAGCCAGTAAATAGCTCAGAAGACGACAGCTATGATGATTTTGAAGAAAATCTACCGCGTGCGTTGGTTGCCGCTGTCGAAGAGTGTTTTAGCGATGCGCAGAGTAAAGGTCATGCTGATCAAGCAGATATATTGATATTTGCCGCGACTGAGGCGGAGATTCGCGAAACACAAGAAGTGCTTGAGCGTCACGGTCCACGCCATACTGAAGTGTTGCCACTGTTTGCACGGCAGACCTATGAAGAACAGCAGCGTATCTTTCAGCCGTCAGGTCGAGGTCGACGTATTGTCATCGCGACCAATGTCGCTGAGACGGCGTTGACAGTACCGGGTATTCGCTATGTAATCGACTTGGGATTTGCGCGTATTTCGCGTTATTCGTATCGCTCACGCGTACAACGTCTGCCGATTGAAGCGATTTCGCAAGCGGCAGCCAACCAGCGTAAGGGGCGTTGTGGCCGTGTCGCGCCAGGGGTTTGTATTCGTCTTTATTCTGAAGAGGACTTTAGTGGTCGTCCTGAATTTACTGAGCCTGAGATCTTACGTACCAATCTAGCCTCTGTGATATTGCAGATGGCAAACCTGCGTTTGGGTAGTGTTGACAACTTTGATTTTATTGAGCCACCTGATAGTCGATTGGTCACTGATGGTCACAAGCTGCTTGATGAACTGGGCGCCATCACATCCAAACAAGATACTACGCAAGATAAAAACAAATCATCAAAGCGTCAAAAAGGGCTCGATCATCTTCGCCTAACAGCAACAGGTCAGAAAATGGCACGTATGCCAATCGATCCAAGGCTGGCACGTATGCTAGTGGCTGGTTCTGACTTTGATTGTATTCGTGAGATGCTAATCGTGGTTGCTGCGCTTGCGGTACAAGATCCACGTGAGCGTCCTGCCAATAAGCGCACACAAGCTGATCAAAAACATGCGGTCTTTCGTCAAGACGACTCTGACTTTTTATTCTATTTAAGTCTGTGGAAGGCACTGTTTGAAAAAGACGAAGACGGCAATAAACTGTCCGGTAATCAGCGTAAGCAGTTTGCAAAAAAGAACTATCTAAGTTTCCCGCGTGTACGCGAATGGCACCAGACGCATCGTCAATTGGTACAAATGGTCACTGAGCTTAAGTTAACCGATGTCAATGACTCACAAATATCGGATAAAAATGTTGCCAAGAATGACCCAACAGCGATCGAAGACGAAGCGTTAAAAGCTGTTAAATATGCCAACCTACATAGAGCGCTACTGACGGGTTTATTGTCTATTATCGCGCACAAAACCGAAAGTCGCGGTGAGTATTTGGCGGCGCGCCAGCAAAAAGCCAAGATATTCCCAGCCAGTACGGTATTTAAACAGATACCGCCTTGGGTTATGGCATTTGAGATGGTCGAAACCTCCCAAGTGTTTATGCGTACCGTTGCCAAAATTGAACCCGAATGGATTACCTCGGCGGCAGGTGACCTGCTCAAATATCATTACTTTGAGCCGCATTGGTCCAAAAAGACAGGACGAGTCAAAGCGTACGCGCAGATTAGTCTATTTGGCTTGATTATTATCAGTAAGCAGCTCACCAATTACGAGCAAGTAAACTTGGTCGAGTCACGAGAGATATTCATTCGTGATGGTCTGGTGACTGGTAATTTCGGTCGCAATGCGCCATTTTTACAGCATAATATGGACAAAGTTGCTCATGTTGAGCGCATCGAAGACAAGCTACGTCGCCGTGATTTATTGGTTGATGAAGAAACGCTCTATCAGTTCTATGACAAAAAGATTCCTGAGTATGTTGCCAGCCGCAAAACATTTGAAGACTGGCGGGCAGAGGTAGAGAAAAACGACAACAAGTATCTGTTTTTTACTGACGAGGATGTACTCACTAGCCAAGCACCAACCACGGGCGACTTCCCAGAAGTATGGAAGCTGGGTGATCTAAAACTGCCGCTGCGTTATATCTTTGATCCAGCAAGCGATGATGATGGCGTGACCATACGTGTACCGCTTGCCGCATTACCACAGCTCGACGCGATTGAATTGCTATGGGGTGTGCCAGGATGGCGCTATGAGTTGGTTCTACAGTTGCTCAAATCATTACCAAAAGATATCCGTCGCCAGATCGTTCCGATACCTGATACCGCAGATAGCCTATTTGACGAGTTGCAGCAACAAGGCGGGCAAGGGTTATTAAAACAACTGTGCCAAGCGCTCAATCGCCGCGGTATAATTTCTGTGACGCCGGAGAGCTTTAGCCCCTCTACGATTGATCGTTATTTACAACCACAAATTTGTGTGGTTGATGACAAGAACCGTATCATCGAAAAAGGTCGTGATCTGCAAACATTGCAGATTCGCCATGCTTCCGAGACTAGCCAAGCGGTTAATGAGCAACAAGGTGCGCATACTGACTTCCCTGAACATTTTGCCTTTAGCAAAAACCATCATAGCGCAGGCGTGGTCATGAAGCAGTTTGCTGCGCTCGTTGCTGATGAGGCAGGAGAGGCAGTATCCATTCACCAGTACACCGATGTCAATGCAGCACTACAAGCGCATCGTATCGGCGTATTAACCTTGATCAAAGGGAAGCTTGGTGCGAAGAAAAAACAGCTGACCAGTCAAGTAGATAAAATATTCAAACTGGCATTTGCACCGCTGGGTGATATGGAAAAACTAAAAACAATCGTTATTGATGCCACATTGGATGCCGCACTCGAAGAGCACTATGTCCTGTTTGACCATAGCGAAAACCTACCAGAGAGCGCTGATGATATCGCAGTGGGTCTGAGTGATGAGCTGCCATTTACCCCTGAAGAATATGCACAGACGCTCGAAGTTGTGCTGAGTAATTTCTTATTGACAGGTCAAAGCGTTACCAAAACGCTCAAAAATGTCTATACGCGCTGGCAGCGCATTCGCCAGGGGCTACTGATGCTAGACCGTGAGGTGTTTGGAGAGTCTATCGACGATATTGAAGATCAATTAGAAGATTTACATTTGGCTGATTTTGTTTACCGTATGGATTATAGCCATTGGCAACAGTATCCGCGTTATCTTGAAGCGCTAGAGATTCGCCTTGAGCGTTTAGAGCACAATTTAGACGCCGATCTTGATGGTGTCTACGCGCTAGACTTGCATATGGAACGATTAGCAGGACGTGCGGACAAGGAAGCCATCAGTGAGTATCGCTGGATGGTGGAAGAGTATCGGATCCAGCTATTTGCTCAGCCGATGAAAACCCGTATGGCGGTATCACCCAAACGTCTTAGCAAAATGTGGGATAAGGTAAGCTAGCATAGAGTATCTTTATATATTAAACCCAAAAAGAGGGCTAGATTAGTCATTACTAATCTAGCCCTCTTTTTTATTGGTAGTTAATGACTGATTCTTTCTGTCAGTACTCCCATGCTATAGAGCATAAACGCAATGGCGGTAAATGCCACGATAAATGGTGTCAGTATCCAAATCACCACATTGATCAGGATGGATGGGAGTAAACCATTAAATAGCTCGATATCTGGGGTAAAAAAATCTGTCATTACATCCACTGCACGTTTGGCAATGGGGAAGAGTAGTGTGCTTAGGGCTAACATGTATAGATATTTACTAAAGCCGGGGTCACTCATGACAACCAAGAAGTAAAACACTGAAAAATAAGTGATGCCTAGTGCCCAGCATTTGAGAGTGTAGCTTAAACGAATCATGTCATTTCCTCCCCAGCATATCTATTAATGAACGTAGATTTATCTACGTATATATATTCTTTTATTTGAATATATAGTATATGTTATAATACGAATATAAAGACAAGTCAAACAATTTTTCCATATATTTAAAATACGCCATAAATTATTTAATTTAAAAACGATCATTTCTGAAGAAGGGGTTCGAACGATACGATATAAAATAGCCTAAGCAAAAAAACTTATGTTATTGAAAAATAGAATTATAGCTACAAATCACTGCTCGGATTCACACCGAACAGTCGCTTATATTCTCGACTAAACTGGCTAGGGCTTTCATAACCTACTTGCATGGCGATCTGTGATATTTGTGCTCCGTGCCTCTTAATCAGACGCCTTGCCTCCATCAACCGCAGGTTTTTTTGATATTGCAATGGGCTTAATTGGGTTATCTCTTTAAAGTGCTGATGAAACCCCGAGACGCTCATACCGCATCGACTGGCGAGATGCTCGACCATGATAGGTTGATTTAAATGTGCCTTTATCCAGTCAGTAGCTTGGGCGATGCGATGTGTATGACTGCCATCGACGACCAATTGCCTAAGCTTACTTCCTTGTTCAGCTGAGAGTAGACGATAGTATATTTCCTGCTGAATCAAAGATGCCAAGAACTTGATGTCATTTGGATAATCAAGCAAATCTATCAACCGTTCAAACGCCGCCATTATGGTATCATCTAACTGCCATTTTATGCCTAAGTGACCGCTTGCTATTGATTGGTTAGCGGGTATTTGCGCTAAAATATCTCTAATCATCGCTAGGTCTAGTTTCATGGATAAGACAATGACAGGGTTTTCGATAGAAGCGTGTTTGATATGCATGCTAAGCGGGATATTGACTGGGCAAAACATCAGATTGCTATTATCAAACCTTTGGCAGTCTGCTCCTAAGTAAATCTCTCGCTCGCCTTGTAAGACAATACATATGCTAGGCTCTTGTATATAGCTGACAGCTTTACTCGGTCTATCAGCACAATAGAAGAACAATCCTGCCACGGCTGATTCGATGGTTTTGTTTTTGGGTAGTACTCTGAGTAGTTGATCTATCGTTGTCTGATTCATCATCATTGCTTGTTTTAGGTTGTTGCCTGATAGTATGAAAATTTATAGGATTAGGCAAGAGTTATAGAGGTCTGTTCTAACGCCTATAAGCAGACGTCACTATAATAGTCTTATCGCAACAGCGTAAGCACGACCTCTAATAATATGAAACAAGGAGTTATTGATCATGAAAATATTTTATAAAACTCGCGCGACAGCTACTGGTGGACGTTCTGGTCATACTGGACTAGACGATGGCTCATTGGGTTTTGATTTGGTTTCTTTTCAAGAGCAAGACAAAGAAGGCGTCAATCCAGAACAGCTTTTTGCTATGGGTTATGCAGCTTGTTTTGATAGCGCTTTGAGCATGACTGCGCAGCATATGAAACTGCCTATTACCTCTTCGAAGACTTCTGCGCAAGTAGGTATCGGTATGAAAGCAGATGGTAGTTACAACTTGGACGTAGAGTTGTATGTTGAAGTGTCAGGTATCGACGAAGCGCAGGCGCAGCAGCTGATTGAAGCCACGCATCAGGTATGTCCATACTCTAATGCAACGCGCGGCAACGTTGAGACTCGCTTAGAAGTTACTGTTGTCTAACGGTGCTTTATGTTGGCTCTAATTGGCCTCTAGTAGCCATTTGGCAAAAACGATGGTTCATATAAAAACCGCCCCGATTTATATAAATCGGGGCGGTTTTCGTTTGTCTCATATATATCAAATGACTTAGTCTATAGACTATAAGTGAGCTCATAGCTATGACTGTATATCTCAACGATATTACCAAATGGATCTTCCATATAAATCATGCGGTAAGGTTTTTCGCCTGGATAGTAATAACGGGGTTGTTTCATACGTTTTTTGCCACCGGCAGCGATGATGCTCTCTACAAGCTCATCAAGATTCGGATCTTGAACACAAAAATGAAAAATACCTGTTTTCCAGTATTCAAAATTATCTTCGGGGTCTTCTTGGTTTTTGAATTGAAAAAGCTCTACACCGACTCGGTCAGCAGTAGACAGATGCGCTATATGTAGATGACTCCATCCCTCGCCAAATATTTCTGTACACATCTGACCGACAGGACTATCATCTTCTACGATTTTGGTAGGGGCTACGATAGTATACCAACCCATGACTTCAGTATAAAACTTGACGGCCTTTTCTATATCAGGGACTGACAGACCAACATGCGAAAAGCTTCTAGGATAAACATTACTCATTACTTGTACTCCTGTGTGGGTATGACTCAGTGGGCAAACATCCTTGTGCTGTTTAAAAATAGCACCATGAGAAATACCACTGCGTTGTAAAAACACAGGTATATTGCAATGAACTGTAAGGTGTCAGGTATAAATAATTTATATATTTCAATGCGATAGTGAGTAAAGGCTCTGTCTAAAATATAGATGACTCGTAAGATGCGCTAACACTTTGGTAAATCAGCATGGTCTAAACAGGCGCTTTTTTATTCAAAATAAATACTAAGACGGCGCCCAAAATCACGACGCTTGCAATAATAAATGGCATAGTGAGCTGCTCAGACAAAAATACCACACCTAGCACCGCTGCAATCACAGGTACACACAGCTGAACAATAGCCGCTTGTGTATTCTTCAATAATGGCATCGCGCTATACCAAATACTGTAACCCAGACCAGAAGCGATCGATCCTGATGCACAGGCCAGCAGTATTCCTTCACTCGTGATGCTTTGCATCTCAATATTCGATAAACCCATATCGTCCAAATACATCATGCCCACCAACAGTAATATGGGAACGGCTACCAAACTTCGTACAAAGTTAAATCCTGTCGCTCGCAGTGGTGAGACACACGATTTGCCGCGTATGCTGTATACTCCCCAAGCTGCACCGCTCATCGCCATCAGTGATGCAGCCAAGGGTGAGGGGATAGCGGCTGATGGCAGCATCAGATAGACAAACCCTGCTACGGCAATGATAAATGTTAGCCACTGCAATGTACTCAGCGTCTCTTTTTGGTAGATACCCCAGCCAATCATCGTAAGCTGTACTGCTGAAAACAAAATCAATGCTCCAGTGCCTGTATCAAGCTCTACATAGGCAATCGAGAAGCACAATGCATAAACAACCAAGCTGATGCTACTGAGCCAGCTGCCTTTATCATTCAAAATTGCATTAGTGGCGGCACTGTCAGTCGTGCGAGATTGACGCTTTAGACGGTAAGCGTGAATCGCCATAATAAAAACTAAGCACACAGCCGCACTTAGTAGGCGAATAATCGTAAAGCTCCAAGCGTCGATATAACCCTCTGCCAATGCCATTCGGCAAAAAAGAGAGTTTGCGGCAAAGGCAATTAACGCAATGATGGTATAAATAGTGGCTTTCAAAGATGATTCCTAAAATGAGTAAGTGTGTCTAAATAGACAAGCATTGTGTTTTGTTTTTATCTTAATTTTTGGCCTATAGTCTTGATTTCTAGTTTTTGGTTTCAACTTCTGGCTTTGATTTCTTAGGTATGTCGCTATAACGATAGCTTATTTATTAGTAGAAGTAATAATGAAAAAGATAAAAATTAGAGCGACAGTGGGTTTATAAGGTTAGATATTTTGTCGTACTTGTGACAAAAAATCTTTGTTAAATGAGAATAACGATAGTTGTATTAACGATAAGGTTTGGAGTATAGAGGTCATCTATTTTGCATCAAATGAACCATTAGCAAGACAAGCATTAAACACAATAAACCAGATAAATAAATAGGAAGCAGTAGTATGGATTGGGCAAGTATTTTTATTCATGACACCACTTGGTTGTTTGCCGTTGAAATTTTAATACGTGTCACTGTCATGTTTGTATTGATTATTACGTTCTTGCGATTCACAGGCAAGCGCGGCGTTCGTCAGCTCTCTATCTTTGAGCTGACCATTATTCTATCGCTAGGCTCTATTGCAGGCGATCCCATGTTCACCGAAGATCTGCCTATTATTCAGGCGGTATTGATCATGGGTACGGTCATCTCCCTCTACAGGTTTTGCACCTGGGCGATGATGAAGTTCCAGCCTTTTGAAGACCTGTTGGAGGGAAGATCACTTTATATTGTAGAAAATGGCATGTTGGTACTTGATAAAATTAAGCAAGGTGAGATGTCACATGATGAGTTTTTTGCTGAGATGCGCCAGCAAGGGGTTGAGCATTTAGGGCAAGTTCGTGTTGGTCTGCTCGAAGCTGACGGCAATTTTAGTATTTTATTGCACACCGCTGAAAAAACAGATTACGGTATGCCGTTGTTCCCTAAGCAGTATCAGGCAGTCGAAGAAACAGAGGTAAATACTTACTATGCCTGTATGTATTGCGGTTATGTCAATAAGATACCTGACCCTGATCATTGTTGCCCGCGATGCGAAGACAATTGTAGAAACTGGGCTAAAGCATTAAACAACAAAATCGTCAAATAATGAGTATACCGTGCTGTCTTCTATATCATGATGTAAGACAGCACAATAGATTATGACTTTGAAACCAGATTACTGAGAAACTAAGTTGCTCCTGTAAGTGTTCTAAGTATCAGTGCTTTTTGGTATCGCCGACCACTTTATCCATAACAGCGAATAACAAGCCTGACAATACAAAGGTCATGTGAATGATCACTTTCCACATCAGCTTATCAGCATCGAGCTCACTCATTCCGCTAGAGATATCCATAAAAGATTTCAGAAGATCGATTGCTGAGATCGCGACGATAGCTCCGATGACTTTGAGCTTTAAACCAGAAAAATCTACTTTCCCCATCCAGCTAGGACGATCGTCATGAGCGCCAGTGTCAATTTTTGAGACAAAAATCTCGTAACCACTAAATATAATGATGAGTAATAAACTGGCGACTAACGAGATATCAACTAATATCAATATATCTACAATCACACTGGCTTCCGAGGCTATGAGTATATCGGCAAACATATGCCATAGTTTTTGAACAAACTTAACAAATAGTAAAACGATGCCTAGTACCAATCCCAGATAAAAAGGTGCCAGTATCCAGCGGCTGTTGAATATTGTTTTTTCTAAGTACAGCTCAAACTTCTTTAGCATGGATATCTCTTAAGTTTTAAAAAACAAATGATATTAATGGTGGGTAAAATCCAACCTGTTTTTAGTCGTGTAATTTTTAGTCATGATACGTAGTGCCTACTCTATGTGTCTATGTGAGTAAGCTGCGCTACTACTTGCTGAACGCGCTGATCCCTATTCCCGCCAACGCGCTGGAATGGCTTTTTATACTTGTTGAGTTGACTGGTAAAGTAGGCATTTATCTCATCACGTTGGTGCGGGCTGTCACGTAAGTCATCAGCGACCCACGGTATATCTACATCAGTCAATAGTATCAAATCGTAATGATGGGCTAATGCTGCTTGCTCAAGGGCCGTAGGGCAGTCGCCATAGTACCAATAAGAATAAGTCATCAGCTCAAACAGGCTGGTATCGCAAAACAAGTAACGGTTTTTATTAGGGGTTTGGGCGACTTGTTTGGCTAAGGTGTTCTCCCGTTTTATCTGTCCTTGTGCGATAGGCAGTAGATCCTCCCACGTACATGTCAGCTGCTCATTATCCCATTTTGCTTGTAAGTAGGTGCGCATGTATTCTGATACCCATACACTGTCGAAATGCGCTGCCAAATCACGACATAGGGTCGTCTTACCTGTGCTTTCTGCGCCTAGTACAGCGACGTTAATGACAGATTTAGGCGTATGCTGTTCGAGGTTGTACACGGTAGCGTCGTTGCCATTCATAATATGCCCAGATTGCGATAAGAGTGAAGACTACATACTGTAGTGCGGTAAAAGTGAAGCCTTTATAAAAGTATAGCGGTACTGATATCGCATCCGCGATAATCCAAAGTATCCAATGCTCGATTTTGCGCCGTGCCATGAGCCACATCGCCATAAGAAACAAAGCTGTAGTGAGCATGTCAGTATAGCCGACCCAAGTAAATAGATGCATGCCAAGTACTGCACCGTCGAAGCTAAAACCGTTATTGATCACTGGACGGAAATAATAAACCAATCCTACAAAAGCTACTGTCCCTGCTGCCAAAGCGGTAAGTATAGGAATATCCTTTGCGTGCAAATGCTCAATACGGACGCTATTGGCGTCTGATTGCTTGTGTTCAATAGACTGATTTTTCTTGTTCTTTGACCAGTTGATCCAGCCATACAGGCTCATTACGGTATAGTAAGCATTGATGAACATATCGCCAAACAATTGCCATTTCCACAGTAGGTACACGAATATAGCAGTGCTAACCAATCCGATAGGAAAGACGAGGATATTGGTTTTGCTGGCAAGTAAGACACTAGCTACACCAAAGACAACGGCAATCAATTCAAGCACAATAAACGTTGTAGAGTAGTCGGCGTATTGGCCAAATAACCAGTTGAAAAGTTCTACCATTAGCATTCCTAGATATGAGTGTATAGCGATATGTATGGTGTTTAGAATAGAATGGCGCTAATTATAACGTAGCTATTACGAAATGAAGTCAGTCTTTGCTTATTTATGGCAAGAAACAGATTATTTGTAACAAAGTATTAGAAAAATTATAATATTCAGGCATAATAAACATACTGATTTTAAGTTTACAGTTATTCACTGAATTTGAATGGCTATTATTTTTTCACTTTTATGCTTATTCCAAGCACTATAGTAGTAGACAAGGAAGCTTATCATGACGACTTGTATCACAGGCACAGGCCTGTATATCCCACCTTATAGCATTAGTAACGAAGAGCTAGTAGAGTCATTCAACCAGTATGTTGAAAACTATAATACCGAACATGCTGACGAGATAGCAGCAGAGACTGTGACCGCACTTGAGCCTTCTTCAGCCGCTTTTATTGAAAAAGTATCTGGTATCAAATCACGTTATGTGATGGAAAAAGACGGTATCTTAAATACTGAAATCATGGCACCAGTTATCCCATACCGTAATCTGGGCGAAGAGTTGTCAGTGATGGCTGAAATGGGTGCAGCAGCACTCAGAGACGCTTTGGCTGATGCAGGACTTGAAGCCAATGACTTAGACGGTATCATCCTTGCTTGCTCAAATTTCCAGCGTACTTATCCTGCGGTTGCTATCGAAATTCAGAATGAGATCGGCATGGTTGGTGGTTTTGCATACGATATGAACGTTGCGTGTAGTGCGGCGACTTTTGGTCTATCACAAGCCCACGGCTCTATTATCTCAGGTTTGGCCAAGCGTATTGCTGTGGTCAACGTTGAGATTACCTCAGCGCATCTAAACTGGCGCAACCGTGACAGCCACTTTATCTTCGGCGATGTAGCGACTGCCTCTATCGTAGAAGAGCTTGATACGCCAAAGGGTTACGAGATTCTAAACTCTAAACTATTTACGCAGTTTTCGACCAACATCAAAAACGAATATGGCTTTATGGATCGCTCAGAATACCTAGCGGCACAGACAGAGATGTATCCAGATATTAAAGCACCGGTCACTGACAAGCTATTTTTGCAAAACGGTCGCAAAGTATTCCGTGAAGTTTGCCCGAAAGTTTCTGAAATTATCACTGAGCACTTGCAAGAAAACGACATCCCAACATCTGATGTTAAGATGATGTGGTTACATCAAGCCAATGCCAATATGTTGGATTTGATCTTACGTACTGTCGTCGGTAAAGATGCAGATAAGTCAATTGCACCAAGTGTGATTGCTGAATTTGCCAATACCAGTTCAGCGAGCCCTATGATTGTATTCCATCGCCACAAAGATGATCTATCATCAGGTGATTTGGGTGTTATCTGCTCATTCGGTGCAGGTTACTCTATCGGGTCAGTACTGGTGCGTAAAGTTTAATGCCTTAGTTTATTACTAAGGTTTAATACTAAGTGACCAGTAATTAGTACTAAGTAACTAGCAACTAGACAAAAAATAGCCAAGAATGTTCTTGGCTATTTTTTTGGCTATCATTTTTGCCATTGAAATTAGGTCCTGACATCTAAATATAAAGAGAGATGTTTAGAAAGATAACATCAAGATTACTGATAATATCGACAAGAATGACCAGAGGTTTTAATTTAACCCAAAAAATTTGCTATAATCACGCTCTTATTCCCCTCATTTAAATAAAAGTCCTTTTATGAAAGAATCCTTACGCCTGCGTTTAGACCAGATGGTAGACCGTTATGAAGAGGTCACCGCCTTGTTATCAGATCCTAGTGTCATTAGTGATAATAATAAATTCCGTGAATTGTCTGTCGAACATAGCGACTTGATGGACATCACGACGTTATGGCAGAACTATCTGGGTGCAGAAACGGATCAGGCTGATGCAGAAGCAATGCTAGCCGATGCGACCGATCCTGACATGAAAGAGATGATGCAAGATGAAATTGAGACGGCACGTGATACCATCGTAGAGATGGAAGAAGCCCTCAATGTAATGATGCTACCAAAAGATCCGAATGATAAAGTCCCTGCATTCTTGGAGATTCGTGCAGGGACTGGCGGTGATGAGGCGGCGATCTTCTCTGGTGATCTGTTCCGCATGTACCAAAAATATGCACAGACCCAAGGCTGGACACTAGAGGTGCTCTCTGCAAACGAAGGTGAGCATGGTGGTTATAAAGAGATTATCACTCGTGTATCTGGCAATAGTGTATATGGTCGCCTAAAGTTTGAATCGGGTGCTCACCGCGTACAGCGTGTTCCTGAAACTGAGAGCCAAGGTCGCGTGCATACCTCAGCTTGTACGGTTGCCGTCATGCCAGAGGTTGAGATTGATGATACCGTTGATATCAATCCTGCTGATATCAAGATGGATACTTTTCGCTCAAGTGGTGCGGGTGGTCAGCACGTGAACACCACTGACTCAGCCGTACGTTTGACGCATATTCCAACCGGTACCGTGGTAGAGTGTCAGCAAGAGCGTAGCCAGCACAAAAACCGTGCGCATGCTATGAAAATGCTAGTCTCTAAAATCCAGCAAGCCAAAGTACAAGCACAGGTCGATGTGGCGGATTCTATACGTCGTGACTTGGTCGGTAGTGGCGATCGCTCAGAGCGTATTCGTACTTATAACTTTCCACAAGGGCGCATGACCGATCACCGTATCAACCTGACCTTATACAAGCTCGACTCTATTATGGAAGGCGACTTGGATGAGACTCTAGATGCGTTATTGCGTGAGCATCAGGCTGATCTGATGGCCAGTATTGGCGGCGGTGAATAGTAGCCAATTCTATGTAATATTGGCACTATTATACCCTTGTATAATAGTGCCTGCTTTTATAATAATAAGTATTGATTTCGTTTTTCTGTTTTCGTTTATCCATTTAATTATCTAATAATATTGAGAGTGTCATGTCAAAGCACAATAATCAGAACCAAGACCAAACCCCAACTGTAGAAGATACTAACGAGCTAATCGCACAACTGCAAGCCAAGCTAGACGATATCAGTGCTTCAGGCAAACAGCCGTATCCAAATACCTTCAAACGCACTGATTATGCGCAAGACTTGCAAGCCGCTTTCGATGGTGTGTCAAAGCAAGAGATCGAAGAGAAAGCTGCGAATGGTGAAAAGACACAGGTGAATGTAGCGGGTCGGGTTATGCTGAATCGTGGCTCATTTATTGTGATTCAAGACATGTCAGGTCGTATTCAGCTATATGTGGCACGTAAAGAGCTTGATGAGGAGACGCGTGCGAGCATTAAATCACTAGATTTGGGTGACATCGTTGGTGTATCAGGCTATATCGGTCGCTCAGGAAAAGGCGACTTGTACGTGCATATCGAAGAAATCACGCTCCTAACCAAATCGCTACGCCCGATGCCAAACAAATTCCATGGTTTGGCAGATGTAGAAGCGCGCTATCGCAATCGTCATCTTGACTTGATGACCAACGAGACCACTCGCGATACCTTTATGATTCGCAGTCAGATCGTCAGCGGTATTCGTCAATTTATGCTGAATGAGCGTTTTATGGAAGTTGAAACACCAATGATGCATCCGATTCCAGGTGGTGCGGTAGCTCGTCCCTTTGAGACGCACCACAATGCTCTAGATATGCCTTTGTATTTGCGTATTGCGCCTGAGCTTTATCTCAAGCGCTTGGTCGTTGGTGGCTTTGAGCGTGTATTTGAGATCAACCGCAGTTTCCGTAATGAAGGGGTCTCAACCCGTCACAACCCTGAATTTACCATGATTGAGTTTTATCAAGCCTACGCTGACTATCATGATCTGATGGATTTGACTGAGCGTATGTTTAATCAGTTAGCAAATGATGTGTTGGGCACAACAGAGCTGACTTATCAAGAAGAAGCCATTAGCCTAAAAGCACCATTTGCTCGTCTATCTATGTCTGATGCGATTGCAAAGTATGCAGAAAACTTCGACATGGCACGTATCAATGACCGCGAGTACCTAGCAGAGTACGCATCAACGACGCTGAAACAGCAAGTAAAAGATGTGTTTGGTGTGGGTAAACTACAAACGATTATTTTTGAAGAAACGGCTGAGCATCAACTGCGTCAACCAACCTTTATTACTGAGTATCCAGCTGAGACCTCACCACTCGCGCGCCGTAGTGATGACAATCCTGAGATTACTGATCGTTTTGAGCTGTTTGTTGGTGGTCGTGAGCTCGCTAATGGTTTTAGTGAGCTCAATGATCCAGCAGACCAAGCCGAGCGTTTCCGTGGTCAAGTTGCCGAAAAAGACGCAGGCGATGACGAAGCCATGCATTTTGACGAAGAGTACATCGAAGCATTGTCATACGGTTTGCCGCCGACAGCAGGTGAAGGTATTGGTATCGACCGCTTAGTAATGCTGTTTACTGACTCAGCCAGTATCCGTGATGTGATCTTGTTCCCGCATATGCGCCGCAAAAATGATTAATGTTTAATTAGTCGTTAACCAAAGTCGCTTATTGAATGCGGCTCAGTCATAATCAAACTTGTGAGAAGCCAGACGAATGCGCTGGCTTTTTGCTATAATAAATATCGAAAAACAGCATCTAAAATAAGAATTTTAACCACTTGGCACAATGGATAGCTATGTCGCAGCAATATCAAGTTTTAGCTCGCAAATATCGACCCAAGAACTTTCATGAGTTGATTGGGCAGACGCATGTCTCGCAGGCGCTGATTAATGCAATTGATTATAATCGTCTGCATCATGCTTATTTATTTACTGGTACGCGCGGTGTGGGTAAGACGACGATTGCGCGTATTTTATCTAAATGCTTGAACTGTGATACTGGTATTACGAGCACACCGTGCGGGGTATGCGACAACTGCGTCGCTATCGATCAGGGGCGCTTTATTGATCTTATTGAGATTGACGCGGCTTCCCGTACCAAGGTCGAGGACACGCGTGAGCTGTTAGACAACGTGCCTTACGCGCCAAGCCAAGGGCGTTATAAAGTCTATCTGATTGATGAAGTGCATATGCTGTCGACGCATAGTTTCAATGCGCTTCTCAAAACGTTGGAAGAGCCACCTGAACACGTAAAGTTCTTGCTGGCGACGACTGATCCACAAAAACTGCCGATTACGATTATCTCGCGCTGCTTACAGTTTGTGCTACGCCCACTACCGCAGGTATTACTTAGCGAACATTTGGCAAATATTTTGACCAAAGAGCAGGTTGACTACACGCAGCCGGCCATTTGGCAATTAGCAAGCGCTGCCAAAGGCTCTGTGCGCGATGCTTTGTCACTGACAGATCAGGCGATTGCTTTTGGTCAAGGGTCACTGGATGATGCGACTGTCAATGCCATGCTCGGTCTCATTGATGCGGCTGACCTCATCAGCTTGATCACAGATATTTATAATCATGATAAATCAGCCGTTGCCGCACATATCGAGCAAATGCGCGCGCAGATGGTAGATGCGACCAGCATGTTTGATGGGTTGGCTGAGCTGCTACATCAGTTGGCATTGACTCAGCTGTTGCCTGAGGTCGCTCTCAATGTTAATGAGGCGCAAGCAAAAGATATTTGTACGCTAGCTCAGCATATCAGCCCTGATGTCTTGCAGCTGTATTATGAGATTGTTGTGCAAGCACGTGAAGGCGTCAAGCTTGCTAGTACCCCTATGCAAGCGCTTGAGATGTGCATTTTGCGCTTACTAGCGTTTCGTCCTTTGCCGGTCGATGAAGTACTAAGTAACACCTATGATGGTGAGGTATCTACTACCAGCATACCAGTTACAGAGTCGCCTGATTCAACGTCGTCTTCAGAAATAACATCTTCGGATGCCATGACGCATGGCGCATCAGAACCATTACAGCCTTACGAGATTGATGATCAAGGGCACAGTTATGATGAGCAGCAAAGTAGCACTCATGATAACGAGAATTTTCGCTCTGAGTATATTAGTGACCAAGAGTACAACTTAGTACAGTCAGCTGTCAGTACTGAGCCTGAACCTGTTGTTGAGCCTGAACCTGTTGTTGAGCCTGAACCTGTTGTTGAGCCTGAACCTGTTGTTGAGC
>NZ_JBQQEX010000011.1:0-69983 GCF_052258185.1 Psychrobacter sp. T6-6
GCCACTGATGTCGCCACCATCTTCGATGAAAATGCAGCAGACGGCACCGTCAACGAGGGCGACAAACCGAGCGTTAGCATTGCTGCCACTGACGCGCAATCGATTGAAGGGGTAGACAATGTCTTGAGCTTTACGGTTGAGCAAGACAGTGAAAGTAATTTTGACACTACAGTGCAAGTGACAGTTGATCCAAGTAGTGACGTAGAAGCGGCAGATATTGCTTCGATTATCTATATCAATGCGACTGGTGATCAAGTGGTTATTACCGATGCTACGGTCATAGCAGAAGTTTTAGATGGTAGTACTATACTTGAGCTCAAAGTTCCTGCAGGAAGCCAAACAGCACCTGCTATTATTGTCACTACTAATAATGATGATATCTTTGAGAGCAGTGAGCAGCTCAGCTTTGTGGTCACTAGTGCTGATAATGCAGACATTGATAGTGCTGTTGCGACTGGCACTATTTTAGACGAAGATGCGGTAGACGGTACACCTCAAGCAGGTGATAAGCCGACTGCAATTGTCACTAGAGACAGTGTGGTTGAGGGGAATACTCTTGAGTTCACCGTTGATTTGAGCAACCTATCTGAGTCTGATACAACAGTAGCGCTGACGTTAGCGAATGGTACAGCGGTACTTGGCACGGACACGAATACGCCTGTCGAAGTAAGCCTAGATGGTGGTAGCACCTTTAGCACAGTCACTGTTGCTGTAGATGGCACTTTTAGTGTCGATGTTCCAGCTAACAGCACGAATGGCATAATCGTACGTGTGCCTACTGTGGATGACAATATTGATGAGCCGAATGAAACCATTACGCTTACGGCAAGTGCAACTGATCAGGTCACGCCAAGCACAGCAACTGGTACCATCATTGACAACGATGCTGCGCCTATTATTTCAATTGATGGTGCGATCGCCGTTAATGAAGCTGCTGGTACGGTCACTTATACCGTTAGCTTAACCAACCCGTCATCAACCGCTGTGACTGTTGACTATGCGACGAGCAATGGAACGGCCACTGCTGGGACTGATTATGGTGCGAACTCAGGGACATTAACTTTTGCAGCAGGGGAGGTAACCAAAACAGTTACGGTTGCTATTACTGACGACACCCTGTTTGAAAATTCTGAGAACTATACTATCGCTTTATCTAATCCATCACTCAATGCCAGTATTGATAGCACGCAAGCAAGTGTTACCACCGCCATTACTGACAATGATATAGCGCCAACCGTCACTATTGAAGATACAGATGCAGCCACAACACCACAAGATAACAGCGTGGTTGAAGGCACAGGTAACAATGTGACTGGCGCTATCGATATCACTAACCCGCAAAGTGTCGCAGCGCTGACTATCAACAGTGTCGATGTGACCACAGCCACCGCTGCTAATCCTGTGATTATAAATGGTAGCGAAGGCCAACTGGTTATTACGAATTACAACTCGGCCACAGGCTCGCTCACTTATGCATATACCGAAGATGGCAGTGCTGAAATGCACAACACCGCTGGTGACAATGTATTAGACCAGTTTACTGTCAATCTCACCAATAGTGCAGGTGGGACTTCATCTGACACGTTAGATATTCGTATCATTGATACCGCGCCTACTGCCAATCCAGATACTAATAGTCTTACTGAAGAAATAGACAAAGTAACAGGTAACGTGCTCACGGCTACAGGTGCCGCTGCAACAGATGTCGCCGACAGTTTAGGGGCAGACGCAACACTTGTCACGGCGATAGAATCAGTTACATCTACCACGGTGACGGGTACAGTAGGTGGAAGTACACAAGGTGACTATGGTGTGCTTTCGCTCAATGCAGATGGCAGTTACAGTTACGATCTTGATAACGATGCAGTACAATATCTTGCTGTCGATGATGAACCTTTAACCGAAACCTTCAACTACACCATCACAGATGCTGATGGTGATACCAGTACGACCACTTTGACTGTGACTATCAATGGTACTAACGATAGACCTGTCATCACTAACGTTGCGAACGGTAACAACATCATCGAAACTGCTGCAGCAATAACCGAGCAGGCTGATGGTACTGCTATCATTCGAACGGGTACCCTTAGCTTTGCGGATACTGATGACAGTGATGAGCCGACGATTAGTGAAATCGCGGCAGAAAACATCTATGTCTATGACTCAAACAACACAACCTTTACCAATGCCAATCCATTAACAGATGTTCAAAAAGCAGCCTTATCAAGTATATTTGAAGCAGATAATAATGCAGGCAGTTTTGAAGAGGGTAGCTGGAGTATTAACGCTGAGGCGGACGTCATTGATTTCCTTCCTGAAGGGGAAACCATCACCATTCGTTATGCCGTACAAGTCAATGATAATGAAGGTATCACCAATGCTGTTAATGGTAACGAAATCAGTACCAGCGAGATTCGCTACATTGAAGTGACCATTACAGGTACTGATGATAGTATCGCGCTTGTAGATGATACTGATAGTACCGATGAAGATACAGTATTATCAGTGGCGGCTGCCAATGGTATTTTTGCAAACGATACTGCAGATGCTGATGCCAATACAGAGCTAACTGTCGATAGTTATACCGTTGCTGGTATGATGGGGACATTCAACGTAGGTGATGCTACTAGCGTCACTATAGACGGCTCTATCATTGGTGAGCTGACAATAAACACTGATGGCAGCTATACCTTTGATCCTGCTGAAAACTTTAGTGGCACCGTACCAGTGGTCACTATTGCTGTCAATAATGGTCCTAATGCCGCAACTCCAGAAAGCGGGACAGAGACACTGACGATCACCGTCAATCCAGTATCAGATGCACCAGATATTGGTGATGATATTGCATTATCAACTGACGAAGATAACACTACCGCTAGCTTAGGTTTGCAAGCACCTGTTATTAGTGATGATGCGGATTTAGATGGCATAGGGAATGCTACTGACAACCCTGAACGTATTGGCTTGATTACCTTAGCGGATATACCAGATGGTGCAATCCTAAACTACGGGGGTAATACTTATGCATCAACTGGTGCTGACATCACCATACTATTGAGTGATTATTTGACTAATGACCAAATAATCAATAATGCAGGCACACCAACCATCGCCATGACCAGTGCTGAATTTGAAGCGATGACACTAACGCCACCTGCCGACGATGCCACCGATATCTCTTTTGAGATGTCAGTGACCGAATATGAAGTGGATGAAAATGGCGATATTGCACAAGTAAATGGTTCTGATGTTGATGGTGCAGAGAGTACCATTACTATTGATATTGAAGTCCAAGCTGTGACGGATACTGAAGATAATAATGCTGCGAATAATAACCCTAATGATGATAATAGTATTGACTATAGTACCTTTGGCTATGACCAGAATGAAGTGACGGGAGATACCTTAACGGTCACTGTAAATGAAGGCGAATCTGTTGATTTACCAATCACCACCAATTTTGGTGACTTAGTGGGTAGAGGTGGAAGTCTAGAGACCTATGGTTTCGTAATTAGCGGATTACAGCCAGATGCTGTTGTCTCATTTATACCTGCTGGTAGTAGTAGGGTGACCGAGTATACTGTTGATACCAACGGTCAGGTATTGATTGGTGTTAATGCTGCCGCACCGACATCTACTAGTTTGAGAGTCAATGGTGGCTCAGAGCCGCAAATTAGCATCACATCAGCTGAATATAACTCACAAGATATGAGTAATATTACCGTGTCGTTATTTACCCAAGACCACGATACTGACTCATCTCCAAGAAATAAAACGGTTGAGCTAATCGATACTGTTAACGTTAATCTGACCGTGGCACCTGTTGCTGGTCAAGTAGTAGCGAATGATGTTAGTACAACTGAAGACACATCCTTCACACTTGATGAGTTTAATTTTGCAGTACTTGATGACCAAGACGGCAGCTCAGCTGTTGCCGAAATCATCACTGCAATTCGGTTTATTTTGCCGGAAGGTTGGACATATAACGATGGTACCACCGATACAGTAGGCGCGAGTGGCGGTACGGTGATTGTTATTACCGACACCTCTGACTTGGGTAGCTTGTCGCTTACGCCACCTGCGCAGTCTTCAACAGATACTGATATCGACTTTGAAGTAACCAGTGCAGATTTGGATGATGATGGAGATGTAGCCGTTGCTATCAGTGAAACAACCACATTAACCCAAACGATTAACATCACGCCTGTAGCCGAAGTTGTGGGTAGTGATATTGATGGTGATGGTACGCCTGACTTAACCATTAATCCAGACTACACTTACACCGCTGTAGCGCAAGAAGACGCTGCATTTGACCTTGGTGTTGACGGTACATTCAGATTACTCGATAACTGGTCAAACCAAGATGATACGGTTGATTTTGGAGAAGAAAGCCATACTACTGCCCTCAATGATTCTGAGCAGACTTATGCTCATCTGACGTTTGGTAGTAGAGACAATGGTGTGTTTACTGCCATCGAAGGCGCCGTATTTACCTATAACAACGGTAGTAATACCTTGTCGCTTACAGATAATGGGACGGGTGTCGATATCCCAGCCGCTTATCTGAATACGGTTACTGTGACCCCACCGCAAGACTATAGCGATTATACAGTCACTTCGGTATCGGCTACTGCTGAGACAGCAGTCAAAGTAGAAGCTGTGACTATCGACTATGATGAAGATACAGATACTAGTGTCGAGCCAGTAACGAGTGGTGAGAGTTACTTAACTTTCACAGTTGCAGGTGTTGCTGACCAAGTTACGCTAGGAGTCGATCCTGCCACAGGTTTAGAGGATCAGGCAATTAGCGGTGGTAATAATCGTGATGGGTCATCAGTTGCAGTTGTTGTTCCTACCGATGGTATTCCTTTGAACATCCGCCCAAGCTCACGTGACGATGATGGATCAGAATCTTATGACGTCACTATTACAGACATTCCGCTAGGCGCTCAGTTATATGCCGATAACGATGGAACACTGACGCTGTTGGATACTACTGGGGGCTCAGTAACCATAGCTAATTACACCAATACAGTGAGCGATTTATACTTTGTACCAGCTGAAAACTATAGCGGCAAAGCCAATCTCCAAGTATCAGCAGTCAGTAGAGAGAGCGATGGAAACATCAGTGCTTCTAGCGCAACATTGAACTTGCCTATTAGTGTCGTTGGCCTAGCAGATCTTATTGTAAATGACAACCTAGCAACTGAGACTGCAACGATAGTGGATATCAATGAGCAGTCTGTCACCAAAGATTATACGTATGTTGGTATCGAAGGCGCTGGCAATGACAGCATATCGTTGTCAGCGTTCTTTGCTGATACTGCCAATATTGCCGCTTATGATACTGGTAGTCCAGCAGCAGAGCAGGTCACTTACAAGGTGACAGGCGTGCCTATAGGATTTGGCATCACGGGAGCAGTGTTCTTAGGCGGTAGTGAAAGTGAAGGTACTCGTAGCTGGTCTGTATCTTTAGACGCTCTCAAAGACGGCTCAGCAAAACTGACAACGCCTGAAAACTTTGCTGGTGATATCGAGCTGACCATTACAGGAACGACGACGGAAGTGGTGTCTGGCAATAGTACGACTCATGACGCTAAAGTTGTCTCTGTATTAATTACGCCTGATGCTGCTGATGGGGTAGTCAACAACCCGCAAGTGTTAGCGGTTGAAGATGAGTGGACGACTGTCGATTTCCTTGCGTCATTTGTGAGTGACGATACAGTGGTGCCAAGCAATAGCGATATTGGATATGAGTCACTTGAGACCATAACAATCAAAGCTGACGACTTGATAATTCGGGACTTATCACTACGTGTCGATGGTGTCGAAGTGCCTCTGAATGAAAATGAAACGTATTCATATGGTCCCAATCAAACGATTGAGATTAGGTACGATGAGACCAAGCGCCATAGCGATGACAATGTCACATTGCCGTTTGAGTACACTTATACAGATACCGCATCACTCGCGGACGACGCTACGATTAGCAGTCAATCATTAACAGGAACGGCTAATGTAAACGTGACGTTCCAAGCAGTGACTGACATGCCAACAATAAGCGTAGATGTGACAGACAACAGCATCAATAATAATGGTACAGATGATACGGCATCAGCGATTATCGCCATATCCTCACCTGACCAAGATGGGACTGAGTCTTTTACTCGTTTAGAGGTTCGCGACGTCCCTGATGGTATTGTTGTACAAGGCGGTATCTTAGCGGGCACTACCTGGTATGTCGACGTACCAGATACGGCCATTACAGACTCAGCGCCAGAATATACACTGGTATTGGCTCGCAACCCAAACACTAACGATATTCCTGCAGACAGCTTTAATGTCACTGTAGTAGGTGTCACACAGGATATCAATGGCGAGGGTATCGATGGTAGTGAAGCGACGGTTGTAGGTATATTCCCTATTACCTTAACAAGAGATGGAAATGGCGGTAATCCTGCCCCCGTTGATTTGATTGATACGCTCAATGTCACTCCTACGCCTCAGTCAGAAGATTCTGCTATTTTATTGTCTAGTTTAGTAAATGCTGAGTTGAGCGATACAAATGTAGTTAGTGCTTATAGCTTCTTACTAACCGACCTACCTGAAGGGACAGTGTTGAGTAGTAGTAATCCAGACGTAAGTGTGCAGCAAGTCGCAGGTCAGTGGATTATCAGCGTTGAAGATAGCGAGGAGCTAACACCTAATCAAGCGCTAGGTAATGTTGTTTTGACACCACCTGAAAACTTTAGTACCAATGAGGCTAATGTTGGTCAAGAGCTCAGTTTTAATGTTGAATTCACTGCGCTGAACGACCAAGGTTTAGAAGATAATTTGAGAATCGATGACGTTAATGTAGAGATAACACCAGTCACTGATCCTTTCGACAACGATGGTCAGACCACAGCATTGGCCGTTAATGAGGATACTCCTATCGCCATCAATATAAACTTAACCAATAGTGCGGATGGAGACTATGTTTCTCTGGTTGATGGTAGGCTTTATCTACAACTCGATGAGAGTGGTTTGACCGATGTTAATGGTGGTGCTGGTGTGCTGACTGATAGTAGTAACAACCCTCTAGTACCTATCACGTTGGCCGATGGTGAAGTGGGCGATATTCCTGCTGGTACTTACTACGTCGTTGATGTTGCAGATACAGACAGTGATATCGATGGTATCAACCCTGCTGACACGATCACGGTCAATTATACCCCTGCCGAAAATGAAGATGGCACGGCAGTAGTGAATGTATACGCAGCACAAAATGAAGTCGATGAGATCAGTGGTGATGATAGCGTGACATTGACATATCAGCACAGTTACGATATCGCAGTTGCTGCACAACCAGATGCATTGGCTATTTTGGATAGAGATGATGATGATTTAATGGTTACTGCAACGGGGGATGAGGATACACTCATAGCCATACCTTATCAGATCAATCCAGTAGATGAAGGAGACGATGCAGCAGCGATCACTTTAGACGATGTGCCTAATGGTTATCTGGTGTATTACATCAACACCTCAGGAGACACAGTTCTAGCCAGTAACAATGGCATCTCAGGTGGTAACAACAATAACTCATGGTCAATCAATGCCAGTCAGCTAAATAACATTAATCGTGGTGAAGTAGGTGAGATGGATAATATCTTTATTCAAGCGCCTGAGAATGTCAGTGGCACGGTTTCAGGTATTGAAGTCAGCGTCATCAGTGACAGTGGTTTGGCCAGTACCCCGCTTGTAGTGACCTTAGATGTGACACCTGTGGCCGATGAAATCGTATTCAATCCATCTACCTTAGTTGGTTTCCAAGGTAAGTGGACGACGCTCAACTTAAATGCTGCAATGGAAGATATTGACGGCAGTGAAACCGTTAATATCATTGTGACTGGTGACAATCTATATGGCGATGTACTACAGGTAACAACCAGAGATGGCGCGCCATTGAACGTAACGTGGAATGCCAGTATACAAACCTACGTTATCGAAGGAGTACCTTATGAAAGTATTAACAATTTGCGTGTACAATCGGCGACATCTTATGTTGGTCCTTTAACCATTACATTAGAAACAGTTGAAACGGGCAATGGGGATACTTTTGTCACAGACCCAGGTACCATTAATATCGATGTAGCGCCTACTTTAGTATTCAATGGCACCCCTGACGATGATGCTTTAATTTCAGTAAACCAGACGTCTGCGCTTAAATATACTGGTGGCGCAGGCGATGATTTGTTTGTCGGTGGTAGTGGAAACGATATTTTTAATGGTGATGCTGGCAATGATACTTTAACTGGCAATGCCGGTAACGATACCATTAACGGTGGCATCGGTAATGATACTATCAGTGGTGGCGCAGGTAACGATGTCCTGAATGGCGATGCTGGTAACGACATAATTAATGGCGGCATTGGCAATGATACAATTAACGGCGGTGCAGGCGCAGATACGATTGATGCCGGAGCGGGTAATGATACGATAGTGTTTGACGCTGATGACCTACTCATCAATGGTGGTGATGACGACGACACTTTGCTCATTAACGTAGCAGGAACGACAATCGACTTCGGTACTTTTGATTCAACTAAGTTTGAGAGTATTGAAACCATTAATCTGATAGGTAATGGCGCTCAAGCGCTTACCAATCTATCCACCAATGATGTGCTTGATATTATCAATGATACGGTACTTACTAACAAAGATTTGATTATCAATGGTGATAGTTCTGATAGCGTATCGTTGACCGATGAATGGACGGATACAAATACTACTGTGTCGCAGGATGGTATTAGCTACGATGTTTATAGCTTCTCGGATACCAATGGAACGCACGATCTGTTGATTCAGACTGATATTACGACCAATATTATTATATAGGTCTATTCAACTAGTACGGGGTTTGACTTTTATCTTCTACAAAACGCCATTGGATCAAATCCAGTGGCGTTTTTTTGAGTGTTGTCTACGAAATAGCATACTTTAATAACTGGCTAGCCCTCCTTACTCAGTTGCTTGTTCAGTTGCTTACTCACTCGGGTCCGATCCTGGTGGAAAGTCATGGCGTAATTGTGCGACATTATCCGTTGTGACCGTATCCGTGAAGTTATTGAGATCGCTATGCACGTATTGTGTGACGGCAGCTATTTGCGCATCATTCATCATGCTGTGAAACGACGGCATACCGCGCAGGCCGTTAATGATTACGCTAATAATATAGTACTTTGATTCCATCTTACTGTTATTGGTCAGTGGCGGATAGTAACCAGCGCCTTGCGCGCCGTCACCTTTTTGCATATGACAACCTGCACAAGAGTCGTCATAGAGTTTCTTACCGTTGGTTGTAGCAAATCCCGTTTTACCTTGTGTGCTGCCTTCAAACTTGGCGAGCCACTGCTGCATGCTGGCATCATCGCTCATTTTGGGTATCGAGCGCACATCGACGATATTACTAGTGGGTTCAGCCAACTCACTTTTGGACATGTATACGCCGCCCCATGCGCCTTGATTGCGACTGGCCTGATTGTCAAAACTGCTGTTAGATATCACAGGCGTCGTCTGTGGATTGGCGATAGTGGCTACATCTTGTGTTCTATTCTGACTACAGCCTGACAATGTTAGCAACGCGATCGACCCGCCAACTATGAGCTTTATTACGGCCTTGCCTGAGCTAGACGATTTTGTCGGGTTTGCTGTCATTATATTCATGATTGTCCCTAATGTGCCTAGTCTCATTGTTATCATCCTTAATTCAGCGCCAGACTGGTTATACAAAGTAGTTTAGCCAAGTTTCTTGGCCTTTTGATGCAAGCGTTTGGCGGCATCCATACCAGATAATATCGCGCCTTCTTGCCACGCAGGAATGTGCGAACAATGCTCACCTGCCAGTACGATGCGGTGATCAATCTCGCAGAGGGTCTCGTAATACTGCTCACGACTCGACTCGCTCCAGATACCATAACAGCCAAGCGACCAAGGGATACGGTGCCATGCGACGGATGTGCCCGAGCGGAACTCCTTGGTATATTGCGGATGAATCTGTTTGCCATAGGCGAGCGCCGCGTTGATACGCTCTTTGGGCGTCAAGGAGTTAAACTTATACGAAGTCTCGCCAAATCCATAAGCGCCAAGCAACACACCTGAGCCTGTGCTAAACATATCTTGTGAAGGGTAGGAGATTTGGGTAATCGGCAGATCAGTATAAGTGATGCCACCATAGATCCATTCATCTTCTTCCCAAAAGCGCCGTTTGAATTCTAAACCGACTTTATACGAGCTGTCATAAGGGACAGCTGCCATGGCTTGCTTCATGGGTGCGGCCACATTGATGTCAATTTGAGTCAGTATGGACAACGGAATCGTACAAATGCACCAATCTGCTCGCACGGTTTTGGCAGCACTATTAGGGCTATCGCTATCGCTATCGCTATCGACATATTCGACGCTGACGCCCGTCTCGTCTTGATTGATTTTGGTGACTTTGGCATTAAAAGTAATCATATCTCGGCACTCACGCGTAAACGCATCACCGATTTTCCCCATACCGCCGACAGGCTGAAACATCGTTGGTTGATGCACATGGACAGTATAGTTGCTATAAATGTCTGACCACATGCCTGAGTCTATTAGCTTGTCCATTGGTATCGGCGTTGATGGCTTGGCATCAGGCATCAATCCACCGCCCGGATACACACTATAGCCGCGATGCTTGCCCGTTTCATGGCTTTTGACATAGCGATAATTGTTATCCAGAACACCCCAACCCTTTAGACCTTCGAGTAGTTTTTCTTTGTCCTCTTTATCAACCGTACTGTCAAGACTGCCTTTATTGACGGCTTTGGATAATAACTCGGATACATAACCACGGATATCGTTTTGCACTTCACCCAAGCGCTGCGGTGCACCATTGAAGTGATTGGTACGATGTAGATAAGCACGATCATTGGTTTGGATAAAGGGTTGCAATGCGACGCCAAACTTTTTGCAGTAATGAAAGACCGCGTAGTGATGGATGGGCAATCGCCATGGCCCACCATTAAAGTAATTGCCTTTTTTAAAGTCGCACGTGACCTCAGCGCCGCCCAGCTCTGTATATTTATCACCGCTATTGAGCGTCCAACTACGTCCGCCGCCACGGTTTTGATACTCAAGCACAGTGACTTTGTAGCCTGCTTTACGTAGCTCATAAGCGGCAGTCAGTCCGCCCAATCCTGCACCCAAAATAACGATACTGGTACCAGCTGGTGCGCCTTTCAGATTCATCTCTTCTTTAAAGCTCGACTCGGATGCAAACCCCAACGTGGTCATCGCTTGATACATCGCGGTCGCGCCTGCGGTCTTGCCGATCATCGAGAGTAGTTGTCGCCGTGTGGGAGATTGGAGCAGGTCATTCATGGGTTTATCCTTATCGTGCTGGTCTTTGCCATATGATAAAGGGCAAAGATTAGAGCACATTTTTTATAGTTGTTTCTAATGCCAATTCTTAGGGCTAGCTTTTTGCTTTTATCACGCGTGTGACGTCGGCGGCGCTAACATCGCTGTTGGGTAAACCACCAAAGGTGACGCGCACATAGTTAGTGATGCTCGCAATCTGTGCAGGGCTCAAATCTTTTGAAAAGCCCGGCATTTTCGGTGCAGTGTTAAATGCCCCTTTTGCCCCAAAGGCAATCACGCCAACGAGCGCATCAGGTTTTACGCGGCGAATGCTACTGAGACCAACGATAGAGGCATAGCGCGCATCAGGCTGAGCGTAACCATCGACGCCGTGACAGCTGGCACAATGTGCTAAATATAAGTCTTTTGGTGAGCTGCTGTTCAGACCGCTCTTGTTGGCGCTGTTAGCATTAGCATGACTGACAGTATTCGTTTTAGCCTGCGCCAGATAGTCTTTTTGCTCCAGCAAGTCATAAGTAATGGAGTCGCTGACTGGCTGCGGTAGGCGAGACACATTGACTGGTATGAGATAGTCATCGGTCTTAAGGGCTGGGACGACTTTTAGATAAGATGCCATCGCGATCAGATCTTCATCAGTGAGATAGCGCGTGCTATGTGCCACGGCTTCCGCCATCGGTCCGCCCGCATAAGCGCGCTTATCAAGCGTTCCTGTACGCAGGTAAGTCACGATATCCATTTCGCTCCAGCGCCCAATACCAGTGTCGTTGTCAGGGGTGATATTTGGTGCAAACCATTTACCAAGGGGTGCGCCGGATAAGTAGCGGTCTTTATCAAGGCCTTGGGTTAGATTGCGCGGCGTATGACAGGTGCCGCAATGCTCTAAATTATTGACCAGATATTCACCGCGTTGCTGGGTTTGCGTGAGTCCTGCGCGGTTTTCGGTAGAGGGAACGTTGATGACATTCCATGCCAGCATCAAGCTACGGATATTTAATGGAAAAGGCAGGTATGTGGTTTTTTCAGGGGGCTTGTCTACCACAGGGACGGTCTGAAAATAAGCAAATAAGGCACTGATATCATCATCTGTCATGCCATGATAGGACGGATAGGGCATCGCAGGATAGATCTGATGATTTGGCGCACGTCCTTTGCGCAAGGCCTTTTTAAAATCAGCCTCGGTATAATTGCCAATACCATAGCGCATCGATGGTGTGATATTGGTCGAATAGATATTACCAATCGGCGTCTCAATCGGTACACCGCCACTATAGTCTTCACGGTGACAAGCCATACAGTCAGCGCTGCGTGCCACATAAGCGCCGCGGTTGGCAAGAGGACTATTGGCTGGACTGACATTACTGACATTTGGCAGGGTTATTCTGCTAGGCAAAGTGTCCATTGGCAGGCTGACCGTCTCTGCCATTGCAGCGGTAGCAAGTACGCTCAGCCCTGATGTTAACGCCACTACTGCAGAAAATGACGCAACTGGCATAGCTCTACAAAGCGTCTTTATAATATCCTTATAACTCATCTATATTCCCTTCTAGCAAAATGCCTGATAGTTACTAGTCATCTCTATTAAAATTGAGCAAAGCAATAAAAGCCGATACTTTCAAAAGGGACTGTCGTAGCATTAAAACGGCTACTGTCTGGCCGCTTCCACTTTGATGTTTAACTGTAGATTTTTAGTCAGTCCAAACCATGCAAATTTGTTTATATCCCACTTTGTGCGATCAATCATCGCGGTAAAGTTACCACCGCAAATTTCCTGTTTGAAACCAACACTTGTGCCACATTCAAACTTGGTGGCCGTCAGGCTAATAGGATGCGTCTCACCATGCAATGTAAGATAGCCATCTACTCGTGTTACCTGTGGTTTCTTAGCCTTATTAAAGTACCATTTTGTTGATTTAAAGCGCGCTGAAGGATGCATTTTTGCATCAAAGAAATCAGGGCCTATTAAGCTTTTATTAAAAGAGGTATTGCCCGTATTTAGAGAGTCTATCGGTATGATTAATGAGATGTCGCCAGCTCTTAAATCTGGATCATATTGTAGTTGACCGCTAATATTATAAAATCCGCCAGCGGTGGCAGAGTTTTTGAAACGTTCAATGGCAAACTTTATGTGCGTACTGGTGGGATTAATAGAGTAAGTAGCGGCATGACTGTCACTTATAGTACTGACAAGAAGTAATGGCACAATCGATAAATAGTAGACATACTGGGTTTTTTGTTCAATGCATAAGAAGTGCATGGCTACATTCCTTTGTGGGTAATATATAAAGCATGTCATCAAAAAGCACTATCCATAGTGCTAAACAGTGACCAACCAATTGCTCTTCATTATTTATACAGTATTTTTAGATGATGAGTCATATTATTTTGATAAATATATAGAGGTTATATCCGCTTATACTTAAAGCCAAAGATTTATTTTAGTTGTTCGGTATTTCGAGAGTAGACAGACGTCTATCAGTATGTTTGCTATTGCTACCTTTGGCGCTACTGACGCTATTGATGATAGTGTCTCTAAACAATAGAGTAGCGAGCGCACAGGCTATGGTCAGCGATAGCAGCATCGAGACTAAGGTATGACTAAAGAAATGGTCGCCAAAGAGCATCTTATACAGTCCCATCGTCCAACCTAGTCCCGTCACTATCGTAAATATACGGTCACGGTATGTGTATAACGATGGTAAAAACGCCAATCCATATAAAGAAAAACCTGCGCTGGCGTGAGCCGCTGGGAAACATCTGGCAGGAGTCGCAGCCACGATGTTTTGCCACAGGTTAAGGTAGGGCAGATCACCGTTAAATGATACCAAGTCGTTTGGACAGCTCACATGGGTAAAGCCTTTGAGCGTGGCAATGGTAGCCGGTACAATTACCATTATAATCAGTAAGTAGCCAATCTCCCGAACGGGTAGCGGTAGCAGAAATCTATCGAACTTATGGCGATACTGCGAGGCAAGGTCGGGCAAAGGCTGTCTATACTTAATGATTAGCACTACTATGAGGTAGACTGCCAGTAGAATTAATAGAGCTTTGGGTAAATCATAAAAGATAAAAGCATAAGGCTGCGCGCCCTTTTCTAGTAGCCAGTGTCCATTGTTATAAAATAGCTCACTGATGCGTAGGTCCAACTGGCTATGTTCAAACATTATTGTAGCAATGATGGTTACGCACATTAATTTTAGCCAGAGCCAGGCTGTTGAGTGGTCTTCTACAGTCATAGATACCTCTGTAACGTATGTCAGATAATGATAGATTGCAGCATGACTATTTAATGATGTTTCGTCTGGTTATTGATGTCTCATGTGGCATAGGTTTTGCGATCTACAGTGCTGCTATCTAGGTATTTATCATGCTTTATTAACATAAGACTGATAATGCCATTGTCCATAAAGCAGTTAAAAGACACAGCGACAAGAACTGCGCCGCCGAGCCGACATCTTTTGCTATCTTGGCAAGTGGGTGTTTGGCTGTCGATGTATGGTCGACGCACGCTTCGATACCCGTGTTTAGCAGCTCAACAATCAAAGATAAAAAAGAAGCAACTACCAGCATCATTTTTATACCAATTGAAAAAGGCACAATAATGACAGCAGTAAATAGGGCAATATTGAGCCACACGACTTGTCTAAAAGCCGCCTCAAATTTGTAAGCTGCTTTAAAGCCGTCTATTGAATAGCCAGCAGCTTTTACAATGCGATAAAAGCCCGTTTTGCCTTTTGCGCTCTCTGCAAAGCTATTAGGCGTGAGCGCACTGTGATGTGCTACCTGCTTGATAGAGCAATGCTCGGCTGGCTTGTTTTCAAGATTAATAGGAGTAATTTTATTCATATAGAATTCTTAATGATCTATTAATATCAAGGTGCACTCTCGGCTTTGCACGACCAAAAAAAACAGTCAGGTAAAGTCGATATAGCTTGAGTATAAGACGAGAGAGATTAAGAAAGTGTTAAGAGACTACAAAGAGGCTGGGATACGTGGTAATGAACATTAAATAGAGAAGAGCGTATTTTTTAGATGAGGCTTTTTGGCGCTATAACATGTGCTACTTGTAATAAATACTAAAAGTGCTACCGCCTGAATGATTGGCTTGATGGGTTAGCTGCCAGCCCATATGAGACATGATGCGTTGTACAATGCTTAGTCCCAAACCTGAGCCTTCAACCTTGTGATTGATATCATGCTTCGGTGACAAGGCTGTGCCTTTACCCTCGTCTTGATAGTCATGAGTCAATCGCTCAAATCGCTCGTAGAGTAGAGGCATCATCGCCTCAGGAATACCAAGACCCGTATCAGTGACCATAATTTTTTCGTCATCGATAGTGATGATGACTTCGCCATCATCGGTATACTGAAACGCATTTTTTATCAAATTACCCAATGCCATTTTTAATAGCTCAGGACGCACATAGGCACTATATTCTTGCTCAGCGATTACCTGACACGTGACAGTCTTGTAGCGTAGCAAATAGGTCAATCGCTGCACCTCGGCTAAGACAATGCTATTGATGGATGTTTGCGGTGCATCAAGCTTTTCAGGCGCGCGCGAGAGTAATAGCAAGGCTGTGATAGTCTCAGAAGTCTCATGCGCGGTATCACCAATACGATTGGTAAACTCGGTTAGATGGCTGTCTGTTGGGAGTTGCGACGCTAGCACCTCAGAGGCACCCATAATGATGGTCAAAGGCGTGCGCAGCTCGTGACTGACATCCCCTGTAAACAGTTGCTCGCGTTCTAGATATTGCTCGAGTTTTTGGTTTTTTTCATCGATCGCTCGCGCCAACACCCCGACTTCAGAAGGCAAGTGTGTGAGTTCCGTTAAGTTTTTATGATCGCTCTCAACCGCTTGTTTTAGATCGAGTAGGGGCTTGATGATCTGTTTGGAGGACAGATGAGAGAATATAGCTGCGATAAGTAAACTCAGTATTACGGCCACTTTGAGCGTGTCCGCAAAAATATCTTCTAAGTTTTCAAAGATTTCTAACACAGGGTAGTGACTCATCACTATCTCAACCCCTTCTATGTAGGTCAAAATATATGCTTGATCGCCTTGCTCATACGCAAAAAAGTGTAGATGGGTGCGCTTCTGCTCAGTGCCTTTGTTAACAGTGCTTTTATTAAGAGTAACGTCAGTTTCTTGCACGGTGTCATTCGCAGAGGCTTGCAGACTGACTGGTGCATAATCATAGCGGTAAATTTTAATGCCTGGGTCAGCCGTATAAATAGGCTGATCGCCATGTTTTTCTTGACTCATCTCCAGCTGTTGCAATAGACGTGCTTTGACCAATTCTCGCTCTATTCTGCTTTCTGCATACAAAAAAATGCTGACAAAAGCGCTGCATAGTAGTAAGGCAAATATAAAATAAGAGAAGCGAAACTTATTGGCGATTGAGTGTATGTTGAGCATAGAGGCACTTATATAGTAAAGCGGTATAGTAACGATAGGGGGTAAGGGTTTGTGGCACAAGATATATCTTCAATGAGCACGAGCGCTTTCGAAGTTAAGTGGGATCTATCACCTGATAACCTACACCAGGCAGGGTGATAATCATAGGTTTATCGAATGGTTTATCGACCTGCGCTCGCACGCTATGCATATGGGTGCGTAGCGCATCACTACTTGGGATGTCTTGCCCCCATACTTTTTCTTCAATCTCGTATTTGCTGACGACTCTCGGTGCGGCACTCATTAGGATATGCAGTATTTTAAATCCAGTTGGTGTGAGCCTAATGGATTTTCCTTCGCGTATAATAGTATGCTCGCTGTTATTCAATGATAGCGCACCCACGGCGATACTGTGTACAAAATGATCATCCTCATGACGACGTATGAGCGCTTTTATACGACATTCTAGCTCAATCAACGAAAAAGGCTTGACCAAATAATCATCAGCACCGCTATCAAATCCTGCTACTTTATCTAAAAGCGTATCGCGCGCAGTGAGCATCAGCACTGGTGTCTTATCGTGCAATTCTTCTCTGAGCTTTTTGCATAATTGCGTGCCATTCATACCTGGTAGCATCACATCGAGCAATATCACGTCATAATGATTGCTTGAGGCGAGTGTGAGCCCACTATAGCCGTGATGTGCGTTGTCCAGCTCAAAGCCTTTGGGCTCAAAAAACGCATAAATGTTGGCGACAATATCGGGATTGTCTTCAATAACGAGTATCTTATACATAATGCTGACCTAAGAAATAGTGGTTGCTTAAAGGATAACGCAATATAAAAACAGGTTAGTGATGCACGTTAAAAAAGGTTGGTGCACCTTTGACCTCATTGGTTGTAATGCCAAAAAAGCTCAGCAACGTCGGCGTAATAAAATCATGTGATACCGGCTGACTGCTCATACTAGAGAGACTATCTGCATCGATGTTATTACTGTCCGGTGACCAAATTACCGCAGGAACATGTTTTTGGGTATCTGGTGCAAATGTATAAGGCAGACCATGCAAGTAAATATTATTTTCACCCAAACTTTCTCCATGGTCACTCATATAGACCATGACGACATCATAATCTTGTTCATAAGGTTTTAAGGTATCAATCACGTTATTCAAGAAATAATCAGTGTAGCGAATGGCGTTATCATAGCCATTTATTACAGACTGGGCATCACATTTCGACAGCTCATTGGTCATACAGACAGGTCTATAGGTTTCAAATTCTTTAGGATAACGCTGGTAATAAGCAGGGCCATGATTGCCCATTTGGTGCAACAAAATAAGCGTGTCTTTAGGCATCTCTTTCTGTGAGCTGCCTGACTTAACCAGTGTATCAAAACTATCAAGCATACCAATATCTCGGCATTCAATATCACAATTTGGATTGGTATCAGCCGTCTTGTAGTCCTCAAAAGTCACACGATCAGCCACACCTTTAGAGCTAGAGTTATTGTCTCGCCACACGACATTGATCCCTTGCTTGCTGAGTGTATCGAGTACGTTTTCGTTATACTTAGCGGTATCTACGTCGTAGTTTTCTCGATTGGTATAACTGAACATACAGGGTACGGAATAGGCGGTCGATGTGCCGCAAGAGACCGCGTTTTTAAAACTATAAAGGTTTGATTGCTTTGAGAGCAGCGGCGTGGTGTTGCGTGTATAGCCATTTAAACCAAAGTGATCCGCTCGAGCAGTTTCGCCAACCACAAACACCATCAGTTTGGGTTTTGCAATGCTGTTGTCAGGGGTTAACCGCCTTGCATCTGTCGCATGCAGCGTGAAAGTATCAGGACGGCGCAGCTCTTTAATATAGTTTTCGCCAAGTTTTAACATTGAGTAAATAGGCGTAATCGGGTTGGCATAAGAGCGCACTTCTTTATGCTGACGAAAGAAGCTGGCGTACTGATCACCAAAGGGTAAGAGACAAGCGGCGATGACTGCGATAGATAATATCAGCGTAACTGTTTTTTGTAGAATGCTGAGTTGCCAGGTAAAGCGCTTTAAGCGAATTTTGCTAATAATAAACGCTGGCAACACCCCCAATATCAGCACTCGAATCACCAGACTGGGTGTGAACAATCCCATCGCTTCTGCTTGATCGGTCTCCATGCTATTGATTAGCATATTGGTGTCAAATATCGTTCCGTAAGCATCAGTAAAATAACCACAGATGGCGGCAGTAATCAGCAGCGTTATCAACACTGGCTTGGCAATCTGGCGATAGCAAAGCAGCTGTAATACCAGCCACATCAGTCCAAATAGCACACCCGTAATAGACAGTATAAAACCTATGTTTTTGCTAAATGGATAGACATTTAGCACCTGCTCGAAAAATCCAGTATTAGCAGTCGCGACCAAATACAAGGCAGTGGTAATCAGAAGATAACTGAGATTGACTTCACGATGATATAGCTGACTTAGGAAATGGGTTTTTCCACAAGCTGTGGGCGTATTTATTTTGACGGCTTGAGGTATTGACATACAAGAACTTCTCAACAAAATGGTAGGAAACGTCATTCCTTACCATACCAAACGGGCTGTTAAGAAGGTGTTAAGGTGGTATCTCTGATACTTATGCCAATAGAAGAGAGGTTGAATGGTTCGTTTAGACGTGTGTTAAGACGTTCACTGATAGATGCTATAGCATACTCAAATTATTCTGGGTTCATCATAGCCATTAGCTGGGGCTTGTTCTTTATGGTAATAAAGCCATAGTGCATATTGATGATGGTCTGTTTTTGCCACGATTGAATGATTTTATTGATGGTTTGTCGGGTGGTACCGAGCATGAAGCCAAGCTCCTCTTGCGACAAGCGTAGATCTATTTTTATATCAGCGCCTACCTGCTTGCCATAAGTGCCAATCAGCCCGATGAGCATACTAGCTAGTCTTGCGGATGTATTTAGCGAGGTCGCATTATCAATCCAGTCAAAGGCTCTACGTATCCGCCCGCAGGTAATGAGCGCGAGATGCTTGTATAAAATTGGGTGCTGCTCAGCGGTGTGGATCACTGACTTTCTAGGGATGGACAGTAAAGTAACCTTGTTTGTAGTCCACGCATCATGGGTACGAGGGTTGTCATCTATGATAGATATCTCACCAAACCAATCGCCACTAGACAGATGGGTAAGGGTCATGGCGTTTCCGCTAGCGCTTACATTACAGACCCTGATCGTCCCTCCTAGAACTAAGTGTAAGGCCGCATCATCATTATCACCAACCGCATGAATCATCTGGTTTTTTTGATACGTTTTGAGCACAGCGCTATGTGCCAGTTGTGTCTGGATTTCGGCTGACAAGTGAGTAAACCAAGGGTCATTATCTAGATGATGAGTGATATTCATAAGTGTAATGTTTTTGACAGATTTGGGGTTACAAAATAGTGTAGAGTGATGTTTCAGGATATCTACAATTGTAAAGGACTATACAATGCAAACAGCTATGGACACCACCACACAAACGCATTCAACCTCGAGTGTACACCAAAACATGAGCGAGCAAGAGTGGGAGATGCGCGTCAATCTTGCAGCTTGTTATCGCATCATTGCCTCTTATGGCTGGGATGATTTGGTATTCACGCATATCTCAGCCCGCGTTCCGGGTACTGAAGACGAATTCTTGATCAATCCGTACGGAATGTTATTTGAAGAGATTACCGCTTCTAGCCTAGTCAAAGTAAACAAAGCTGGCGAAAAATTAGCGCCATCAGAATTCGATGTCAATCCAGCAGGGTTTATCATCCATAGTGCGGTGCACGAAGCTCGTGACGATGCCCACTGCGTGATTCATTTGCACACAAACGACGGTGTTGCCGTATCTGCACAAGAGCAAGGCTTATTACCCATCTCCCAACAATCGCTATTTCCTTTGTCTAATCTAGCGTACCACGGCTACGAAGGCGTCGCGCTCAACCCAGAAGAAAAAGTTCGTTTGGTCGCTGATTTAGGTGACGCTCACTTTATGATTTTACGTAATCATGGTCTGCTGACGTGTGCCGATACCGTGGCCAATGCGTTTTTGTATATGTATATCATGCAACGCGCTTGCGAGATTCAGATAAAAGCGCAGAGCGGGGGCGGTGCATTGACACCGATACCAGCTCAAATATTGGCAGGTATTCAAGCGGCATCCGAGGAAGTCACGAGAGGCGCAAATGGTGATATCGCATGGCCTGCACTGTTAAGAAAACTACGTCGCACTGACCCATCATTTGAGGAGTAAGCCAGTAATGATGACCTTGGACGAATGGCAACGACAGGGAGCGTATTTGACTGTTGATGGTCAGCAGATTTTTATACGGCATGCAGGGGACAAAAGCGCGCCTGCATTGCTACTGATTCATGGTTATCCTAGTGCAAGCTGGGACTGGGAAGGGATGTGGAATGCGCTCACTGAGCGCTACTATGTCATCACACTCGACATGCTAGGGTTTGGGTTGTCAGATAAACCAAAGAATGCTCGCTATTTAATCAGTGAGCAAGCTGATATTTGTCAGGCTGTCTTGCGCCAATGCGGCGTCAGTGACTATCATATATTGGCGCATGACTATGGCGATACTGTGGCTCAAGAACTGCTATCAAGGCAAGTACATACTGATAATGAGTTTTATATTGGTAGCGTTTGCTTTTTAAACGGTGGCCTGTTCCCTGAAACGCACAAACCGATCTTAATTCAAAAACTATTGATCTCGCCATTAGGTCCTTTGGTAACCAAACTGATCACTAAGCAGAAGTTTGCGCGCAGTCTGCAGCGTGTCTTTGGGCCCAGCACGCCACCTACACCGGATGTCATCGATACTTTATGGCAGCTACTAACTCACAATGAGGGTTTGGCAGTGATGCACAAGCTCATTAACTATATGCCGCAGCGTAAGCAATATCGTAAGCGCTGGGTAGGTGCCATTATAAAGAGTACGATACCGGTTAAGTTGATCGCTGGCGCTAAAGATCCGATATCAGGTCAACACATGATGGATCATTATCGTACGTTGATTCCAAATGCTAATGTCACCGAAATGCCTATGTTGGGTCATTATCCGCAGATCGAGGATGCTGGGGCGATAACCACTGCCTATCTACAGTTTAGAGACTCTGTTTAAAAATACTATTTAAAAACACTGTGGTCTAAGTAGCAGTTGTATTTGTCACACAGTTTTACTGTCAAAAAGCGCAGGTCATCACATGATGCCCTGCGCTTCTTATGTATGGTAAGTATGAGTTAAAAGTACAAAAAATCTCTAAATCTGATTTGATTCATTACTGCTGTTAAATGATGCGCTCACGATTACGGAATCAAACTGTCTACGAGCAGTTGAATACTCGTACTTAATGCCTCATTAGCGAATTTTTTGTTTCTTAAGCTATGACTACAGACCGCTTCAATTTGGGTGGAAAAGTCAGAGTAGTGCTGGGTAACTGCCCAAATATGAAAAATCAAATGAATAGCAGAAACAGATTTAATCTTCTCATCTGCAATCCACCCATCAATCACTGCCACCTTTTCTCGAACCAAATATCTTAAAGGTCCCTTCAGCACCCCCATTAAGTGAGGTGCTCCTTGCATGATCTCTAATGCATATAGTCTCGATGCTGCAGGTGACTTCTTTGAAATCTTGTATTTTTCTTCAATATAAGTTGTTAGTGCATCTCTTGGATCTTGGTTGATGTTGATATTGCTTAAAGGGGACAACCACTCACTGAGCACCGTTTCTAGAGCAGCAATATAAAGAACCTCTTTGTTTTTGAAGTAATAAAATATATTCGATTTAGAAATATCAGCTTCTTCAGCAATCCTCTCCATTCGCGCGCCATTTAGTCCTTCTTGCGAAAAGACAATCAATGCAGCATTGATGATATGCGCTTTTTTCTTTAGTACTTTTGAGCTTGTTTCCGTCTCTTCTTTTAGCACGCTGTCTTTCACTGTCATGTCCTTCATTATAGAGTTGCATAAATCGAATTGTAGATGATCGTTGATTGAATTTAAAAAAGGAGCGAAGCCCTCGGGTATAAGTGCCACTTATTGGCCCACATATCGCTCTTATCAGCGATGAATATCCTATTCGTCTATAAGACTGTTGATTATAGAAATCGACCTTACGAGTGTCCTATTTACCGTTAATTAATCTCACCCCATTCAGATTACCATCAAAATTCACTTTTCAAGTGTTTCTGCACTATTTTATAACAAACTGCACCGTTTTATAACAGGGTGCACTATCACTATGCATTTTTTTAAACCATATGGTCTAAAAAATTTATGGATAAAATTGATTAGGTTATTGATAAATATAAATAAAAAAATATGGCATAGGTTTTGCTGTATAAAAAAACATAAAAGAATTTTTATTTCTTTTATAGCTATCTTCTTTCTTCTCGAAATTTATAGGTGACCTCATGGAAATAGGTATTTTTTGTCCGATTGGCAACAATGGCTGGTTAATTTCAAAAAACGCGCCGCAGTACAAGCCAACATTTGAGCTTAATAAGCAAATTGTGCAACGTGCTGAGCACTATGGTTTTGATTTTGCGCTCTCAATGATCAAGCTACGCGGCTTTGGCGGGGAGACTGAGTTTTGGGATTATAACCTCGAAAGCTTTACTTTGATGGCAGGGCTTGCGGCAGTCACGTCCAAAATAAAAATCTATGCCACATCAGCAACGTTAGTGATGCCGCCCGCAATCGTAGCGAGAATGGCATCGACGCTTGATAGCATCTCAAACGGACGGTTTGGACTGAATGTCGTGACTGGCTGGCAAGAAGCAGAATATGGACAGATGGGAATGTGGCCAGGCGATGATTATTTTGGTAAGCGCTATGACTACCTATCTGAATATGTCCAAATTTTAAGAGATCTGTGGGCGACAGGCCAATCTGATTTGAAGGGTGAGTTCTTCCAGATGGATGATTGTCAAGTGAAGCCCATTCCACAAGCGGATATGAAGATTATCTGTGCGGGTCAATCAGATACAGGGTTAGCGTTTTCTGCAAAACATGCTGATTACAACTTTGTTTTTGGTAAAGGTCTAAACACACCTACCGCTTATGCTGGTATCAATGACCGATTAAAGGTACACACGGATAAGACGGGCCGCAATGTTCCGACCTATGTGCTCTTTATGGTTATTGCAGATGAGACCGATGAAAAGGCGCAGGCAAAATGGCAATCGTACAACGATGGTGCGGATTTTGAAGCCATTGATTGGCTGCAGTCACAGGGCGGTAAAGACAAAACCTCAGGCAAAGATACCAATATTCGCCATATGGCCTCAAGCGTTTCGCCAGTCAATATCAATATGGGTACGCTGGTCGGCTCTTTTGAAAACGTAGCCAGCATGTTAGACGAAGTTGGTGAGATACAAGGTACTGATGGCGTCTTACTGACCTTTGATGACTTCATACAAGGTGTTGAAGATTTCGGCAGTAAGATCCAGCCCTTGATGAAGAGCCGCATCAATGTCGATACCCCAGTTGCCAGCCAAGCTGTCAGCGAAGCCTAATAAAAGGAGTGGATATGAATTCGGTTAATACCATTTGTGCAGACTTTACCAAGGAATCCTCTCCTGTCTTAGAGTCGTTGCCTGAACCTATCAAGTTAGACCCCTCACAGACGGCATTGATCGTCGTGGATATGCAAAACGCTTATGCCAGCCAAGGCGGTTATCTAGATTTGGCTGGGTTCGATGTCACAGCAACCAAACCCGTCATCGATAAAATCAAGCAAGCGGTGGATATTGCGCACCAAGCTGGCATACAAGTCATTTACTTCAGAAATGGCTGGGACAATAAATATGTAGAGGCGGGTGGTAGTGGATCGCCTAATTATCACAAATCAAACGCCCTAAAAACCATGCGTAAAAACTCCGAGCTTGAGGGAACGTTATTAGCAAAAGGGGGCTGGGATTACGAATTGGTCGACGAGCTGAGCCCTGCGCCTCAAGACATCGTTATAGACAAACCTCGTTATAGCGGCTTTGCGAACACCAACTTCGACAGCGTATTGCGGTCACGTGGCATACGTAACTTATTACTCACTGGTATAGCAACCAACGTCTGCGTTGAATCTACGCTTCGAGATGGGTTTTTCCTTGAGTATTTTGGGGTATTGTTAGATGACGCTTGTTATCAGGCAGGACCAGTAGAGGCTCATGAGGCCACAGTATATAACGTAAAAACATTTTTTGGTTGGGTGTCTGATGTTACCAGCATGCAGCAGTGCTTCTCGGATAGCTAACGTTTTACCCAGCCAGTTTTTAGCAATCTAAACCAAGCGTTTCATACTTAATCTAACTTAATAGGAATATAGATATGTCTAAACAAGTGATTATCCCTGAAGGTACCAGCAAACCATTAGCTCCTTACGTACCCGCTACCAAGGCTGACAACATCGTTTATGTCTCAGGCACACTACCCTTCGATGAAAATAACGATGTCGTACATGTGGGCGATGCAGCCGCCCAAACCCGCCATGTCTTAACGACGATCAAAAACGTAATCCAAACTGCTGGCGGCGATATGGATGATGTGACTTTTAATTCGATCTTTGTAAAAGATTGGGCAGATTATGACGCGGTCAATCAAGTCTATGCAGAGTTCTTCCCCAACGATAAGCCAGCAAGATTTTGTATTCAATGTGGACTAGTAAAACCAGACGCGCTAGTCGAAATCGCTTCAATAGCACACGTTGGATAAAATAGCCTATTTAAAAACTGCAGTTAGTGAGTTTAAGTTTACTTAGCACGTAACCGTAGTAGGGCGATTTAGTTGACCACATATGTGGTGAGATATTGTTTAAAAGGAAATGACAGATGAATACAGTAATTAAAGAAAGCCAAGCCACGCAGTCCTCATTAATGAAACATAAGTCTAAAGAATCATTCACCCCTACGGCAGATAACTTAACTGACATGCAGAAGACGTTTAGAGAGGCAATGAGCAAGCTTGCGGCTGCCGTCAATATTATCACCACTGAGGGTCCAGCAGGGCGTGCAGGATTTACCGCCTCAGCGGTATGCAGTGTCACTGACGCACCGCCAACCCTATTGGTATGTTTGAACAGAAACGCTTCTGTATACCATACCTTTAAAGAAAACATGGTGCTATGCGTCAACACACTTGGTCTTGAACATCAAGATCTAAGCGGCGTATTCGGCGGCAAGACGGCTCCAGAAGAAAGGTTTGAGCAAGGCAGTTGGTCCACGCTAGCAACAGGATCGCCTGTATTAGAGGACGCTATTATCTCTTTTGATTGCAAAATCAAACTCATCAGCTCGGTGGGAACCCACGATATTCTCATTTGTGAAGTATTGGATATCAAACACAAGCCCGATTGTGAAAGTCTCATCTATTTCAATCGAGACTACCATCGACTAAGTAAGTGCAAAAAATAAGTATCACACCTCTACTTTTTAAGGATATTTGAAATGGACAAATGGTTTGTTAAATGGCGTCCCTACACTGGGAACCTAGAAACGACACCAGTAGGTATCAATGAATACTTACCAATGGGTAAAAGTGTGGTTTTGGGCGCACAGCATTCATTCGCAATGTTTGGTGCGACAATTTTAGCCCCGTTGCTGATGGGATTTGATCCGAGCTTAACCATGTTGATTACTGGTATAGGCACGATACTTTTCTTCCTCATTACGGGCGGTCATGTACCCAGTTACTTAGGTTCCAGCTTTGCATTTATCGGAGCGGTAGTAGCAGTCACAGGGTATAGCGGCACGGGTATGAACCCCAATATCGGCATTGCGCTTGGTGGTACCGTGGTCTGCGGGATTTTATACGCATTGATGGGTCTACTGGTGATGAAGACAGGTGCAGAGTGGATTGAGAACTTGATGCCCCCTGTGGTCACTGGGTCCATCGTCATGATTATCGGTTTGCACTTAGCGCCTGTCACCATACAAAGTGTCATCGGTAATAGCTTTGATTCTTGGATGGCGTTAGTCACTGTGTTGTGTATCTGTGCAGTCGCCGTATTTACCACAGGTATGATAAGGCGCTTGTTACTGTTAATAGGACTGGTAGCGGCATATTTTGTTTACTTCCTCTTAACCAATGTGATGGGAATGGGCACGCCTATTGATTTTGCGCCAGTAGCGAGTGCGGCTTGGTTCGGTATGCCAACACTATATTCTCCTGTATTTGAAATGAGTGCCGTATTAGTCATCGCACCTGTCTTTATCATTCTGATCGCCGAAAACCTTGGGCATTTCAAAGCAGTAGAAGCCATGACTGGTAAAAGTATCTCACCGTATATGGGTAGAGCGTTCTTCGCTGATGGTCTCTGTACCACGCTCTCGGCTTCGGTAGGCGGTACTGGTATGACGACTTATGCAGAAAACATCGGCGTGATGGCAGCGACCAAAATCTACTCTACCGTTGTCTTTGTCATAGCAGGTGTTTTTGCCATTTTATTGGGCTTATCCCCTAAGTTTGGCACCTTGATTAGCACCATCCCTGTGGCTATCTTGACGGGTGCTTCAATCGTAGTCTTTGGTCTAATTACGATCGCTGGTGCGCGCATTTGGATGAATGCAAAAATCGATTTCAGTAAGAATGGCAACATGTTGGTCGCTGCAGTACCAGTGATTTTAGGAACGGGTAACTATTCATTGAACATTGCCGGCTTTGATTTGGGCGGTATCGGCACCGCTACTTTCTTAGCCATTCTTATGAACCTCGTTTTCAACTTTAGAAACAAACCAAAAGCGACAAGCGTAACCACTGATAAAGAAACCGCTACAACAGAGCCGCTCCTAAAGCTCAACACATAATTTTAAAACCCTGTTTTATATCAATTTGAGGAATCGTGTCATGAATGCACAACCACACAACGTACAACAACTAATCAATGGCGAATTTACAGAGTCAACTACCACCCAATGGATTGATATCACTAATCCAGCCACTCAAGAAGTGATCGCTAAGGTACCACAGTCCACACCTGATGAAATTGAACAAGCTATCAAAACAGCATCTGAGGCGTTTCAGAGCTGGCGTACCACATCGATCAGCAAACGAGCTCGCGTCTTCCTCAAGTATCAAGAGTTGATACGCGCACATATGGATGAGCTGTCAGCGCTACTGACCGAAGAGCAAGGAAAAACGCTGGCAGATGCTAGAGGCGATGTGTTTAGAGGGCTTGAGGTTGTAGAACATGCAGCAGGTATCGGTAACTTGCAGCAAGGCGGCTACATCGAAAACGTTGCCAGCAGCGTTGACATGTATACCGTTCAACAGCCGATAGGCGTCTGCGCAGGCATTACGCCTTTTAATTTCCCTGCCATGATACCGCTATGGATGTTCCCAATGGCCATCGCTACCGGCAATACTTTTATCTTAAAGCCATCTGAACAAAACCCAATTGTCACCATGAGATTGGTTGAGTTGGCGCTTGAGGCAGGTATACCAAAAGGCGTATTAAATGTGGTTCATGGTGGCAAAGATACCGTGGATGCCCTATGTGATCATCCAGACATAAAAGCGATGTCCTTTGTTGGGTCAACCGCAGTGGGTAAGCATGTCTATGACCGAGCAGGTCAAGCGGGCAAGCGTGTACAGTGCATGATGGGTGCAAAAAACCATGCCGTTATCATGCCAGATGCCAACAAAGAACAATGCTTGAACCAGTTAGCAGGGGCAGCGTTTGGGGCGGCAGGGCAGCGATGTATGGCACTGTCTGTCGTTGTCATGGTCGGCGCGTCTAAACAGTGGGTCGATGACATTATTGAGAAGTCATCACAACTGGTGGTTGCTGCTGGCAAGGACGACAAAGACTTAGGTCCTCTCATATCTAAACAGGCCAAAGCCCGCGTTGAGCGCTTAATCCAAGCAGGCGTGGATGAAGGCGCAACCCTCAGACTAGATGGTCGCGGCTGTCAGGTAGAAGGTTACGAGGACGGCAACTTTGTTGGTCCGACTATCTTGGACAACGTAACCACTGATATGAGCTGCTATACCGAAGAAATATTTGGCCCTGTCTTATGTATTGTATACGCTGACACGCTTGAGGAAGCAATCCAAATCATCAATGCCAATCCAAACGGTAATGGTACCGCGATTTTTACCCAGTCTGGAGCCCATGCACATAAGTTCCAACAAGACATAGACGTCGGACAAGTAGGTATCAATCTACCGATTCCAGTACCGCTACCTATGTTCTCGTTCACAGGGTCTAGAGCCAGTAAGCTCGGCGATTTAGGTCCGTATGGCAAGCAAGCAGTACAGTTCTATACACAGACCAAAACTGTGATCTCGCGCTGGTTCGATGAAGATGCGAGCAAAGGCGTCAATACGACTATTTCTATGAGCTAGACCTACGGCATAGCAAACCTAGAAAACCATGTCAGAGCGTGTCATTAATTAAGCCCTAAAAATGGCACGCCCTACATGACAACATACAAAAGCAAATGTAAATGCAAACGGTGGATTTTATGAACATCAATACGATACCAGAAATCATTGAAGATATTAAAGCAGGAAAAATGGTCATACTCATGGATGATGAGGATAGAGAAAATGAAGGTGACCTCATTATGGCAGCAAGTCTTGCCAAACCCGAAGATATTAACTTTATGATTACACATGCAAGGGGTTTGGTTTGTTTGACACTGACCTCTGAGCGCTGCAAACAATTAAACTTACCGTTGATGTGTAAAAACAATAAAGCACCTTACAGTACAAATTTCACCGTTTCAATTGATGCCGCAAAAGGCGTCAGTACTGGCATATCAACGGCAGACAGAGCTCAGACTATCAGAACCGCTGTGTCCCAAGACGTTACCTGTGATGATGTTGTAACCCCAGGACATATTTTCCCACTTATGGCTAAAAAAGGCGGTGTCCTAGAGCGTGCGGGTCATACTGAAGCAGGTTGCGATCTGACGAGACTGGCTGGCCTCGAGCCTGCTGCAGTCATCGTAGAGATCATCAATCAAGATGGTGAAATGGCTCGTAGAAATGATCTTATCAAATTTTCCGATACCCACAATCTAAAAGTCGGGACCATAGACGAGTTAATCAAATATATTAAGTCTCAAGAGGGTGTCGATAGTAAAGGCAAAGTTGAATATATCGAAGAAGCGCTGGCACATGAGTATTGTGAAAGCGATGAGCACATCGCTGAGCCAAGTTAGTAAACCCAACGTAACCCTAGAATAGTAAAGCCATTAGCTGTTTTTATAGCCATTTAAATTTCACTACAATTGGACGGTCACCTATGTTAGTCAAAAAATACCCTTGTAAGAACGACTCGTCAAAAACGATCGTATTTAGTTCAGGTTTAGGCGGACGTGCTGACTTTTGGTTACCTCAAATTGAGCGTTTTACCGAACATTATCATGTGGTTTGTTACGAACAAGAAGGGGTATTGCCTAATAGCGAACGCTTACCTGATAATTATTCTATGCAAGATTTGGCAGCGCAGTTAATTGGAATTTTAGAAGCAGAAGGGCTGTCTAATTGTCATTTCGTCGGTCATGCGCTTGGCGGGTTCATTGGTATGGAAGTCGCTCATAAGGCACCAGAGCTATTAGACAAGTTAGTTATCTTGAATGGTTGGGAGAGCCTAGACCCTCACACTATCAAATGTTTTAGTATGCGAACCAGCTTGCTACAAGATACAGGGGTAGAGGCGTTTGTACGCGCGCAAGCGATATTCTTGTACCCACCGATCTGGATCTCAGACAACATAGAAGCACTCACACAAAAAGAAGATAAAGCCATTGCTAACTTTGCACCAGTTGAGAACGTGCTAGCGAGATTAAAAGCTTTGCAGGCTTATCAGCCCCTCATAAATGCCAAACATATTAAAAACAAAACGTTAGTGTTGAGCAACCTTGACGATGTTTTGGTGCCATGGCAACGCGGTCTGGCGTTAGCCGGTAGTATGCAAAACGCCCAGTTTGAGTTAATGCTGACAGGTGGACATGGTAGTACAGTCACTGAGACCTGCTCAACCAATAGCAAAATCCTGCAATTCTTATCCAAAAACTAAAGTCAATGAGGAAGTATTATGACTGATTCACTATCGTTATCTTCAGAAGGTCTTGATCAACTGTTTGGTAAGGCCAGATCCTTTAACGCTTGGCAACAAAAAGACGTGCCAGATGCGTTACTTGAAGAGATCTATCACTTGGTTAAAATGGCGCCTACCTCAGCCAATTGTTCACCTGCACGATTTATATTTCTCAAATCTGATGAAGCGAAAGCGCGCTTAGAGCCTGCACTATCATCAGGGAACGTTGAAAAAACCATGACAGCACCCATCACTGTCATTGTCGCTCATGATGAAGCGTTTTATGAAGAGCTTCCCAAACTATTCCCGCACACGGATGCCAGATCATGGTTTACGTCTAGTACCGAACTTGTAAAGGAAACAGCGTTTAGAAACAGCTCTATGCAAGCGGCTTATCTTATCTTGGCATGCAGAGGGTTGGGGTTAGATACGGGTCCCATGTCTGGGTTCGATAACGATCTAGTGGATAAAACCTTTCTCAAAGACAGTAACTGGTCCTCAAATCTACTCATCAATATAGGCTATGGTAAACCCGATCAGTTGTATCAGCGCTTGCCAAGATTAGATTTTGATGAGGCTTGTCAGGTCTTATAAAACCCGTTATTCGTACAGTGTGCTGTCTTGCGATCAGTAGATTGAGTCGATGACAGTTGTAGAGAGAGCTATTTTTATTTTGGTTATCCAAAAATTAAGCCACCTGTTTATACTTAGCAAGTGGCTTATTTATGAGGCATAGCACAGCTGGCTTGTCGCTAAGGCTGTGACTGTAGTTGCTGTGCTTAAACTCTCGCTCTCAAGTTCCTGTGCTTAAACTCAAATTCTTAAGTTCTGTAAAGCACTTTTACCACATGCCATCCAAATTTGGTCTTGACTAGATGCGGAGTGAATAGCTCACCGTTGAAACAAACCTTGTCAAATGGTCCTACCATTTGACCTTTTTTGAACTCACCTAAGCTGCCGCCTTTCTTACCCGACGGGCAGGTCGAGTGTTTTTTCGCCAGCACATCAAATGCAGCGCCTTTTTTAAGTTTGCCGATAATGTCTTTAGCCAGTTCTTGGTCTTTTACTAAAATGTGTAGTGCGCTAGCGGTACGAGCCATAATCTAAACCCTGCATAAAATATCGATTGTCAGGATATTATAGCATTACTTACTTTGGTTACTAAGTTGAACTTAATATGGATATTGCTCAAGAGTAGGAGTGGTAATGAGTCGTTTATAATAGGGTTTTAGCATTTGTTGCTATCATTATTAGACCACTAATCACCATCAAAATCAGCAGCATTACTCTAAACTGACTAATGCTAATGCCTGCCAAAAAGCGTTTGCCAATAACATTGCCAATCACAGCGCCCAATCCTAATACAAGAGCATACACCCATATCTTGACGGTAAGTATCCCAAAAAAGGTGTAGCTGACGATTTGTACAATACCTACGAAGAAAGAATTCGCCGTTTTGGTCGCAATAAGGCTTTCTTTTTCTAGTCCAGCATTCATATAAAAAGGATTAAGAATAGGGCCGAGACCACCTACTAATGTGCTCATAAAAGCAATGGCAAAGCCTACAGGTACAAAACCTACTTTTGGCATATCAAATGTTTTACTTACTTTGCCAAATTTGTATTGGAAAATAGTAGAGACTAAAAATGCACCAACCAATAATTGAATCCAGCCTGCGTCCAAACGACTAAACACCAATGCGGCAAGCCACGCGCCTACGACAGCGCTTGGGACATAGTACTTAGTCAATGACCAATCAATATCATGCCAGAATAGATAAAGCCGCGAGGCATTACTCATAAAGGTAGCTACGTTGATCACAGGAGGTGCAACCGCTGTCCCTATCATCGAAGAGGTGACTGGTATCAGCAGCATAGCACCGCCACCACCTGATATGGTGGAGATAATAAAAGCGACTATACCAGCGAAAAATAAGCCTGATAAGTGCCAAGTTGGGATGGGTTGTAGTAAGTCTAAAACAAAGAGCACTATAAAATCCTATTTTATAAGTGACATCAAGTAGTGATGTTTTGCTGATTTTGGTCAGCTGAAAAAAGAGCTAGGAGTGTTAAATAACTGTTGAAAGTAGAGTAAAAATATCTCTAAAAAAACGGTGGTCATACATAGAGTATAACCACCGCCGGAGAGACATTTAGAGACGTACTAGCAATAATTTATGCAGCAGTCTTTTTGAAGCGTTTACGATAGATTTTGCGAATAATTGGCATAAATACCATCAGTAAAGCAAGTACCCATAGTGACATGGTGATTGGGCTACTCCATAGAATAGACATCTCACCTTGAGAGATAGAAAGAGCGCGACGTAGGTTGGATTCCATCATTTCTCCCAGTACATAACCTAGAATAAGCGCTGATAGAGGGAAGTGTAGCTTACGTAAGAAATAACCAAATATCCCAAGCCCTACCATGAACACCATGTCAAACGTGGTGCTATTAATAGAGTAGACCCCAACGAAACTAATAGCGGCGATCGATGGTATTAGGATATAGTTTGGTACATTAAGTAGTTTAGAGAACAGGCCAACTAGCGGAATATTCATTACTAACAAAATGACGTTACAGATGAACAAGGAGGCAATAAGACCCCAAACAATATCAGGCTGCTCTGTAAATAGCTGCGGACCTGGTGTGATATTGTACAAGGTCAATGCACCCATCATAACCGCAGTCGTACCAGAGCCGGGGACACCCAAAGTCAACATCGGTACAAATGAACCACAAGCTGAGGCATTATTAGCCGCTTCTGGAGATGCCAGACCACGCAGATCGCCCTCACCAAATTTACCACTATCACCCGCAATTTTGCGCTCACTAGCATAGGTCATCGCACTGGCGATCGTCGCACCTGCACCAGGCAAAATACCGACAAAAAACCCCATAATGCCACTACGTATCATGGCACCAAAAGCAAACGTGAACTCTTTTAGATTGAATAGACTGCGTTTACCTTGCTCGATGATTTTCCCACCAGTACTGGTTCTCTCAAGTAGGATTAAGATCTCACTGACACTAAAAAAACCAATAACGATGGTCGTGAACTGGATACCATCCGACAGATTGACTGAATCAAAGGTAAAGCGGTAAATACCAGTCACTGCATCGACACCGACAGTGGCCAGACCTAAGCCAATTAATGCTGAGACTGCTGTCTTAATCGGTTGATCGCCGACCAAACCACTCAAGCAAGTAATGGCGAATACCATCAATACAAAGTATTCAGCAGGGCCGAAAGACACCGCCCATTTGGCTAATAGAGGTGCGAACAAGACCACACCAATGGTCGCAATCGTAGAGCCGAAGAAAGAGGCTACTGCAGAGATGGACAAGGCGATACCTGCTTTGCCTTGTGTGGCGAGTGGGTTGCCATCCAATGAGGTCATAACTGCCGCGGCAGATCCTGGTACGTTGAGCAAGATAGCAGAGATACGTCCACCATACTCACAACCGAGATATACTGCTGCGAGCAAAATAAGAGCACTCTCTGGTGGTAGACCCAGCGCAAAGGCAAAAGGCAACAGTATCGCCACACCATTGATAGGACCCAGACCAGGCAACATACCCACGATAGTACCAATAAAGGCACCAATTAAGGCAATCAGTAAGTTTTTGGGTAGGGTAGCGACCGCAAAACCGTGCATTAAAAAATCAAAAGTTTCCATAATCGCTATCCCATTATTCCTGATAGTATGCCAAGTGGTAGAATTACATCCAATGCCATGTCAAACAAGGCATACAAGGCAATACTAATCACAATTGAAAAGATAAGGCTTTTAATAGGGTTGCCAGCAAACAGTAAACCAAGCGCAAAACACATCAGTGTCGTAGCAACCACAAAACCTAAAGGCTCAAAAATCAGACTATAAATCAACAATGTGCTGACACATAAAACAAGGTTTCGAATCACTACATTGTTGTAGCCCAAATCAAGTACTTTCGTAAACCGTGCTGGACGAAAAGCAATCACTAGGGTTAAAAGCGCCATCAGTGAAAAAATTAAAATAGGATAGGGCCGAGGACCGATAGGGTCATAGGCAATGGGAGCGACATAACCGATCGCTAAATAGATCAAAAATAAGCTAAACAGTCCCATCAATCCAGAGAACGCACGTTCCATTGTCATAGGAGTACTCCTTAAATTTTAAAATAAAAAGGTTGATAGATATCTCATCTGTCAACCTTCGATGAATACTATAAAAACCAGTATTCAATCATTAAGGGAATATGATCTGAATGAGACTATTTAGCCGCAGCATCAGTAAGACCGTACTCAGCAGACAATTCACGTAGCTCACCTGTACGCTTATAAACGTATGCTTCTAGCTCATCGCCAGTCATAGAGAATGGTAGAAGCTCTTGCTGCTCGCGTAACTCAGCAAATTTTGGATCGGCCAACATGGTGTCAAATGAGGCTTTCCACCAGTCGTAAGCGGCAGGACTGACATCTGGACCCATGTAATAGCCACGGACCACTGGCCAAGTAACGTCGTAGCCTTGCTCTACAGCAGTAGGAATATCAGCCATCGTACCGCCCAGTCTTTCATCTGCAAACACGGCCAATACTCGTAATTTACCAGCAGTGGCTTGCGGCATGATCTCAGCAATACCCGCACTAACGACGGTAATATGGTTACCCATCACGGCAGTAATAGCTTCACCGCCACCTTCCATAGCAACGTAAGTCATGTCGCTAGGCTTTACCCCCACTGCTTTAGCCAAAATAGCGGTCTGCATCCAGTCTTGACCACCAACACTACCACCAGCGGCGAAACTAACTGCTTTGGGATCTGACTTGAGCTCAGCGACCAATCCTGCTAGATCCTTGATTGGTGAGTCAGCATTGACAGCGATGGCACCATAATCAGTACCAACCGCTGCGAGCCATTTCACGTCTTTTTCAGTGAATTTGCCGAATTTACCCTGTGATAAATTGAGGATAGACCCCGTTGAGAAGGCAATAATGGCGTCGTTGTTAGCGCGATCATTGGCAACGATTTTGTTGTAAGCAACAGCGCCAACACCGCCTGGCATATAAGTGACTCGCATTGGATCTTCTAATAGACCAGTATCTCTTAGACCAGCCTGAGCAAGCTTGCACGTCAAATCAAAGCCGCCACCTGGTTTTGCAGGGGCAATACATTCTGGACGTGAAGGGGCATCAAAACCGGCATCAGATGCTGTCGTTTCGGTCTTATTACAGGCGGTGAGGGTTAGTACTGAGAGGCCAAGAGCCAGATAGGATAGTTTTTTCACACGACACTCCTTGTGTGTATTTTCAATTAAAACTCAATAGAATTCTGAGTGAAGCCATAGCGTTATTGCAAAAGAAATTCAGGTCACACCGATATAGGTTGCTGAATTTCATAACAGTGCGCTTTTTAGCGTTTTGCAAAAGTAACAGAATATTTTAAGAATAACAAGAAACATATGTATGTATATATGAATTTTATTTTGATATAGTGGTTCAAGGATTCGCTAATCAAGACTCTATTGCACCAATACTAAAGAGTAATAGAAATATTATTAGTGTTTATAAGTGGATAATTAAGACAGTAAAAACAAATAGATATGTTTAAATATGAGCACAGCAGTGCACGTAGGTGATAGTGATACCTACATGCACTGCTGTGCTATAGCAAGATATAAAGGATTGCTCAATTAGTGATTACTTAGTTAGTAATTATTTTGAAAAGTATAATAAGGAAATTGAGTCACATATAAGATAGAAAGCCTAAGGGTATTGAAGGCTCTTATAATATAGTTGTCCAATCAAGATAATAGCAGGTCAAGAGATGAGTGAGAGCTAAGTGATAAGATACTAAAATACGAGCTGTATGACTAAAACGGCTAGCATTCCAACAATGATACCTAGGGGGACGGCTTTAAATAATAGCGTATTCAAAAGCTGATCTTTGTCTATATGTACTTGGGCGGCGCCAAGTATCAGGCTACCTCCTGACGAAAAAGGAGAAATAGATGAGCTTTGCGCACCTATCACAATGCAAATAAATAGTAATAAAGGATTTAATCCAGAGGCAATGGCTAGGGCAGGAACCATAGGGAATAGAGTTGGGGCGACCACGCCAAGCGTACTGGCAAATACTGACATGATTGCGCTGATGATGAATACTAAAATCGGTATCATCCAGATAGGTACATTGGTACTGAGCCATTCTGTTAGCTCGTAAATAACGCCTACCTCCACACCAAGGCTGATCAACATTCCGACCCCGCAGATCATGATCAGCGTATTCCAAGGTACTAAAGCAATGATTGTTTTTTCGTCACCTAGTTTCAAAAACAAGCTAACCATGGCGAAAAAAATAGCGATAAAACCGATGTCGATTCTAGCGTTCAAAAACTCGATGGTCTCTACGTTTGGTATTAGTAGGTTTAGGATAGGTGCAATAAGCACTGTGGCCACCATAATAAATACAAGTACAATAGATTGTTTTTGCTTACGATCTAAGGGCTCGGGTGCTATAGCTTGGATCGCTATCTTGCTATTTTTGGTATTAATGAAACTATAAATACCTAATACTACTACTGGTGTCAAAAAGGTAACCACAAAGATGCCCAAAGCATAAGTGAACGTATTGTCATTGGCGACGCCTGCTCCGCGCATGAGCTCTCTAAAAATAACGCCACTTTGTGAAGTGACAAAGTTGGCTCCGGCTAGGGCACCATAGTTGACTGAAAGGGTGGCCACCACAATATTGAGGTTGGTTCTTTTGGACAACAATAGAATCATAGGCGCCATTGTGGCTAAGACAGTGTAATAACCAGCCCCTAGGCCTGCAACAATTGTAGCAACAAAGAAAATAGCCAAAGGTAATGAGGATGGGAAATGTCTGCATTTATAGATCAGATGACTGCATAATTTCTCTAAAGCACCATTGGCTAGAGGAAAGTTATAAAAGAGTGTAACGGCAAAAATGACAAAGAAAATCTTGAGAGGCCACAGTTCAATAATTTCATAAGCGCTAAGACCCATACCAAAACACCCAATCAGGTATGAGAACACAATGGCAAATAAGCCGATATTAATTTTGGTGGTATAGCCGAGCGCGATAGATATTACAATAGCGGCTAAAACATAGAGAGTCATAGCTGCTCCTTGGTCTCAAATATATGAATTCTACAAAAACTCATACCAATTTTTATAGAGTAACGAGCAGCACGATGATATTGACAAACGACGTTCTAGATTAGAGAATCGTGTAAGTTTGGAATTTACGTTTGACTGAGTAGAATAATAGCAAAAAAGCAATGCAGATTGGCTAAGATTAACCGTAAAAAGCAAGACAAGCGTTAGTATGATAATACTATAGAAGATTTTTAGATGTCGAGTGGGTAATAAGCCCTGTCTCAATCTCTAAGGTTAGAGCGTGCTCTAAGAGAATATTGTGGTATATAAACCTTTCCAAATAGCGGTGACAAAATGTTAAAAAATTTAGAAAACTTTAAAATGCCAAGATACGAGCAAGTAAGATGGCATATTCTGACGCTACTGACAGAAAGCAAGTGGGATGAAAGTACACCCTTACCAACAGAGCAAGAATTTGCAGATAAATATCAAGTATCGGTGGGAACGGTTCGCAAAGCGGTTGAAAAACTAGTAGAGGATGGCGTATTAACTAAATACCAGGGTAGGGGTACTTTTTTGAAACGACCAGATTTTGAAAGTTCTTTATTAAGGTTTTTTAAATTTCGTGACCAAGATGCTGGTTATGCGACACCGAACGGGGTAGTCAAAAAGGTGATCGTCATAGAAGGTATTGATGATATTAACCAAAAGCTGAATATCAGTAAGAGCAAAGCACTTATTTACATAGAGCGTCTGCGTATTATTGAAGATAAAGTGCTACTGAGTGAGAAAATTTGGTTACCTAAGAGCCGTTTCAAAGCATTTATTGACTTGGCGCCAGAAGATTTCGAAAACCTTCTTTATCCATTTTATTACACAAAATGCGGTCAGTTCGTTTCGTCTGCTGTAGAAACCCTATTCTTCATAACCAATCATATAGATACCTACCTAGCCAACACTAAGGAAGAAAACTTAGTAAAGGTATGCCGCATTGCCAAAAATCTAGAAGGCGATCCCATCGAATATAGAGAGTCATATGGACTCGCAGAAAAGTTCAGTTATGAAGTTAATATTGTCTAATAGATAAGAAGTGGTCGAGAGGAAGTAGACGATTTAGGTTATCTAGGAAAACATTTCGTAAGCTAACTTTATGGTAAGACTACAAGCTTTGTAGAGGCTTTTTACTGACCGCGAGCCTATGGCAAGTAGTCCCATTAAAACAAGTTGTTCATCGATTAAGAGGATGAAATACCTAATTTCCTATTCCCTTGAGATATGTTCAAGTGAGTCATAAGTCATCCAACTTAGGTATCAAGTAATGACGTCATATCTGAACAATAACACAGCTGCCGTTGATGCGACCAATAGTCCAAGAAATATAAATAGCAAAATATTATTGTGGGTTAGCTTTTCTTCAAGCTCAGAGTAACCTAAATTATCGAAGGTAATGTAATCCTCGTCACGACTGAGGTTAGAGTAGTCAAAATTCCTCACACATTCGATGAAGTGCTCAACGAACCAATAGGGCCATTGCTCAGGTTTGAATGGTGATATCTCTCCTAATTGAGCATGATCAGACAGTCTATGCCAATTACTAGCGCTCAAGTTGAGACTGTGCATACGCCAATCTTCAAAGCGGCACTGACTGACTTGTTCAACAGCAACGACGCCTACTTTTTTATGATTGTTATCTTTAAATATTCTCCGCATAAGAGAAAACACAACATCTTTTCCGCCTTCTAAGCATTGGAGAAAACTTTTTTCGTCATTGCATAGAAATCCCGATATTTTATTGTCTCTGTTATAGACATCTGAATGGCTCTGAATATGCTCAAATACAGACCTGTCTAGAGTATTTACTTTACTAACATAGATGAGTCTTACGAGGGAGTTTGATGGAACACCCTTCATAGATTTTTCTAGTCTCCTATGACTTTCTATCTTCATTCATGCCCTCTTTTAATAATATATTTTAATTTTTTATTCAAATTGCCTCTTATTTTAAATGATTTTTGCATTATAGATTTGTTTTACCGTGTGAAAAGTCTGCTTTTCCGTCCATATTTTTAAAGTTAAGGTATAAAATGTCTGGCTAAGTCGTTGGTTCTACGAGCATTACTTCTAGCGATTCACTATCTTAGATATATAGCGGGTCTTCATACGTACTCTTTTAGGCTGCTGTTATAAATCCCTCAATGGCATAGCGCTAAATTTTTTTATGATGATATCAGCACATTGCTCAGGTGCTTCCATCGGTAGCAAATGTCCATTATCTGGCAGCTCAATGATCTTGTTGATAGGCACCAGATGCTGCCAAACTTTACGAACATCGTCGCTGATAAACATGGAAGGTTTGCCAACGATAATAGTGTAAGGTAAATCAATCGTATTAAGCTCTTTTAAGGCGTCATTGACAAAAGGCGTGTCGAAGTAGCTCGCCAATTCTTGCTCAGGGGTGAAAAGCAAACTATATTGCCCTTGCTTGTTTTCGACAAGACTATTTTTTGCAAAGATATAAAGATTGCTGTCATTGATGCGTTTAAAAGCGCGATGTGCCCGTAGATAGTCATAGTAGGATTCCACGCTTTGCCATTGTACTTGTTTAGCTTGTGTACTTTTGAAGGGCTCTCGACTCATTTTTAAGTCGTCAGGTGCTGAGTTCATCGTGAGCATCTGCGATTTGGTAAAAGTAACGGGTTCTATCAAATATAACTGCGAAAATAGTTCTGGACGTTTGGCTGCTGCAATAGCGGTAGCAGTCGCGCCTTGAGAGTGTCCAATACCTACGACAGGTTTATCCTGTGTCTTCTCCAAAAAATCAATCAATATATCAGCATCCTGCTCGCGAGTCAGCTTTCTGAGGGATGGTAGATCGTACCAATAGCCACGCATGGCGAGACTGTTGATAGTAAATTGCTCACTGAGCGTGGTTAATAGCGGCAGATAGACACCAACTGCAAAACCGTTGCCACCATAAAAATGTGCAGGAGGTAATGGGACGTTTTCATCATTATTAAACAAAGCGGATAAGTCATAATAGCGAGCTGTTTTATCACCTAGAGTCATTGCCCGTTCAAATGCTTGCATAGTATTGGCCTTGTTATTTGTCAACTCTCAAAATTTTCATCGATTATCAAAAGCAGGTTGAGTAAAAACTATCTTTACGCTCATTACTGCCTATCAGCTGATTATTGCATATTAAACAAGTCGTGGTGTCATGCGTGTATAGTTTGCCATCAGACCCAATGATACGACTTTCAGTCATTGTGGTTTGTTTCCTGACATAGATGATATCAGTCTCAGCAAAACCAACTGCCATGTACGCTGCCCAATGGATTGGAATGTTGTTGACCTGGTCGACCTTGAATGACTTGAGGCAGGAATGGTAACAACACTCATGTATTCTTTATTGGCACGTTTGATAACTTTATTATTGTTATGCTAGAGGATTTATCAAGAAGCTAGATGTCTATCTGATAAATCCTCTATGTAGTAAACGGATATATGCTTCGCAGTTGTGTTGATTGGGCTGCACTTAGGATAGACTACGTGAAGTAAGTTAAGAGAGACAAGTGGTTATTCTTGAGCAACTTTTAAAACGATTTTACCGACGTGTTTTTTTTCTAAGAAAACCTCTTGAGCAGTATGTATCTTTTTTAACGGAAAGGTACGCGCAATGATTGGAGCTATTTTACGTTGCTCGATGCAGTTAACGAGGTTTTGAAAGACTTCAGGTTGAAGTACAGTACAGCCATAAAAAGTTAAGTCTTTTAGATAAAGTGTTCTGATATCTAGCTCAACCAATGCGCCTCCAATCGCGCCAGACACAGCGTACCGACCTCTTGGTTTTAGCAATTGTAAAAAATCAGGCCATTGCTTTCCTGCGACCAAATCAATCACGACATCAATACAGTTTTCGCCTATTGCATCAACCAAGTCATCATCTCGAGGTATCACTTGATCCGCTCCAAGCTCTCGCAGCTGTTGGTTTTTACTTGGACTGGTGATAGCAATAACATAAGCACCGCGCGCTTTTGCCAGCTGGACTGCTGCTGATCCAACACCGCCTGAAGCGCCGGATATCAATACCTTATCATACGACGAGACATTCGCTCGCGTGAGCATATTCTCAGCAGTAGAATACGAACATGGGAACGAAGCCAGCTCGACATCAGAGAGCATACTATTTACGGCATAGGCATGTTTGGCAGCGACTACTGTATATTCAGCAAATCCACCGTCACACTCTGAGCCATAGTAACCAGCTGATTTCAATGGTTGACCATCGATTTCATGAATACAAGGTTCAACAAGAACCCGTTCCCCAATACGTTCACGACTAATATTAGCACCGACTGCTACTATCGTACCGCAGACATCTGCACCTTGGATACGAGGGAAGCTCATTGCAGTGCCAGACCAACTGGCATCAGCGCTACTGCTATTGCCTTTCGAGTACCATGCCGTTCTGGTATTGATATCTGTATTATTGACCGCTGCTGCCGAAACTCGGATGAGTACATCATCTAAAGTGACAGTGGGGACAGGAATATCATCACGGTATTTGAGCATCTCTGGGCCACCATGACCGATAAGCTGGACACCTGTCATTGTCTTTGGGATCGGTTGCATCATTTGTCTTCCTCTAAAAGTGTTGATAGTGTGCGCTGGGCTGAGATGATGGCCTTTGCTCCTAATACAGGCCATGAATTCGTAACGCCTTCATGTAACAAAAAGATGGCCGTCGCAAGATCTTCTCTCTGACTTTGTTGTCCCAAAAAGTGCCTGACTTCTTGTTTGTGCTTCTGCACTGAGCTTGCAATCACTGGATCATCAGGAAAAGCTGCCACGGCACTCATAGACATGCAGCCATGTGGTGCGAACGCTTTCATCCATTGTTCGAGTCTGTCAAAAATATGAAAAATAGAGGCTATGCCAGGAGGAGGTGATTCATTGAGTAAAAAGTCGAGATATCTTTGGTGGCGATAGTCCAAGGCGGCAACGACCATCATCTCTTTAGAGGGATAGTACTTATACAGTGTTCGCAGGCTTACATTACATGCTGTCTTGAGCTGAGCAACACTTGGCTCGGCAAAACCATATCGGCTAAATGCCTTTTCGAGCTTAATAGCAATATCTTCTTTGATAACAAAACTCCCAAAAGTAGAATGAACGTTCTACTTAAAGGGTAAAGCATTCATTCTACCTTTGTCAAGGCAGTCTATTTGATGATAGCGATAATCTTGCGTCTTCACCAGGAAGGTGTTTTTAGACGGTGTTGAATATATTTTCTGAGGTACTCTTGCGTCATAAACTCGACAGCAAAACACTGGTTTCGCTATTAAGAATGCCATCGATCTCTCTTACTTGCCGCAGCACTTCATCAAATTCTCTCAAACTTGTCGTGTGTATCTCTGCCACCAAGTCCCACGCCCCATTGGTTGTATGCAGCTTGATCAATTGCGGGATACCGCGCAGCTTTCTAATCACTTGTGACGTAGATTTTCCTGTCACCTCGATCATCATCATCGCTTTGACCGTTTCGTTATCTAGTGCCTCATGCACTCGAATCGTAAAGCCTAAAATAGCGCCATTATGAATCAGTCTATCCAATCTGTTTTGGACAGTGGCACGCGAGACTTTAAGTTTTTTTGCAAGGATTGAGATGGTTGCGCGGCCGTCTTGTCGCAGTTCAGATATCAGCTCGCTGTCTAAAGAGTCATAAGTGTAGTACGCCATAAAAATGTCTCCCTTATTAAGTTTTTGACATTGTGATAAGTAGTATCTATCAATATGTCAAAAATATATCAATATTTAATAACTTATTGACATTTTAACTGACATTTATAGTTGGTAGCATATTAATTGTCGATTCAACAAACAATATTCATGGAATGGAGCAAAACGAATGTCTAAATTTATCGTATCTCAAAAGCAGGGTGTGCCCTTTGTTAGCGTACAGGCAATGGCTGAAATCATCAGTAATCATGGTATAGAACAGACCATAAAAGAACTGGTAGATGCTCTAGAGCAGGATTTTTCTCGCTGGGAACAATTCGAAAAATCCAGTCGTTTTGCCTCTCATTCCAAAGATGGTGTTATAGAGCTCATGCCTGTTAGCGATGGTGACATGTTTGCATGCAAGTATGTCAATGGCCATCCTATCAATACCAAACGGGATTTACAGACGGTAGCCGCTTTTGGCGTATTGTCTGATGTTGACACAGGCTATCCAATTTTATTAACAGAGATGTGCATCTTGACCGCACTACGTACGGCGGCGACCTCGGCACTGGTTGCCAAACACTGTGCGCCTAAAAACGCTAAAACCTTGGCGCTTATTGGTAATGGTGCGCAAGGAGAGTTCCAAGCAATGGGCATGAAAGCAGTGGTGGGTATCTCAAAAGTACGTCTCTATGATGTTGATCCAGCTGCGTCTGAAAAAGTAGCGCATAACCTTGCCGATTCAGGTTTGGATATTACTATCTGTAAAACCGCAGAAGAAGCCGTTGAAGGCGCAGATATCATCACGACCTGTACGGCAGATAAGAAAAACGCCACTATCCTGCGTGATGATATGGTCAACAAAGGTGTCTATATCAACGCTATCGGTGGCGATTGCCCTGGCAAAACCGAGCTGGATGCCAATATCTTACTAAGAGCCGATCATGTCGTTGTAGAGTTTGAACCACAAACCCGTATCGAAGGCGATATTCAACAGCTCTCTCAAGACTTTCCTGTGACAGAGTTCCATTGTATCGTAAACGGTGAGAAAGAAGCGCGCACCAACGACAATAACTTAGTCGTATTTGACGGCGTTGGTTTTGCCTCAGAAGACTTTACAGCTCTAGTGTTTTTGCGTGATTTGATCAAAAAACAAGACGCCTATGAGCTGCTTGATTTGATCCCTCATCAACAAGATCCTAAAAACCTTTATTCGGTGATGAAAGCTCACAACAAAGATCGTAGCATAGCGACGAATGAAGCTGCATCTATGGCGTAAGTGGTTAAAAAGATCAATTATAAATTTGAATAATGAAAGAATTGCTTTACTTAATGGAGACAACATAATGAATGATTTAATGAAAAACGTGCGCATAGTAGAAGTGTATTCGGATGTCGCAGGGCACAAGAAAGGCGCGTCACTAGGCATTGATGCATTGCGCGCATCATCAAAAGAGATGAATGCAGACTACTATGAAAAACTGCAACTTGACAGTATCAAAAATGAATACATACACGAAGAAGAGTCGTCATTTAAACATGCAAAATACGCTGATGTGATTGAGCCTGTTATCTCTAAATTGGCACATAAAATAAAAGAGATTAGAGAAGATAATCAATTTCCGATTGTTATCGCAGGTGATCATTCTAGCTGTGCAGGAACCATGCACGGTCTTAAAATGGCACATCCTGATGCTGAGATCGGTGTGGTCTACATAGACGCCCATGCTGATTTTCACTCGCCGTATACCAGTGGATCAGGCAACATGCATGGTATGCCTTTGGCAATGGCGTGTGCGATTGACAATTTGGAATGCAAGCGTAACGAGCTCTCTGAAAAGGAGAAGGAGTATTGGGAGCGATTGAAGTTTATGGCATCTGATGAGCCATCAATGAAGCCAGAAAACGTCGTGTTTTGTGCCGTTAGAGATTATCAAGAAGAGGAGATGGAACTGATCAAAAGACACAAAATTCCGTTATATAGTGTGGCTGAAATAACCAAAAAAGGCATCAGCGCCACAGTAGCCGAAATATTCAAAAAACTAGAATATTGCGATCATATTTATGTCTCATTTGATGTCGATAGTGTTGATCCCTTATATGTCCCAGGGACAGGTACGCCAGCAATGAATGGTCTGTCTTATGAGCAAGCCATGCAGCTCAACATAGAGCTCATTAAAAACGAAAAAGTATGTTGCTGGGAGATGGCAGAGATCAATCCTTTGTACAACAATTCAAAAGATGACTCAACCAGAATATTTAAAATTTTAGAAGAAGTAACGCACTCCCTTTTAAATAATTACTAGCATAGAAAATTTAGAATAACTCACAAAAACCAATCTGAACGACATTATTTATATTAGTTGAAATTGACAGGGAGTCAAAAAATAATATGGACATTATTAAGACTAATGCCTCAAGCAAAGAGGCCAGCAGCATCAATATCAGACAGTTTTTAAAGTTCTTCATACCATCTATCATAGGTTTGATGCTGTTCGTATTTCCCATTCCTTACGTAGATGGTAAGTTTGTCACCTATGCAGAGGGATTTACCATTCCTATATCTGTGTTAAAGGATTATATCCAAGGGTATATCGGTGACCTCTTGCCCTTACTCGTTGTCACCTCAATCATGATTACCTTGTGTGCTACGTTATATACCAAAGTTATGAAACCTTCATTAGTTTTGAATAATGCGTTTCTAAATAATTTGCTGAACGTTACGACACCTTGGCTTGTGATTAGAATGCTTGGTGCGTTCTTTGTTGTCGTGACCTATTTTAAATTTGGGTTTGAGGCAATATATTCAGATAATATTGGCGGCTTAATATTATATGAACTAATGCCAATACTGTTTATCGTATTTTTCTTAGCTGGGTTATTACTACCACTATTGCTCGATTTTGGCTTATTAGAATTTTTTGGGGTTCTATTGAGTAAAGTGATGCGACCTTTGTTTGGCTTACCCGGTAGGTCATCTGTCGATTGTCTGACATCATGGCTGGGTGATGGAACGATCGGCGTCCTATTAACAGATAAGCAATTAGAAGGCGGGTTCTATACTAAAAAAGAAGCGGCCGTTATTGCCACAAGTTTTTCAGCCGTTTCGATTACGTTCTGTTTGGTCGTCATCTCTCAAGTCAAACTAGAAAGCTACTTTCTCAATATGATTGGGGTCGTTGCTTTATGCGGGATTGTTTGCGCTTTAGTAGTACCAAGACTATTACCGCTGTCTAGAATTGAAGATACTTATACGATAGAAAACAGTGATAGAGATCATGAAACTATTCCTGAAGGGAAAACATTATTTACTCATAGTCTACACAAAGCCGTCCACAAGGCCGATAAGAGTCCAAGCTTTGTTACTTTCTTAAAAGAGGGGCTAAAAAACATCTTGGACATGTGGATCGGGATATTGCCTGTTGTGATGGCAATCGGGACCATGGGCTTAATTGTTGCAGAAGAGACGCCTGTATTTGACTATTTAGGTATGCCGTTTATTCCGTTCTTAGAGCTATTAAACATACCGTTTGCAGCAGAAATGTCAAAAACAATTATGGTAGGTTTTGCAGATATGTTCTTGCCTGCGATCATAGGCTCTTCAATAGAATCAGAGTTGACTCGCTTTGTCATCGCTTGCTTGTCAGTCTCTCAATTGATCTACATGTCGGAAGTCGGTGGGTTGATCTTGGGGACAAAAATCCCTGTGAGTTTCTTACAGTTATTGGTGATTTTTTTACTAAGAACCCTTATTTCATTACCGATCATTGCCGTGTGTGCTCATATGATTTTTTAATAGGATTATCTCCCAAGTTTAAGACTACAGGATTGACAGCAGGAGTCATGAAAAGCATAAGCGAGTACACTCAGTGCTACTTAGGAGCAAAAGCCTCCAATAGTTCTCGCTGTCACATAGCAAAATAGCCCATCTATGGTAGATGGGCTATTTTTACTTTTTGGAGGATTTGCTTTAGCTATCTAGTATTAATGTCCACGACCGCGATGCTCACCACTGCCTTCATGTTCAGCCTTCATTTTCTCTAACTGCGAACGTTGCTGTGCTGTTAGGACTTTTGCAATCTCAGCTCGAGCCTGTTGGCGACCATCTTTGCCTTGGCTACGATACTTATCGTGAATAGATTTAACTTGTGCTTGCTGTTTAGCCGTTAGATTGATTTTTGAAAGTGGTCCTTTGTGCGTACCGTCTTTATGTTGCATTTGTGCTGAATTTGGCGCGGCAGTATTGCTAGCGGCTGTTGCAGGAGCAATCATCGCGACACAAGTTGATGCAGCTAATAGTGAGCCTAATAGTAACTTTTTCATGGTGTTATCCTATTTATATATCTTGGTTGAATAAACAAGTTTGCAAAATCATCTAACATTAGCGATTTCGATTAGATAAGGCGTCTTTTTATTAACCCCTTTCCGACAACAAGAATGATAAGGGATTAAAACGTTGCGTAGTTTGATGAAAATTTAAGAAGAGTAACGACTTACGCCTATCTGCCCATGTTTATTACAGTTTTGATAACAGGCTATATTGACTACCCTGATGAAGCGCTATGTCTCTAAAAAATATGTAATGACTAATCAAGCTGATGTTAAATCAAACTGGCATTAAAAATAAGAGAACTTTCTATTTTCCACTTTTATCTTTGAACTGATGACTTTAGAGGTATCATGAAAAGAACAGAAATATTTGGTAGAAAAGTTAAAATGGACATCGTTATAGGCTTCTTTAAATACTCAGGAATTCACGATGAAAAATATTTTTATTATTGGTTTAATCACGACAGCATTAGCAGGGTGTAGTTTAGTTGAGCGCGATGCTATGTCCGTCACGCAAGTAAAAAGCGATGTGGCTACAGTGGGAGAGATAGAAACGGTTATCGGTTTACCTATCCGCCCAGGCAATGTCATGGCTACGAGTGACGGTCGGGTGTTTTCTACCGTGCATCCTAACGATGGTGAACAGGGGATACAGTTATTTGAAGTGACTGGACCTAACCGCTATCAGCCATGGCCTTCAAACAAATTTCAATCTCCTAAAGGCCAGTATGGTGAAGCGACCATTGATACACCATTAGGTATTACTAAAGACGATCAAGGTGGGTTATGGATCGTCGATATGGGTCAAAATATTGGTAAAACTCGTGTTTGGGGATTTGATATTGACACTGGCGCAGTAATTAGCAAAATCGATATACCGACAGATATCGCACCAAAAAATAGTTTTGTGCAAGACTTGGTGGTTGATAGAGAAAATGGATGGATTTATTTGGCGGATATTCCCAATCCAGCCATTATTGCTATTGATATGAACACCAATGAAGTACGCCGTTTTGGCAATCATGTCGCTTTACAACCTGAAGCTGATGCAAAAATGGTAATCAATGATGTTGAGATTATGATGGGTGGCAAGCCGACAAACAATGGGATAAACCCAATTACGATGTCCGCTGATAATAATACAATTTATTTTGGCGCGATGAACGGTGAATCTTGGTATAGCTTAGATGCTACCTTATTTAGAACTAAAGCCAGTGATGAACAGATTGGTAAGAGCATTATACGTGTTGGTGATAAACCCGTTTCAGATGGCGCTACTACAGACAGTTATGGAAATCACTACTTTACCAACTTAAACGATAATGGCGTAGATGTGCTTGATACGAAAGGACAGCTAACATCGTTAGTACGAGACAGCCGATTCGACTGGCCTGATAATGTGTCTTTAGATACGAATGGTTGGTTGTATGTTGCAGTAAATCAATTACATAAAACACCGCAGTTCACCGGCACCGTCGATAAAGGCCAGCCGCCTTACTATATTTATAGAGTGTGGGTAGGGAACCAATAATAGCAATACAGTCGATGTGGCGTGACAGGCGCCATTTCGGCATCGACTGTGTTTGCATACCTTAAGGCGTAACCTTGGTAATGAAAAACAGTAATCGAGAAAGCCCATATTTTACGGACAAAAAAACCCCCAATCTTAAGATTGGGGGTTTTCGAATCTGGTAGGCGTAATCGGATTCGAACCAACGACCTCTACCATGTCAAGGTAGGTCAACGAACGTGTAAAAAATGATATTATCTTACATACACTGATATTCATAGCCTGTATATATTATACGATTTAATAATCACAATGTAAATTGTAATAGAATAAAATTTAACTCGTAATTGGGCACTGTATTTTTATAGTATTTTTACCTCTACTCAAGCCCTTACCAGAATAAAAGAATATGTGTGTTTGTTGAGAATCTACTCTTATTGCATCTACTATTGTCATTTTTGAGTTTTTGCGTATTGCCTCTACTACTTATTCTCTGCATAATATAAGGAGATTACTGTCCTAATCTCTGCATATTTCTGAGGAACATATGAAGCATGTTACTTATATTCATGAACATCCAAACTGGACTGAATGGCAATGGTCGGACAAAAAGCTATTGCCACTCGTCAGTCGTGTGCGGATATTACAAGGCCATTTACTAGGAAAGCTGCTAACACTAGGGTTCGATCTGAATGTTGAGGCACAATTAGATGCGGTGACCTTAGAGATTATCAAAACTTCTGAGATAGAAGGTGAGACACTAAATGATGAGCAAGTTCGTTCTTCAGTTGCTCGGCATTTAGGGTTAGATAGTGCCAGCATGCCAACCACTACTCGTGAGATCGATGCCGTGGTAGAGATGATGCTAAGTGCCACCTATCGTTATCAACAGCCACTATTGTTAGATGATTTACTTGGATGGCATCGAGCATTATTTCCAGATGGATATAGTGGGCTTTATCGTATTCGAGCAGGTAGTATCCGTGATGATAGCAAAGGGCCAATGCAAGTAGTGTCTGGTGGGTATGGTCGCGAGCGGGTTCATTTTGTTGCCCCGAGTGCCGATAGGTTGCCAGATGAGTTAAGCAAATTTTTATTGTGGTTTAACACTTCGTCAAATAAGCAAGACGATATAGATTTGGTCATAAAAGCAGGTGTTTCTCATTTATGGTTTGTGACTTTGCATCCATTCGATGATGGAAATGGACGACTAACACGAGCACTCACAGAACGTATGCTGGCAAAAAGCGATAACAGTGCCCAACGCTTTTATAGTATGTCAGCGCAAATTCTTAAACAGCGTAATGACTATTACAAAATACTAGAACGTACGCAAAAAGGTGATAAAGATATCACGGATTGGTTGGTGTGGTTTTTGCAAACGCTAGAGCAATCCCTCATTGTAGCTCAAGAAACCACGGATAAAATTATCAGTAAGGCGGGCTTTTGGCAGACGCATCGACAGTGCGCTTTAAATAATAGGCAAGTAAAAATGCTAAATATTTTGCTGACTGATTTTTATGGCAAACTTACCACTAAGAAATGGGCGACTATGACCAAGTGTTCTATAGACACTGCACTACGAGATATTAATGATTTAATAGAGAAGGACATGATGCAAAAATCTATAGCATCAGGACGTAGTACGAGTTATGAGTTGGTTTTATGATAAAGAATATGAGCTTTAGAGAACTTTTATACGGTGTTACAATTTAATGTGTTCGCACAAATTATGCTTATATAGAGATTATGAGGTACTTACGAACTACTATCCAATTAGCGTCAAATTCTAAGAAAATATGGTGCTATAAGCAAAGGATGAAGCGTTCAAGAAAACACTCTTGAACGCATTTTTGGTAGCTCGTAAAAAAACATTCTTTCATTCAGTTAAAGATATTGTTTGATTCAGAGTAGCCGGCTGTCTAGATATGAGTACCTCTCCCTCTCTTACAGAGTATAAAACATCGCCCTGTTTTTGGATTACTTCGACATCATTGCTACCTTCAAGAATAATAAAGTTTGCAGGCTTACCTACTTCTATACCGTAGTTTGCAGATATATTGAGCGTTTTAGCACCATTATCTGTAATTAAGTCTAATGCAGTTTCTAAATCCTCGTATCCCATCATATGACATGAGTGAATCCCTGAATCTAGAACACGAAGTAGTTTGCCATTACCTAGTGTGTACCATGGATCTTGTATAGAGTCTTGACCGAAACATATATTCATTCCAGCATCTTTTATCTCTTTAACTCGTGTGATACCGCGAATCTTAGGATAACCATCAAAGCGTCCTTGTAGATGCATATTTTCAGTAGGAAGAGCAATAAAATTTATTTTAGATTTTTTTAGTAAACGAAATAATTTGGAACAATACGCATTGTTATAAGAGTGCATTGCAGTAGTATGGCTTGCTGTCACACGTTCTCCAATCCCTTTTTCTAAAGCGGCTGTAGCCAATACTTCCAAAAACCTTGATGCGCCATCGTCTATTTCATCACAATGGACATCAACTAACTTGCCATGCTTTTCTGCGAGGTCGATGATCCATCGCATCGACTCAACCCCATATTCTCTAGTATATTCAAAATGAGGAATACCACCGATGACATCAGCACCTTGTTCAAGTGCTTTTTCCATTAGCTGCTTACCGTTGGGGAAGGACAAAATACCTTCTTGGGGGAATGCAACTATTTGTAAATCAATATAAGCACTAAGTTTTTCTTTTAAAGCGACTATTGCTTTTAAGGCAACTAATTCAGGATCGGTAATATCAACATGTGTTCGAATATGTTGAACACCATTTTCGACCAATAGTTGTACGGCTTTTAATACTCTTCGCTGAACATCAGCGCTAGTTAGCATCGGCTTACGTTCAGCCCAACGTTCTATCCCTTCAAACAACGTGCCACTTAAATTCCAATTTGGCTCACCTGCTGTAAATACAGCATCAAGGTGAATATGAGGCTCAACAAATGGAGCAGACAGTAAATTCATTTTAGCATCAAGACTTGACTCTAATGGAATGACTAGGCCATCTTGCTCGATAATACTTACAAATCTTCCATTTTCGCATTCAATGCTATGTAATCCCTGTTTACCGCGAAGTTTGGCATTGTTAATAATCATGGTGTCTCCTAATTGGTAATTATATTTTATAAAAATTAACTGATGTAACGATCTGCAATGAGCGCTATTTGCAAACTCAATCGCTGTTGAGCATTACTTAAATTAATACCCGTTAACGTTTCTATCTTTTCTAATCGATTAGACAAAGTGTTTCTGTGTATATTCATTGCTAATGCTGTCTGACGCATCGAACATAAATTATCAAAATAACAAGCTAAAGTGGTTTTTAGAACCAAACTCTGAGTATCCTGTTTGTTGAAAATATCACCTAGATACTGACGACAAAAAGAGTCAATTTCATTGTTATCGATATGAGTAAAAAGCTGAGCAATACCTAATGAGTTGTAATGTATAACTTCGTTTCTATTATTATCTCTATGAAATTTAGCGCTTTGTCTTGCCTGTGAAACGGCTTTATAAATGACTTTTAATTCTTTTGCATCGCTAACACCAATAGTGCAGTGAAAGCCATATGCAAGCAGTTTTTGATGCAATTGATTCCATCGTTTCATACTATCATCACAGTGTTCCGCTGATGTCGGCATAATCGCCAGCCAACCTTGATGAAGCTCCGTAATAGGAAGTTGAACGCCCTCGTTCAGCATGAACTGACTGATTAAGTAATCTCCTTTAATGACTTCTTCATCAGTAATACGGTTGAATTTAATAAAAGCGACAGATAACTGTTGAGTGGGGTTAAGTCCTATTTCTGTGGCTTTAATCAGGTCTATTTCAGATATATTTGGGTTATCTGCTAAGTCTTGTAGAAACCAACGACTAGATTTATTATTGAGACCATCCATAATGATCGCGTTAGACAATATTTCGGTAACATTTACCATTGGCAATGAATAAGGCTGTTCAAAAACAGGAAAGTGTTGTTCATTAGCAAAATCTAAAACTTCAATAGGAATGGTATCGAGATAGGGTGAGTGGGTTAAAATCACTAACCCACTCGTACATTGCGTTTTTGCTTTTTTAATGAGAGTAATAAAGTCTTGAACAGTCCAGTTCCAATTTAACCCTGTAACAAAGATCAACTCTCCACCTTTTGTCCAGTTTTCAATCTCTGTGTTTTCTGCTATATAGGGCCAACGTATTGCATTTCTGCTACCTTGCCGACCCGCTCTAAAACGAAGAGCTTCTAGTCCACTTATTTGATTTAACGATTCAATAGATATCATTAATTAAATACTCTGTTCTTGTTGGGTTTTTACAGTAGAGAGCTTCAATAATATTGTATAAGCAATAGCAGAAGTAATAATGCCAACAAGTGGAGCAATCCAAGGTGAAGCGTAAGCACAACCTGAACCAATCACGTAAGCTGATAATCCAACTATATTGTACTTTGGTAATTCGATACTGCTTAAATCTGGCATATTACCTTTATACTTCACCCAAAAATCTGTCATGATAATCGCACCAATTGGTGGAATGAAGGTCCCCAGAAGTATTAGAAAGGGTATTAGCATGTTATACATGCCCATGACGGCTAATGCGGTGCCTAATGCAGCACCGAATAAGGTGACTAAACGCCTTTTATCTGTTCTTAACAAGTTACATCCTGCCGCTGCAAAATTGTAAATAGTATTATCTTGGGTAGTCCAAATATTAGTGAATAACATTAGGACAGCGACAAGCATGAAACCTTGAGCAACAAGTACATCAACGATATCCGCTTGTTGATATATAGCCGTACCAAAAGCACCGACAAACACCATCAAGCCATTACCGATAAAAAATGCTGCCAAAGTACTTATAACCGCTACTTTTCCTGACTTAGCAAAACGGCTCCAATTTGTTGCTTGCGTACCCCCACTTACAAAGGTACCAAATACCAAGGTAATTGCAGCTGCGATAGGCATACTTTCAGTTGGTTCGATAGCTACAAATTCCGAAATGCCGCCTATATCAAGTATGCCTTTATAGAAACATAAGCCGATAAAAAATAGCATCGCAGGTACGGAGACTTTTGAAAGAATTTCTAACGCCTTGTAGCCTATATAGGCACTGATACAGAAACCAAAACCAAAAAAGATCATCAATGGCGTGAGCCATGCATCTGACAATTCCAGTAACTTCACAATGATAATGGCAATCGTCGCAGTACCCCATGCATACCAACCGATTTGTGTAAATCCTAATACAAAGTCAGATAACTTACTTCCATTTAGTCCAAAACAATACCGACCTAATAACACGGTGTTCAAACCAGTTTTACACGCAATATAACCTAAGCTTGCTGCATAAGATCCAAGCAACAAGTTGCCTATGAATATAATAGACATCAGCTCATAAAATGAAAATGATTTACCAAGCGTACCGCCTGCCCACATTGTAGAAGTAAAAAATGTAAAGCCCAATAATACTGACATCATGGACCATAAATTCTTTCTCTTGTCAGTTGGTACAGCACTCAAAGGGTAGTCGTTAGATTCATTCATTATTCAATATCCCTAATTTGGAAGTTGTAACTTACAAATAGCAACCTTTATGCCAATATTAAAAAGAAAAAAATAAGTAACAAAACGATCATTAACCCTTTTCGTAAATGTACCACATGAACAGTATTTTTTAGTAAGGAACGAAGTTGTTTGAAGATTGCGAACGGATGCACCAAATTGATCTTTGCATGTCCTTAAATGGTGCATGGTGATCTCTCTAATACGTAAGAGCAGTTTCGAATGAAACAGTTTTAGGACTGTTGTAGGCTTAATAATTTACAAGAGTATGAATAACGGAAAGGTAAATCATGAGGGTTTTGAATGTAGAAAATCTTATGATTGGGTTTTCATTAAGGATGAGAAAAGCTTAATAGAATAACTAGAAAATATGAGGGTTTTATTTCGAATGCAGGGGACTCTAAGTAATAGTAAGTATAGTTAGTTCAAAATAAAATTGTTATGACCAGGACAAATATCATAAAATAATTTAGATAAGTCATTTTGCATCCAGCCTTGGCGTAGAAACTTTGCTTGAGCCCACTTCTTTTCAATGGGATTCAGATCAGGACTGTAAGGTGGCAACCAAAGAATACGATGGCCATGTCTGTTCAGTAATTTTTGGATGCGTTTATTTTTATGAAATCGAGCATTATCCATCGCAATTACGCATTTGGCCTTGAGGCTTGGAATAAGGGTATATTTGCACCAGTGATAAAATATGCGGCTGTTAATATTTTGCTCAAAGTAATCAAGCGCAAATAGCATTTTTTCATACAGAGCCCCAATAACGTTAGTGCGCTTTCTTGCTTGCCAGTTGTAGGTATCAATACAAGGTTTGCCAATCGGTGCGTAGCCATAGGGTCTTATAGTCTCAGCCTCAAAGCCGCTTTCATCCATATAGACAATGGGATAGTCTTGCTGCATAAAACTATTAAGCTTACTCTGGTACGCTGCTCTTTTTATCGGACACGCTTTTGAATGCTCTAGTGTCTTTTTTTTGACTGATACCTAGACGCTTTAGGGCTTCACAAATCCCTGATTTACTACACTTTAAACGTCTTGCGCGTTCATAATGATAACTGTCTGGATAGTCCTTTACATCTTTGAGTAAGCGCTCATCGGTTATCTTATGAGGCTTAACTTGTCTGGTTGTTTTGCTATGAATACGCTTCTTCCACTTCTGAATAGTGGTTGGGCTAATATTATAAAAGTCGACAGCTTGAGCGAACGTCATGCCATCATCTAAGCTTTTTAGTACTTGTTTGCGAAAGTCTAAGGAGTAGGTCATGATTGTTTGAATGTTGGTTTAGTTGATTGTATTTATAATACTTTTATATTGAACTGACTATACTAGCAGACATCAATCTCATTAATTTATTAGGGGATGACAAAAGGTTTGATGAAGAATAAAACGGCCTTCGACTCTTAAAATCAAAGGCTGCTTTAATAGTCTAGAAGGTAGTATGTGCTAGACACACAAATACCTAGTTATATTTTACGATGACATCGCTACCCTCAAGCTCTACTTTATACGTGTCGAGTATAATGCTTTTATCATCTAAACATTGACCTGTGACAAGATTAAAGCGTTGCTTATAAATAGGTGAGGCGACATATAGCACATTTTCATCAGAGCCATCCTCGTTAGTAATAGTGGTGCCGCCAATCAGACCTCTAGACAAGACGTTGGCTTGACTAAACGGATCATAATTATCAAGCGCAAATAACTGTGTTTGCTTGGTGCAAAAAATAGCCACTTGTTTGCCGTTTACGAGCGCACAGACACCTGTCTCGGGAATAATATCATTGATTTTGCACACAGTGAGCTGAGTCATCAGAAGATCCTTAATAGTAAAATATAAATGAGACCAACAACAAAAAATGCTTTTTAGCGTCTAATATCAATAGACGCTGACACGTTAAGATTACGCCAATTCGGTCACTTTTATTTGCGTCTTTTCGATATCGGTTGCAGGGCGAATCTGCTCTCGCTCAGTGACGAATACCACATTGTCATCGCCTTGCTCACTATTAACAAAATGACGGAAACGTTTGAGTTTTTCGCTATCAGTAATGGTGGCTTTCCATTCACAAACATAGTTGTCGATGAGTAATTGCATCTGCGACTCTAGCTCCTCAGCGATACCTAAACTGTCCTCAATAATGACTGCCTGTAGATACTCAAGTCCACCTTCAAGGCTCTCGCGCCATTTGGATGTACGCTGAAGCTTATCTGCGGTCTTGATATAAAACATGATAATACGGTCGATATATTTGACAACTGTATCCGTATCAAGATCCGTTGCGAATAGCTCGCCATGACGTGGGGTCATGCCACCATTACCGCAGACAAAGAGATTCCAGCCGTTTTCAGTAGCAATAATCCCAAAATCTTTGCTTTGCGCTTCAGCGCACTCACGGGTACATCCAGATACGCCCATTTTTATTTTGTGTGGTGAGCGTACTCCTTTGTAGCGGTCTTCTAGTCTAAGTGCTAAACCCACACTGTCATCGACACCGTAGCGACACCAGTTGTTGCCCACACAAGATTTCACTGTACGCAGAGATTTACCATAAGCATGGCCCGTCTCAAATCCAGCATCGACCAGTTGGGTCCAGATATCGGGCAGTTGGTCTAAACGTGCGCCAAATAAGTCGACGCGCTGACCGCCAGTGATTTTGGTATACAGATTGAACTCTTTGGCGACTTGTCCGAGGATGATGAGTTTATCTGCAGTGATTTCACCGCCAGGTACGCGCGGCACGACCGAATAAGTGCCATCTTTTTGAATATTGCCTAGATAGTAATCGTTGCTGTCTTGCAGTGGCGTGAGTTCGGGCTTGAGTACATAATCATTCCAGCAAGACGCCAAAATAGAGGCGACAGTTGGTTTGCAAATTTCGCAGCCATGACCACTACCGTGCTCATCTAATAGCGCATCAAATGTCTTAATGCCTTGTACTCGAATCAAGCTATACAACTCCTGACGTGAGTAAGCAAAATGCTCACATAGATCATTATTGACTTCAAAACCAAGCGCGGTTAGCTGATAGCCTAATGTGTCTTTTACCATAGGTGCGCAGCCGCCACAGCCGGTACCAGCACTGGTACATGATTTCACCTCTGCCATGGTATAAGCACCGTCTTCAACGGCGGCACAAATAGCACCTTTGGTGACGTTGTAACAAGAGCAAATCGTGGCGCTATCGGGCAGGTTCTCGATACCCATGGTGGGCTTTTCTACGTTGGGTAGGATCAGGCTTTCAGGATGGGCAGGCAGGTCAATATCGTTTAGAAATAGCTGCAAGAGATTGTTGTAATCCTCAGTGTCGCCTACCAATACAGCGCCCAATAGCCGCTTATTGTCTGCTGTTGTTACCAGTTTTTTATAGATACCCTCAGCAGGGTTTTGGTATAAATAGCTCAAACTGTTTTCTGTTGCGCTGTGCGCATCGCCGATACTGCCCACATCGACGCCCATCAATTTGAGCTTGGTGCTCATGTCAGCGCCTGTAAAGGTCTGAGCGCGATCGCCTGCGATTTGAGCGGCGCAAATACTGGCCATGCTATAACCTGGTGCGACCAAGCCAAAAACGGTGTTGTCCCATACGGCGCATTCTCCAATGGCATAGACATTCGGAGCATTGGTACGGCAGGCTTTATCAATCAGAATACCGCCACGGGTGCCGATTTCAATACCGCATTCAGGGTTGCTTTTGATAATGCCATCTTGCGGACGAATACCCGCACTAAAGACGATCATGTCGGTATCCAACGACGTATCGTCAGCGAACTGCATGGTTAGATGACACGATGCTTCATCCGATAGGGTATTGTCGATAATGGCCTTAGTATTTTTACCTGTTAGTACTTTGACGCCAAGGGCTTCAATTTTACGTTTTAAAATATCACCGCCAGCAGCATCGAGCTGTACGCCCATCAGCTGAGGCGCAAACTCTACCACGTAAGTCTCTAGTCCTAGTGTGACTAGGGCCTTAGCTGCCTCAAGACCCAGCAGACCACCACCGACCACGACGCCTCTTTTGACTTTTGGCTGCTCAGCAGTACTGAGAATATCATCCAAATCTTTAATCGTACGATAGACATGACAGTGCGGATGCTCGCGCCCTGGAATCGGCGGCACAAACGGATAGGAGCCTGTTGCTAGTACCAATTCAGCATAGTCTATCTGGGTACCGTCTTCCGTGCTGATACATTGACTGGCGGCATCGATGTTTGTGATTCGCTGATTAAGATGCAACTGAATCTGAGCATCCTCATACCTGCTCAAGTCCACTAAGTTTAGTTTACTCACATCTTTATGTTCAAAATAGCTCGATAGATACACCCGGTCATAAGCTGGGCGATCCTCTTCAGCAAATACGTGAATCTCAAACTGATCGTGTAAGCCTTTCTCTATGGCTCGCTCGATAAAGTGATGTCCCACCATACCGTTACCAATCACCACTAATTTAGCTTTATTCATCGTACTTACTATAGTGCTACTCATATGCCTATCCTCAGTAATGGGTTTGCTTAAATACTTTCATCTAATGTCCCATCCAAAAGTCGCAAGTTAATTTTTAGATGATTCAGTGATAGATAGTCGTTAATACTTATATGGCTATAACTATTAAGCCCTCAATAATCGTGCCAAACACAATTATGACATTCAATTATCGAACCCTTATATAGTTAAAAAATATGTAGCCTCACCAGTTTATAAGGTCATGCCAGTGCTTTCGGTGATGCTATTTTCTGTTGTAAGTAGTTGCTTAACATAATCTTTTTAGCAACTATCATTTATATTCTATGCACCAAAATAGTTACAAAAATGCACCAAATTGGTTTTGATTGTTACTTTAGAGGTGCATCGCTTACTTTAATTAACTGAGAGGTAACTTAGTTTTATCTAAGCAATATTATTTAATTGGGATGCCTTTAGAGCCATCTGGTACAAAGCGTAGCCCTATTAAAAAAGATGACGTTTTATATCTATATCAATTTTATATTTGTAGCTGGCACATCCATTGCACTCTCTTAATGGTCGCAACTGATAAGTTTTTGACTCATAACGTGTTTTTATAACTTTAATGTTAGCCATTTGAGGAAATCGTCTATGCCTTCATCGAAACCTGATGTGCCAAATAAAAACAAACTGAATATCTTTTCTTTTAGCGGTAAAAACAAAATTCTCCATCTTGGGTGGATGGCGTTTTTTTTCACCTTTTTTGTGTGGTTTAACCATGCACCATTCTTATCTGCGATAGGGGAGAGCTTGAACCTCACCAAAGACCAGGTAAAAACCTTATTGATATTAAATGTTGCCTTGACTATTCCAGCCCGAGTCATCATCGGTATGTTGACCGATCGCTTTGGTCCGCGGCTTGTTTACACTGCAATTTTAGCCATTGGCGCTATTCCTTGTTTCACCTTCGCTTTTGCGCAAGATTACAACACGTTAGCGCTATCACGCTTTTTATTAGGTTTCGTTGGTGCAGGGTTTGTGGTTGGTATTCGTCTCATGAGTGACTGGTTCCCTGCTAATGAGCTGGGTACAGCTGAAGGTATCTATGGGGGCTGGGGAAATTTCGGCTCTGCCGCCGCGGCACTGCTACTACCGACAGTCGCTATTGCGGCCGCTGCCATCTTTGGCGGTGAGGAAGGTTGGCGTTATGCAACGGCTACCTCAGGGGTGGTTATGATGCTCTATAGTGTGATTTTTTATAAGATGGTACGTGATACCCCTAAGGGTGCTACGTATTTCAAACCTAAAAAATCGGGTGCCATGATGGTGACTTCATCAGGTGACTTCTGGCTCATGATGGTATTTAAACTGCCAATGTATTTGGCATTGGCCTTATTGGCGTGGAAATTATCACCAGCTGGTGTGAGTTTGCTGAGTCAGGCAAGTGTCAACATCGTCTATATTGCTTTGGTGGTGTTATACGTTTATGAATTTATCAGTAGTTATCGTTTTAATAAGGAAGTATTTACCACGCCTGTGCCAAAAGCGCACCGATATGACTTTAAGCAAGTCGGTATTTTGAATATTTTATACTTTGCGACTTTTGGCTCAGAGTTGGCTGTGGTCTCTATGCTGCCACTCTTCTATCAAGAAACCTTTAACTTATCGATTGTCATGGCAGGTGTCTTGGCATCAAGCTACGCCTTTATGAACCTCATGTCACGTCCAGGCGGCGGCTGGTTGAGTGATAAATTTGGTCGCAAAATCACACTTTTGATTCTCACTGCAGGTTTGGCCGTTGGTTATCTGTTGATGGGTGTCGTTGACTCTTCATGGCCGATCGCACTTGCGCTGTTGATTACCATGTTCTGCTCTTTCTTTGTACAGGCGGGTGAGGGAGCAGTGTTTGCTGTGATTCCTTTGATTAAACGTAGTATGACAGGTCAGTTTGCAGGAATGACGGGTGCTTACGGTAACGTCGGGTCAGTGGTCTATCTAACTGTACTGAGTCTGGTATCGTATCAGGCATTCTTCTTTGTGATTGCCGCAACAGCAGTGATTGGCTTCTTGGCGCTGTTTTTATTAAAAGAGCCTGAAGGCGTTATTATTGAAGAGATGCCAGATGGCAGCTTTGCTCAAATACAAGTGAGCTAAATTATGTATGAGAGCGTCAAACAAGCTCCCAAAGAGACAAGTCAAGTAAGCAGTCATGATGCGGACGTTGCATTGTGGCTGCCTGATTTTTGTACGATGGCAGGGCGCAAAGCTGAGAACCAAGATAGCCTACTCATAACGACCTGCTTGCCTTATGGGTTTCCATCGTTATCATCCTTTTTATCATCGTCAGCGCATAGTGGCGATCATACCTCTTTTACAGCGCCTCTATTAGTGCTAATGGCTGATGGGGTCAGTGCTTGCCAGTTTCCCAAACAAGCCAGTCAGTCAGTGATAAACACAGTGACACACTATATCACCTCAAAACTTGCAGAGATGGTACAGACAGATAGGGTGCAAGCAAATGAGGCATCAAGCGAATCGCAAAGAAACTCTGCAAGCAAAGCGCAAGAGCAATCGCCAAATTCACTACACCGCTTTGATGACAATCAAGTTGCCATCGTGATTAAGGAGGCGGTGCACCAAGCCAATGATGCGCTTTATTTCCCGCAGGCGTATGAGCGCCTGCCAGCTTTATTATCCACCTTATCAGGACTGCTATGCATAGGCGACCGTATTCATCTGTTTCATACAGGCGACTCTCGTATCTATCGTATCGGTATCGACAGTATGGTGCTATTGACCAAAGACCATCACATTCACCACGGACGAGACAAAGGGGCGTTGTCTGCTGCTATCGGTGCTGATACCCGAGTTGAGCTGCAACAGTCGGTGTTTACCTTGCATCAAAACGAGTGTCTGGCGCTCATGACTGATGGGGTTTATGAGTCTATCGCGCCCGCAGAGTTACAGTTTGAGCTGTGTGCTGCGGTACAGATTATGCACCAATCAGTGGGATGTCCCAATCAAATCATCGACCATCTTCAGATAAGCCAGCGCTTATGTGAGCATGCCTTTAGCGAGGGTAGCCATGATAATCTCAGTGTGATCATGCTGGGCATGAACGATGCACTCACAAAGAGCAAAACGCATAGAGAAACAGACAACGGCATTGCTCTTGATCAAAATGTGGATAGCGACAGTAGTCACGCTCAGGATATCAATCACTATCGCTTACCAACGGGCTTGGCAGTAGGGGCACAGATTGATAATTTTGTGGTCAAAAAAATCATCGCGCGTACGGCTCGCAGTGAGGTGTATTTAGTAGAGGATGACGACCAGCATGCATTTGTTTTGAAGTCGCCAAGTCTCAATGTCATTGCTGATGGGCATTATCTACGTGAGTTTTTAAAGGAACGCAAAATCGGTTTGAGCCTGTCCAAGCACAAACGTATTGGTGAGCCTGCTTATAATCAAGTGGACCCCAATAGCGTATCCTCCCATGATCCGCTTTTAACCAGTGATGTCTCTAAAAAACTGAGTGCGACCTTTAATGCGTCTAATGCGTCGGGGCTTTTGCGCTACTACCCAGTACCTGCCAGTAGCACTTATTTATATCATTTAACGGAATATATCGAAGGGGAGAGCCTACGAGTGTTTATGGATCGTCAAGCCCCTTGTGATATTTGGCAAACTTACGATTTACTTACTAAGATCGGCATGGCGGTCCGTGTGATGCATCGGAACTATCTACTGCATCAAGATATCAAGCCTGAAAATATATTATTAACTCAATCAGGTGCGGTCAAGTTAATCGACTTTGGCTCTGCTAGCTCCTCCATACTAAAAGACAGTACGCGTCCTCCTAATGGTGATTTGCACTACGCTGCACCAGAATACTACACCGATGCCCCAAAAGGCGTGCATTCTGATTTGTTTTCTATTGCCGTGATTGGTTATGAGTTACTCACAGGTGAGCTGCCATTTAGCTCGCAAGATTTGATGAACCCATCCGCCTCACTGATCGTACCTGCAGAACGCCTACGTCAAAACCGAGTGCCAGCTGCTAGCCAACAAGCGTTGATGCGTGCGCTACATTCTAGTACGCAGGCAAGGTATCAAGCGATTGGTGAGTTCTTACAAGACTTCAGCCCTGATAACAGTAACGATATCAGAGACCCTGAACCGCTGATCGTACGTCATCCCTTATTGGTTTGGCACAGCATTTGCTTTATTCAATTTGTCATTATCATATCGTTGCTGATTTATTTTTTATAAAACCTTGTTAAACGTAAATAGTACGACAAGCCATTTTATTCAACGCTGCGTGTTGCGGCTAAGGAATGATTTTCCTATGTCACTGAATATGTCACTTGATTCACCAGAACCAACCCATACTTCTTTTTCTAAACGTCGGACTTCTGCTGGCATCGTTATTATCGGAGCGGGCATGGCAGGCAGTCGTTTTGCCATTGAGCTTGCTCGCACGCAATCAAATGATGACACCGCCCGTTTGCCAATTACGTTAATCAGTAAAGAACCGCAAGTTGGCTATAACCGTATCATGCTGTCACCAGTACTTTCAGGAGAGTCGGTTTTTGAAGAGACATATTTATACGAGCTAGCAGAATATGAGCAATTGGGTATCACGGTATTGGCTGGCACGTCGGTAGATGCCATCGATACCAAGCAACAGTGTATTGAATTGAGTGATGGACAAGTCCTAGATTATACCGAGCTGGTGCTGGCTACTGGCTCGCAAGCTCGCGTCATCCCTTTTGCCAATCATGATGCTAAGGGTGTTCATGTATTTCGAGATATTGCTGATGTGCAGGTATTGACGGAGTACGCGCGCCAAGCAAAAAAGGGTCTCGTCATTGGTGGCGGGGTGTTGGGTCTAGAGGCCGCCTGCGCTTTGGCGTCTCAAGGGGCAGATATGACAGTGGTTCATGTCGATAGTCATGTTCTCAACCGACAGCTTGATATGCCCGCCGCTCATCTGCTACAAGCAGAACTCTTCAGTCGAAGTGTCAAGCTGGAGGTATTAGCCAACACAGAATGTATTACGGTCAATGATCAACACGAGGTTAATGGTCTGTTGTTAAAGGATGGTCGCACACTGCCAGCAGACTTTATTGTCATGGCAGTTGGCGTCATCCCCAATATGACACTGGCGCAGCAAAGTGGTCTTGATGTTAACCGAGGTATCCTTGTAGATAACTTTATGCATACTAGCTGCCCGCATGTCTATGCGATCGGTGAGTGTGTCGAGCTGGACGGGGAGCTATTCGGGATGGTGGCTCCTGTCAATCAACAGGTCGATACTTTGGTGTCTGTCTTAAAAGCGCCACGTATCTCAAGTCGTAAGACAGCCAATAGTGACTCGCGACCACACGAATCTGAAAATAACTGGTGTCCCTTTATCAGTAAGCCTTTATCTTTAAAATTAAAAGTATCTGGCATCGCGGCTTTTTCAGCAGGTCAGATTGCTTTCGATGAGAGTGAAATGATGCAGATAGAGCGCGTGGTCTATCAGCAAACGAGCTTCAATCATTATCTTTGTCTCTATATTAAAGAAAGCAAACTTATTGGCACGGTACTGTACGGTGATGTGAGTGAAAGCGGGTTTTATAGTCAGCTGATCACTGATGGCAGTGACATATCCTCGATAAAAGAAGACCTTATCTTTGGCGAAGCCTATTGCGATGTAGAGAAAATAGAAGCAGCTGAGCCCGAATCTGCCGTGCCAAGTGACGCACACCTAATAGGAGAGGCATCATGAGCAGCACCATCTTAAATGACGATCAAGCCCTCAGTGTCGTACCGTCCTCTCGCATTACAACTTACACTGAAGATTTGATCAGTCCTATTCGTACCACTTGTCCTTACTGCGGCGTAGGCTGCGGCGTACTAGCAAACATCGATGAGGCAGGTGTAGTCAGCGTGACAGGCGATCCTGATCATCCAGCAAACTTCGGTAAACTCTGCTCAAAAGGCAGTGCATTGGCACAAACATTGGGCACTGAGCGCAGGTTGACTCAGCCTTATTATCAAGACAAACAGCGATCAATTGCAAAAGGACAACCAACAGATAAGCAGCCTGTCGAGTGGGAGGCAGTATTGGATGATATTGCCAGTCGTTTGAATAACACTATAGCGACACACGGGCGTGACAGCGTAATGTTTTATGTGTCAGGGCAGCTGCTTACAGAGGATTACTACGTTGCCAATAAGTTTATTAAAGGCTTCATTGGTAATAATAATATCGATTCCAATTCGCGTCTTTGTATGTCCTCAGCAGTTGCAGGGCATAAGCGTGCTTTTGGTGCAGACTTAGTGCCTAGTAATTATGAAGATTTAGAGTCTTGTGATTTATTGGTATTGGTGGGCTCCAATATGGCGTGGTGTCATCCTATCTTATTCGGACGGTTTTTAGCCGCCAAAAAGCGTGATCCTAATAAAAAACTAATCGTGATTGATCCGCGTCGTACTGATTCTTGTGAATTTGCCGATTTACATGTGCCCATCACTGTCGGCACGGATACCCACTTATATAACGGACTGCTGCATTATCTTGAGAAAGAAGGCTGTGGTGATAAGGACTATCTTAAGCAGTGTCAGGATGTCACGCCCGCATTAGAGGCCGCAAAAACATGGACGATTGATAAAGTGGCGACGGCATGCGGTATCAGTGAGGAACTTGTACGGAAGTTTTATGAGCTGGTCGCTGCAAACGATAGAACAATCACAGCATTTAGTATGGGCGTCAACCAGTCTGCGAGTGGTACCGACAAGGTCAATGCCATCATCAATACTCACTTGTATACTGGGCGAGTGGGCCGAGTAGGTGCAAGTCCATTTTCACTAACCGGTCAGCCGAATGCGATGGGAGGGCGTGAAGTGGGCGCGTTATCGAACCTACTTGCCGCGCATCTAGACCTAGATAACGAGCAGCATCGTCATTTGGTGGCTGATTTTTGGCAAGCGCCGCAACCGCTTGCCGCAGAGGTTGGGGTAAAAGCTTGCGATGCTGCTGATGCCATACTAGATGGCCGTATCAAAGCCATCTGGATTATGGCGACCAACCCTGTCGTCAGCTTGCCTGAGGCTGATAAGTTTCGCCGCGCATTGGCTACCTGTGATTTGGTGATTGTATCTGACTGCTCCGTCGACAGCGACACGGTTAAGTGTGCAGATATTGTTTTGCCCGCACAGGGTTGGGGGGAGAAATCAGGCACAGTGACCAATTCGGAGCGCCGCATCTCGCGCCAGCGGGCTTTGATGCCTGCACTCGGACAAGCAAAGCCTGACTGGTGGATACTGTCGCACGTCGCTAAACGCATGGGTTTGGCAGGGTTTGATTATCAGCATCCTAGGGATATATTTAATGAGCATATCGCCCTAACTGCTTATAGAAATGATGCCAGCCAAGATATATCAGCGAGCAATCAACCGCGCTATCTTAATTTAGCAAAAGATCTTTCGCTAGAGCCAGTAGGGTCGCTAGAACTGATAAAGCCAGACCATCTTGAGCAGCAAAATAAAGACGTAGTTTCTTTCAGCCGTGACGCATACGATGTCATGACCCCGTTTCAGTGGGGCGGCGCACGTATTACACCCAGCAAAACAAAGTTTATTGCCATTACGCCTCCCAGTCACGGCAGCTTACCCAATAGGCATCCGCAACGATTGAGATCGAAAAGCGCGGATAGTCAAAAAAACAATGACAGTCATACGTTGCATCAGCATCACTCAGGGGCGGTAGATCTACGGCTTATTACAGGTAGGCTTCGCGATCAATGGCACACGATGACGCGCACAGGACTTGCACCGCAGCTCAACCAACACGCATCTGTACCAACGCTCACCGTGCACCCCCATGATGCCAAGCAGCTCGGTGTTGACCAAGGCGATTATGTACAGCTACGTCCTTGCTATGATAAAAGCGACGAGAAAAGCGATAAGCAAAACTTATCAATACAGAGCCAGCCGCAGTACATGGTTTCTAGTAATACCACTACAGACAGTCAGGTGCTCGCACAAGTTGCCATCAGCGATAGTATGATCGCAGGAGATGCTTTTATGCCGATGCATTGGAGTAGAGCTTTCGCTCGTTTTGCGCGCGTAGGTACGCTGATTCCAACAGTCGTTGATCCACATTCAGGACAGCCTGAATTAAAAAATTCCGCAATCAGCGTGATGCCTGTACCGATGAAAACTTATGGTAAGATTTTGGTGCATCCTGATTTACAAGACACCATTATAGTGCATCTGCGTGAGACCATATTGAACTCTGAAACAGAATCCGAGGATAAAAATACGCCGATATCTTCCTGTGATACCAATGCAGATTTTGAAATAGCAGACGCATTGCCTGCGTTGCCCGCACTGACATGGAGTTTAAGTCGTCAAACTAATAGCGTTTTGATTACCTTGGCCAGTCCCATAGACAGCGTCGTCAGTAAATTGCTTGATGCTGATTACTGGCAGCACTTCATCCATACCTATCAAACATCTCTAGCCAATGAGTCCATCAATAGTGCGTTTACTTGCAGCAAGCAAGCAAAGCAGCTTCGCTTCGTCTCGACGCAGGTAGATGCAGATAGTAAAGCGATAGATCATGCATCGATTAGCACGTCAAAGTCTGACATACCACGCGATCAGCTTCTACTAAGCGTTTGTTTTGCGCCACAAGTGGCGCAGCTGCCCAGTATTCATTGGCTCAATAGTTGCTTTGCCAGTACTGATGCGATACCAGAAAATCAACGTCATAAGTGGTTGCTAGCAGGTCGTCCAGCGACAGGTTATGTTGATCCAGGTCCATTGGTGTGTTCATGTATGGCAGTTGGAGAGAATATTATTATCGAGACGATTACTAAGCAGCAATGTATGAGTGCCCACGCGGTTGGCAAAGCGTGCCGCGCAGGGACTAACTGCGGTTCATGCGTGAGTCAAATCAATACCTTAATCGAAAAGTATGCGTCTTAAAAACTTTCTAAGATCAGGCTTGCTTACTAATATGGCATAGGGTTTGCACTGTATCTTGTAGGCTCTTCTTTTCTCAGGTATGCCATTGTTAGGTGCAGGTTTGCGCGTTATTAACAGTGTTATTAGGAGTTATTACCATGACTGATTCATCTCCCTTTATTACCACATTGATTGCAAATCATTTGTCTAATACTAATTGTCATACCGCAGGGCGCGACAAGCCATTAGGTATAGACAAAAATATGAAAGTAGGCACGGTACATTTGGTTGGTGCAGGTTCTGGTGATCCTGAACTACTCACGTTAAAAGCACTGCGAGTGATGCAAAAAGCAGATGTCGTGCTCTATGACAGCTTGGTTTCAGAGGATATTTTAGATATGTGTGCGCTGACAGCAGAGAAGATATTCGTTGGTAAGCGCCGTGCCAATCATGCGCTACCACAAGAAGGTATCAATGAGCTGCTAGTCAAACATGCGCTAGCAGGTAAAACGGTCGTTAGGCTCAAAGGGGGCGACCCCTTTATTTTTGGACGAGGTGGTGAAGAACTGCAAGAAGTGGTGCGTCATGGTATTCATTTTGAATCTATTCCTGGTATCACTGCTGCTAGTGCGGCTGCAAGCAGAGCAGGTATTCCATTGACACACCGTGATCATGCACAAGCCGTGAAGTTTGTAACAGCATGCAAAAAATCAGGTGCACCTAATAATGACTATGATGAACTTTTGGACAGTACGCAAACCGTTGTCTTTTATATGGGGTTGAATCGACTAGATGAGATGACCCAAGGGTTAATTGCCGCAGGGCGCGACAGTAACACACCTTTTGCTGTAATTAGTCATGCTAGTTTGCCTACTCAGCAGCTGCTAATCGGTACGCTTGGCAGTATCGCCGAGCAGCAAGCTGAGGCAAAACTACCGACCCCTGCGCTATTGATTATGGGTGATGTGGTTAATTTATACTATGAGTTTGCAAGCTATAATCTTGGGGCGTTAGGTAAAAGTACCTTTATTGACGTTCAAAACGTTGTTAGCAGTCATGATTTAGTCAGTAATTTGGAGGTTGTCACGTAGGATAGAAGCATACTAGTGCCAAGCGATAATAGTGCTTAGCACTTTTATAGTATGTCAGCACAAATTATTAAACAGGGTAATGACTACTACAAAATACTGAAACGCATGTAAAAAGTAGACGATGTAATAAAAAGAGTATGATGCAAGGTACCATGACTTTGGGTACAGTAAGAGTGAGTTCAGCAGACTGGTATAAGTGGTTCCATTATACCAGTCTGTTTTAAGTAGTCTATTAATAGTTTTAAAAGGTGAGTTGGCTGGTTCCGCTGGGGTATAGCTTTTGAAACCATTTTTCTTTATATTGTCACTTAGACAGGCTGGGCATTTGATGTATAGTGTCATTTGC
>NZ_JBQQEX010000012.1:0-65995 GCF_052258185.1 Psychrobacter sp. T6-6
AAATGACACTATACATCAAATGCCCAGCCTGTCTAAGTGACAATATAAAGAAAAATGGTTTCAAAAGCTATACCCCAAGGAAACCAGCTATTTCACCTCTCAAACCCATTAACAGACTACTCAAAACAGACCGATATAATGAAACCACTTATATTAGGTCGTATTTGATTATTCATAAATAGGCATTGTTCGCACCAGAATCATCAAGTACGACGTGAACAATACCTATAAGGCAATGCATCATAAAGAAGGTATCAGCTAGTAAGCGACTTATCCGCCATCTCATTAGCCATATTCAATGCTTGGTATAAACTCGTCGCACTCGCCCCGCCCCGTCCTGCCAAATCTAGCGCCGTACCATGATCGACAGAGGTGCGGATATAAGGCAAGCCCAAGGTTAGATTAACCGTATCGCCAAAACCGTGCGATTTGAGTACAGGTAGTCCTTGGTCATGATACATAGCAATGACCGCATCGCAATTGGCGAGATGCCTAGACGTGAATAGCGTATCTGCGGGCATCGCCTCTGATATATTGACACCTGCATCGATAAATTCTTGCAAGACTGGATTGATAATATCAATCTCTTCACTTCCCAAATGTCCACCCTCGCCTGCATGTGGGTTAAGACCGCATACCAAGATACGAGGCTGTGCAAGACCGAATTTCTCTCTCATATCATCGATGACGATTTGTACCGTTTGGCGCACATTGTCTGCAGTGATGGCAGCAGGTACATCTTTTAGCGCCAGATGCGTAGTGACCAGCGCCACTTTCATCGCTTGGTTGGCAAGCATCATCACAACTTTATCACAGCCACTTTGCTGCATAAAAAACTCGGTATGACCGCTAAACATAGTGCCATCCAATAATTTAATACCAGCATCTATGAGCGCCGATTTTTGCAAGGGACCTGTGATGATAGCGGCGACTGTTTCATTTACTGCTAGCTGATGAGCAATATCTAACTGCCTAGCCACCATTGCTGAATTGGCAATATTGATTTGTCCGCCCACAACTGATACTGCACAAGGAATGTTAAGAATGATAAAAGCACTATCAGCATCTATATCCTGCTGTGGTATTTGCTTGACCGTATTCATATCAACATCATTTGCATTGACATCAATGGTTTGCCAAGTAGGTGCTTTTATCAGTACGCCAGCAGCAATAAGCTCATCTGCTCGTACTTGCATCGCGCTTGCATCGGCGATCACCCACATAGGGCGATCAAAATCTTGTAGCTTGCCCTCTGCCGCCAAACTCAATACGACATCCATGCCAATACCTGCAGGCTCACCAGTCGTGATTAATAATGGACGTTTTTCTGCTGTCATAGTCATAGCTTTATTTTCCATAAATTTTTGATTTTATTATATTTACCGTGAATACTTTCAGTTTTTACGTCTAGGTACTGTGTATCACTTCTTACTTTACGCATAACAACTGCTGTAGATTTAGTTGCTTACCCAGCCTAAAAAATCACATTATGTGTTAAACTTTCGCTTCTGATTGTAGCATTTGCAGGCAAATCTCAAACCATGTTTTGGTACGTCTATCGTAGAGGTGTGCCATATCTGTTTTGCACTATCACCGACACTTTTCTTATACCCATTTTGACTCATTAGGCACTCATGGCAGAAAACGATAAAACCGACGACTTACTGAATCAGACACCGCCGCACAATATCGATATTGAAAAGGCATTGCTCGCGTCTTTGATGAGTATCGAAGAGGCGTATGACAAGATTGCCGATATCGTCACCAAAGATGACTTTTATGCGGGGCGACATCAATATATCTTTGATGCCGTTGCCCATCTGGCAGCCGTGAATGAGCCTTACGATACCGTTATGGTACACGACTGGTTAGAGGCGCAAAAGCTACTCAAAGGCGCAGGTGGTGATAGCTACTTGGCCGATATTTTGAGCCAAAGTCCGGCGACGTTGTTCAACTTGACCGCTTACGCTCAGCGTGTGCGTGAGCTATCGACCCTGCGTCAGCTGATTACTACGGGTAATGACATGCTGACCCTGGCCTATAATCCAAAAGACCAAAGCGTCAGTGATATCTTGGACAATGTCGAGGGCAAGATATTTAGTATTAATGAGCAGCATAATAAGCGCGCTGAACAACGTGGCCCTGTTGGCATTACCTCTGTACTTACTAATGTCATTGATAAGATTCAAGAGCTAAAATCTAACCCTGACGGCATGATTGGGTTGCAGACACCATTTGCTGAGCTGAATAACAAAACACAAGGTTTGCAAGCGGGCGATCTAATTATTGTCGCGGCGCGTCCGTCTATGGGTAAAACCACTTTTGCGATGAACTTGGCAGAAGGGATTTTGTTTAATGAAGATTTGCCCGTTGTGGTGTTTTCGATGGAGATGCCTGCCGAATCTATCGTGATGCGTTTGCTGTCCTCGTGGGGCGCGATTAACCAGACGCACTTGCGCTCTGGGCAAATGAATGAAGATGAATGGGCAAAGATGATGAATGCCATTCAGCATTTGCAATCAAAGCACTTATACATTGATGACAGTACTGCCCTGCCACCGTCTGAGATGCGCTCTCGCTGCCGACGTATCGCCAAAAACCATGACGGTCGTTTGGGTGCGATCGTGGTCGATTACCTGCAGCTCATGAAAGTGCCTAGTCTAGATGGTAACCGTGTGGGCGAGATTTCTGAGATTTCTCGTAGTCTAAAGGCACTCGCACGTGAGCTTGAGTGCCCAGTGATTGCACTATCGCAGCTTAACCGCAGTCTAGAGAATCGTCCGAACAAGCGACCTATCATGTCGGATCTACGTGAATCTGGAGCGATTGAGCAGGATGCCGATTTGATTATGTTCATCTACCGTGATGAGGTTTATAATGAAAACTCAGACCACAAAGGTGTGGCTGAAATCATCATTGGTAAACAGCGTAACGGCCCTATTGGTACTATTCGCTTGGGCTTTGAAGGGCAATTCACGCGCTTTATCAATCTAACGCCAGAGTACTATCAAGGCGTTAGCTTTGAGAATGACGAGTAACCAGTCTTATAAATATCGGATTGATAATACTAAGCCTTGTGAAGATTAAGGCTCAGTTGCAGCTTAACAAATAGTTTTTAATGTTTAGTGTTTAATAACATGGCCAGTGCCGCATCAGCCCAATTGATGCCGCACTGGCTTTATCACTTCATAATTCTACTTACAAAGAAGGCGATTATGCGCACCATCACTATAAAACCAAAAGCCATCACTCATAACCTTAACGAAGTAAAAAAGCGAGCACCGCAGTCCAAAGTATTAGCCATGGTCAAATCTAACGCGTATGGTCATGGTGTGGCGGCGGTCTTACCAGCACTACAGCAAGCGGATGGCGTTGGGGTCGCAACTTTGACTGAAGCGCTAGAAGTCAGACAGCTAGGCTGGAACAAAACAATCGGTCTCGTAGAAGGCGCCTTTAGCGCTGATGAATGGCAGCAAGCGATTGAGCATGATATTAGCTGCGTGATTCATCATGAACCACAGTTGGAATGGGCACTACAAAATGTCCCGCCAGCCAATAGTGCAACCAGCGTGGTTTGGCTCAAATACAATACGGGTATGAACCGTTTAGGTTTCAATGCTGAGGGTGTTTTATCAGCAGCCAAGTGCCTGCATGACGCTGGCTATCAATTGATCCTAGCCACGCATTTTGCCAACGCTGATGATCATGACCATCCATTAAATGCCATGCAAATTGAGCGTTTCTCAAGCGTGCTAGCGACTCTAAAAGACACCATTAGCCCAGATATCAAAGGCTCATTGTGCAATTCTGCTGGCATTGTTAACTTTTCAGAGCACCACTATGACTGGGTCCGTCCCGGTATTATCCTATATGGTAGCTCGCCTGTGACAGATAAGAGTGCGCAGACTTTAGATTTACAGCCAGCAATGGATTTCAGTGCGCAAATCATGGCACTACAGACGGTCTGTGCCAATGATGCTATCGGCTATGGCAGCCGCTGGCAAGCGCAGCAAGACACCCGAACGGCACTCGTTAGTGTCGGTTACGGGGACGGCTATCCACGTGTGGTTAATGACGACGCTTATGTCACAGTCATCGATGCCAATAGCAATCAGAGCTACCGCTGTCCTGTAGTTGGGCGTGTAGCGATGGATATGATTGTCATAGACGTCAGCAAAGCACCAGAAAGTCTGGCTTTGGACAGTACCGTTACCCTCTGGGGCGATACGCCACGTGTCGATGAGGTTGCGGGACATGCTGGTACGATTAGCTATGAGCTGCTATGCCGCCTAAGCATACGCCCGAATCGTATACAGGCATAATGATCAGAACATGCTTGAGTTTGATAATTTTTTGGCTTACCGAATCATTTTTAGTCTAGCTTGCAGGCTATTTAATCTTGGTAAAATTGCACGTTTACATTGAAAGTAAATACGCTATACTAAAAGTTTGTTGTCAACCCAGTATACGCCCTGACGCGATACTATTGAACCCTGATGACGTTTCACTGACTGCGATCGACTGCTAGGATTACTATGAGTTTGCGCCATTTTTTAACTTTATCTGATTTAACCAAACAAGAACTAGAAAACCTGATCAAACGTGCAAGCGAATTGCGTAAGATGCAACATGCAGGCGAGATATATCAGCCTTTTGTTGGTCGTACGCTTGGTATGATCTTTGAAAAATCTTCTACCCGCACCCGTATTTCTTTTGAAACGGGTATGGGGCAATTTGGCGGTAACGCTATATTTTTGTCACCCAATGATACTCAGCTCGGTCGCGGCGAGCCACTAGAAGACTCCGCTCGCGTGATTTCTAGCATGGTTGATATCATTATGATTCGTACCTTTGGTCACGAAAAAGTAGAAACCTTTGCTGAATATTCAAGCGTACCTATTATCAATGCATTGACCGATGACTACCATCCTTGTCAATTGCTCGCTGATATGCAGACGTATTATGAACATCGCGGCAGTATCGAAAACAAAATCGTCACGTGGGTGGGTGATGGCAACAACATGTGCTCATCATTCATGCAAGCGGCTAACCAGTTTGGTTTTGAGCTGCGCGTGGCAGCGCCTTATGGATTTGAGCCTGATCCAAAGCTTATGGAGCGTTTCTCACACTGTGTGAGCTTGGTAGAAAACGTCCAAGATGCGGCAAAAGACTCCAACCTCATTGTCACCGATGTATGGGCAAGTATGGGACAAGAGTCAGAACAAAACACCCGTGCACGTCGTTTTGCCCCTTATCAAGTGACGCCGTCTCTATTGGACAAAGCCGACCCTGAAGTGGTGTTTATGCATTGCTTGCCCGCCCATCGCGGCGAAGAGATTTCACATGACATGCTAAACGATCCGCGCTCTGTCGTCTGGGATGAGGCCGAAAACCGTCTACATGCGCAAAAAGCATTGATGGAGTTTTTACTAAAAGACAAAATCAAACTACCTGCCTAGCTTAAACCAGCCTGTAAAAAGCTAGTAAGGTAAATGATAAGATAAGTTATTAATACGTTCAGAAACAAAAAAGCCGTCCAGATTTGGACGGCTTTTCTATTTGAATAAAAGCTTGAGATTATATTCTTAAGACTGTATTAGCGTGTAAGTGTCGTCACGCCATTTGCCCCAGCTTTTAATAGCACATCCGCTTGATTGGCCGCAAAGATACCATTACAGACCACACCTACGATATTATTCAGCTCTTTTTCTAGCGCGATTGGATTACTGACATCCAAGTCATACGTGTCTAAGATAACGTTACCATAATCGGTGACAAAGTCTTCACGGTATACAGGCTCACCGCCCAATTTGGCTAATTGACGTGCGACATAAGAGCGAGCTTGTGGCAGTACTTCAATCGGTACTGGAAACGCGCGACCTAGTATATCAACGCTTTTACTATCATCGACCATACACACAAACTTGTTAGAAGCTGCTGCGACGATTTTTTCGCGAGTCAGCGCACCGCCGCCGCCTTTGATAAGTTGCAAATGCTCATTGACCTCATCAGCGCCATCGATATAAATGTCTAACGTACCAGCAAAATTTAAATCGACGATGTCGATACCAAGCGCACGCAGCTTATCTTCTGTTACCTGTGAGCTGGCAACCGCGCCAGCAAGCTTTAGTTGCGGCAATAACTCAATCAAACAGTTGACCGTACTCCCTGTCCCTACCCCAAGTATCATATCGTCTTCGATATAGCTTAGGGCAGCGCGGGCCGCGGCTTGCTTTTGTGCTTGCTGATCACTCATCATAAATCCTTGGAAAATAAACGTATGGTCTTAAAAGAAGTAAAATGCGCGGCTATTATAACCGATGCTATTAACGGATGTTAGCGCAATCCTAATTCTAATGTATTGTCGTGCATTTTAGTCATGTGGTTTGATCGTAGCTTACAGATGTTGATCACACAGCTCTACGTCATACCTATTCAGGCATGAAACCCTAAGAAAACTGCAATTGAGTCTTGCAAGATACTCAAAATCAGCATAGGCTAATCTATTTCATTTTTATATTCATTCTGTTTAGGGATTACTATGCTGTCACACTGGGTACGAGCCATACTACAAGCCACCGTCTATGACGTTGCTATTCAAACACCACTTGAAACGGCACCCAAGCTGACCCAACGTTTTACCAACGACATTCGTTTCAAACGTGAAGATTTGCAGCCCGTTAAATCATTCAAATTGCGCGGTGCCTACAACCGTATTAGTCAGTTGAGCGACGAGCAAAAAGCGCGCGGCGTCATCTGTGCTTCAGCAGGTAATCATGCGCAAGGCGTGGCTTACTCTGCACGTAAACTGTCGCTAAACAATATCATTGTTATGCCAACCACTACCCCTGATATCAAAGTAGATGCCGTCAGAGCACTGGGCGGCAATGTGGACCTGCATGGTGATAGCTTCGATCAGGCAAACCGTTATGCGATTGACCGTGCTGAGCGTGAAGGACTCACCTTTATACCGCCGTATGATGATGAGTTGGTAATCGCAGGACAAGGCACCATCGGTCTTGAGCTGACCCAGCAGTGGCGCAATATGGATTATGTATTTGTTGCCGTCGGTGGCGGCGGTCTGATCTCAGGTGTTGCCGCATTTTTGGGAGAAGTGGCGCCGCACGTCAAAGTCATCGCAGTAGAGGCCGAACAGTCAGCCTGCCTAAAAGCAGCACTGGAAACAGGTGAGCGCGTCAAACTTGAGCAAGTCGGATTATTCGTTGATGGTGTGGCAGTCGCACAGATTGGTGAGTTGCCTTTTAACGTTGTGCGTACGCAAAAGAGCGATAACTCAGGTCCCATCGTTGAACCTGAAGTCATCACTTGTACCAATGATGAAGTCTGCGCCGCTGTCAAAGACATCTTTGAAGAAAATCGCAGTATCGTTGAGCCTGCTGGCGCATTGTCAGTGGCAGGTATGAAAAAATACATTAATGCCAACAACCTACAAGGTAAGAACTGCGTGGGTATCGTGTGCGGTGCCAATATGAATTTTGACCGTCTACGTTATATCGCTGAACGTACAGAAATCGGTGAGAAAAAGGAAGCCATCTTTGGGGTTACTATTCCTGAAACAACGGGTGCTTTCTTGAACTTCTGTCGCAGCCTACATGGTCGCAATATCACTGAGTTTAACTACCGTGCTGACAGCAAAAAATCACCAGACTCTATGGAACCTGCCTCTATATTTGTTGGTATTGCGCTAAAAGAGGGCGAAAAAGAGCGTCAAACCATCAGTGGTCAGCTGGCAGACGATGGTTATATCGCTCATGATCTGACCGATGATGATATCGCCAAGTCGCATATTCGTCACTTGATTGGTGGTCATGCCAAGGTCGAAAACGAGCAGTTACTACAAGTAATATTTCCAGAACGACCGGGTGCACTGCTTACTTTCTTAGAAAAGCTGGGTGATGACTTCAATATCACGCTTTTCCATTATCGCAATCATGGTGCTGCTGAAGGTCGTGTATTGGTCGGACTGCAAGCATCCGAGGGTAACTCACGCCAGCTACAAGATGCTCTCTTGGATATTGGTTACGACTGTACGACGGTCAATGACAACATTGGCTATCAACTATTCTTGAGATAATGCGTTCATGAAGTGACCCTCTAAGATTACTTTCCTCAAATGATTTACAAAAAGCGACCTTTCATATGATTGGTCGCTTTTTCCATTGTGATATTTAATCCTGAGTATCGTAATCATAGTTATAACCATAACCATAAAAATCAGCTTTATAAAAACCAAAGTCATAAATGCCCATTTGCAAATATCAAAGTTGCCCTAATATTATTTGTATAAAGACATAAATCGATATAAAAACGAATGCAAAAGGATGATTATGAAGAAAAATCCCGATACTAACAGTCAAGCACTGGTCAAAATTCGTCTGGACAAATGGCTGTGGGCAGCAAGGTTTTATCGTACCCGCACGCTTGCCAAGCAAGCTATTGAGAGCGGACGTGTTCACTACGGTGGTAGTCGCGTAAAAACCAGCAAAGAGATTTCGGTGGGCGATGAGCTAACCATTCGCCAAGGTTCAGCGACCGCTATGACCGAAAAGACAGTCGTCGTCGAGGCGCTATCTGCACAGCGCGGTAACGCTAGCGCAGCTGAGGTACTCTATTCGGAGACCAAGGAGAGCGAGACGCGGCGCGCCTATTATGCTGAGCAGCGTAAACTTGCCAACCTCGCTCGCCCTGATAACAAACCCAATAAAAAAGAACGCCGTGATTTACAACGCTTTAAAAATAATCAGGATTGATATACGGTCACACCCATATTAGCTGCTCCCATAAACATAGACATACAGCCATTCTTTAATGACGCTATTGTCTAGTCTCTACCCTTGCCATTCAAGGTATTAAGCGTTACGCTAGTAGCTGATTTAATCAATGACATGCTAATAAAAGTCGCATTAATAATGCTAGACTCTTATAGCATGTTTTTTTGTTATAGAAGGTCATATTATGCTGATGAAAGCCTGTACTCCCTCTTCCATACTACTGGTTTGTTTGGGAAATATTTGTCGTTCACCCACCGCTGAGGAAGTTTTTCGTCAGCAAGCGGCCATTGCTGGGTTATCGATAAAAATAGACTCAGCAGGCACCAGTGACTCACATGTCGGTGATACGCCCGATGCACGTTCACAGCGCCATGCCAAATCTCATGGCTATAAAATCAATAAATTAGTGGCACGCCAAGTTAGTGCCACTGACTTTCGAGATTTTGAGTTAATTTTGGCAATGGACTCACAGAATTTGGCTGACTTGCAAGCTATTAAAGACGGTATCACAGAGACAACGGACGACTTGGCCAAATTAGCACTATTCAGCGAAGAAGATCCTACCTATTGTGGCAGCGATGTGCCAGATCCTTATAAAGGGGAAAGTGATGACTTCGAAGAAGTAATCGAGCGCATCGAATCAAGCGCACAAGCTTGGATCGAGAGTTGGAAAGCCTGCTAGTCATAAAGTCTGTATTTCTACGACTTTTGCATGCGCTATCCTTTATAATGAACAGTTTGTCATTTGTTATTTATTTGCCATATAGGCTATGTTATGACCCAAGCTCTACGCCTTGATCTCGACGCTCAAACCACGACCACAACTGATTGCGCAGTGAGCGTACTGTCCAATCGTTCAGTTGATTTGTCCCATAGCAATACAATGGCACTGGCATGCGCGGCTGATTTTGCAGTGACGTTGACAGATGAGGCGCAGCTTGATGACTTTATGGCATCTGGTACCGAGGCTACGGCAGATGATCTTTCACTATTTGTGTTGTCTGGCGGTAGTAATGTCTTATTACCAGCATCGTTAAATGCGGTGGTCTTGCAGCCAAATATGCGCGGTATTCATGTGACTGCTCAAACCGAGCATTATGTAGATATTGAGGTAATGGCTGGTGAAAACTGGCATGATCTAGTTGTATATACAGTCAATCAAGGCTGGTATGGGCTAGAAAACCTTGCACTGATACCAGGTCTGACTGGTGCAGCACCAGTACAGAATATCGGTGCTTATGGGGTGCAGCTAGAGGACCGCTTACAGTATGTACGTGCGTATCATTTACCCAGCAAAACGTGGCACAATCTATCGACTACCGACTGCGATTTTGGCTACCGTGACAGTATTTTTAAGCGTGCGCCAAATACGTGGCTAATTAGCCGTGTGGGGTTTAGACTACATACCGACCCAACCAATATTCTAGCCAGCTATGGCGATGTCCAAACCGTGGCGCAGCGCTATGCTGAGCAGCAAGATCGCAAGCATCCTACTCCTATTGATGTGATGCAAGCGATTATAGAGATTCGTCAGCAGAAACTGCCAGACCCCAAACAGCTGCCAAATTGTGGTAGTTTTTTTCAAAATCCTATCATTGATCAATCTCAATTTATAGCACTGCAAGCAATCTATCCTACCATCGTTGGTTATCCGATGCCCGATGCTATGGTCAAAGTTGCTGCAGGTTGGCTCATCGAGCAAGCAGGTCTAAAAGGTGGTGGTATCACGCCTATTTTTACGCATAAGCAGCAAGCACTTGTACTTACCAATCACGCCCCTTACCAGGCAACGCAAGCAGATGTAGCAGCCGCCCAGCACTATATTGCCGAGCTTGTATATGAAAAGTTTGCTATTCAGCTATCACGTGAGCCAGTTTGGGTAAATGCTGATGGCTCGATTGGACACGATGAGCATGTGGTCTAAACAATCATGGTCTAAACGCTTGTGGCGAAACTATTTACGTTCAGCTGAACGAATGCTCAAGCTGTTTCGCATCATTAATATTACTTTTATACTAGGCTCGACGTCTATTATTTTAGTATTGATTAGTTTGTTCACCCCCCTATTTTCGCAAGCGGTTGTTTATGTCTTTACATTACTACCCCTACCCAAGATACCGCCTATCGCTACAAGCTCCCCGCCTACTGCTTACGTGGTGCTAGGTGGTGGCCTAACCAATGACAATAACAATCAAATCATTCTCAATCGCTATAGCCTGAATCGTGCACGCACTGCTGCAGGCGCTTATCACGATCTTCCTTTACCTATAGTACTCAGTGGTGCTGAAGCACCTTGGCTCGGACAGTGGCTGATTGAGCATGGTATCGATGGGCTAATAAGTGAAAACGCCAGTATGAATACTTGTGAAAATGCACGCTTTACGGCCAAACGGATTCCGCTACATCACGTTTATCTTATTACCGATAGCTATCATATGGCACGTGCCCGCAGGCAATTCGCTTTGAATGGCATCAACAGCACACCGCTAAGCGCGCCATTGCCAGTTAAGCGCGACTGGATGAAACCTGCACAAAACCTTACTCACTCACGGCGCGCAGTCTATGAAGTCGCCGCCTACCTGCGTGATGTGATACGGCCACAGATGGACTGTCGCCTCGCCGATGATGTGACCTCGCAGCAGTTGATGACGCCAAGAGGTCGTCCGACAAAAGAGTCTGATGAAATGAAGCCTGATGAATAAGCCTCTACACGGTCATATTGCTGGCTTGCTACTGTCTAAGAGCTTGCACCAATCACTACGGATCATCCCATACCTCTGAGATGGGTGTATAATAATAAAAGACACTGCTATTTAAGAGATTCGCCATGCTCAGTATATTTTTGTTAATTCCGCTAAGTCTTATGCTGTTTGTGGTTGCTATTTGGGCAGTGCGTTATGCGGTAAAATCAAATCAATTTGAAGATTTGGACAATGCATCACAGCGTATAATATTAGATGACCGTCAAGAGCGCAGGCAAACCATGCATGCTCATGATCACTCAACGCAGCCTCAGACATCTGAGGAGCCAATAGCGTTAGATGACAATGTTGACACAGACGGGGTTCATTCTAATAGAGATACAAGCCCAAAAAACTAAACTTCATTCATACATTATGATGATCTTTCGTTAGACCATAACCGTGCCTGTAGACACAGCATGTATAACTTTTAGGAGAGGTATCCATGACTATAGCTTTACTTATTGCAGCGTTGCTGATGGGGTTTTTTGGCTCGCCGCATTGTTTGGGTATGTGTGGCGGCCTTGTGACAGCATTCGGTCTGTCTATGAAAGACGTTAGCCCCACCAAACGCCGCGCTTTGGTTGCTACCTATCATCTGGGGCGTCTGAGTAGTTACGCTTTGCTGGGTTTGGTCGCAGGCTTTATTGGTATTACCTTATTAGAGCCGCTAATGAAAGGCAATAGCATGCCGCGTATCTTGTTGGGCATGATACTCGTTTTTGTCGGTGCGACCATGCTAGGTGCACCCTTTTTGACCAAGCTTGAACGTTTTGGTATGCGTTTTTGGCAGTACTTAAGCCCGCTTCGTCAAAAGGTATTTCCACTCAATACATTTCCGCGAGCACTCACTGCTGGTCTGCTATGGGGATTTTTGCCTTGTGGCTTAGTGTATGGTGCCCTACTGATTGCCGTGGTCGCTCACAATCCGCTAAGCGGTGCGGCATTAATGTTCGTGTTCGGCTTAGGGACTATACCGATGCTGGTGGCAACGCATGAGACCGTCGGCTGGTTACGTGACAAGATTGGGCGCTTTCGTCTAAGACAGCTAAACGGCGCTATCATGGTGCTCTCAGGGTTGGCGGTGGCCGTCGTCCCTATCGCTATGACAAGTATGCATGGCGGACACGGAGGTGGTCATGCACAAATGGATCATGGTAGCCACTCTACTATGATGTCTGAGACAGACATCCATGACATGAGTCAAATGGATCACGACATGTCCAATATGGATCATAGTATGCATGATATGGATATGGACCACGATCCAGACATGGGGCATAATACGGATGATGACACTGCGTCTATGCATCATGCCCATTGATTTTACATCTGTATCAGAATGATATTTGATTGCATTATTTGCATAAATAGCTATTAGTCGTTATGTAAAAGCAATCGCATAAAAAGCCCTCGATATCTGCGTGATATCGAGGGCTTTTTATTTTGCATGAGGCTTATTTTTCATTAGGTTGATTTCTAACGTTACTTATTTTTGATGATAATGATCTAAGTAGTTTTCAACTCATAGCAACTATTCTTGCCACTGTTCAAGCGAAAATTTAGTCTCTAAATGCTTCTCTAGTGCTGGTATGTTAAACGCATCATCTTCGCTAACAAAGCTGATACTAATACCGGTTTGTCCAGCACGGCCAGTACGACCAATACGATGCACGTAATCATCTGGCTGATCAGGTAAGGTATAGTTGACCACGTGACTGACATCATCAACATGTATACCGCGCCCTGCAACATCCGTTGCTACTAGAATGGAAGCATGACCATCCTTAAAACGCTGCAAATATTTCTCACGTTTTTGCTGAATCACATCACCTGACAACATAACAATCTTATGGTCTTGACGCAGTTTGTGATAAAGACGCTTAACTTGGTCTTTACGATTGGCAAACACAATGACTTTTTCAACAGTTTTATCGCTGATAATACGCTTTAGGGCTTCTAACTTCTGATCTTCTGTCAATAAGTAAAAATGCTGATCAACCAACTCGCTGGTCTTGTGCTCTGGTTCGATTTCAACGAACTGTGGCTCATGTAACCAGCGATAGGCTAAGTTCATGACATCTTGGTTAAAAGTGGCAGAAAACAGTAAGCTTTGACGATCAGTATTAGCCGGCATACGGCCTACTAGGCGTTTGATATCAGGAATAAAACCCATATCTAGCATACGGTCTGCTTCATCTAGTACCAACACCTCTACTCGGTCAAGATAGACCATGCCTTTATTGGCAAGATCAATCAGACGACCTGGCGTTGCTACCAAAATATCAACGTATTGACGCTCAAGCTCATGCTGCTGAGTTTCGTAGTTCGTACCGCCCATAATACAAACACTATGCAGTGACGTGTACTTGGTCAATGCTATACAGTCATCAAATATTTGCTGAGCAAGCTCACGTGTCGGCGCCATAACCACTGCACGTGGCTCACCCAAATAGCGCTCTTCATCGGTAGTAAAGGGACGCTTGAGTAACGCCTCCATAATGGTCAGCAGAAATGTTGCTGTCTTACCTGTACCCGTCTGTGCCTGTCCGATAGCGTCTTGATTTGCTAGTGTATGCGGTAGGATTTTTGCTTGGATAGGGGTTAGTTCCGTAAAACCCAAATCACTTACTGCACGCAAAGTCGCGGTTGAAAGTGGCAAATCAGTGAACGTTGTAAAATTACTCAAAAAAATATCCTTTTAAATTTATTGATTGTATCTCACCAATCACAAGTCAGCTCACGATAAATCTCTATGCTGCTACAAGCGTGACCAGTAATGATAGCCACGTTGTCTCTATAAATAACTGTCAGACATATAGGCACAAAAAAAGCCAAGCCCGACACCTGACCTACCAAATATGCTGCCGTTAACTCAACATGGTAAGACAAGATGGGCTTGACTCAGTAGTATATCAGTAGTTCGTACAGACCTTATAACTAAACCGTTTAAATGTCTGAATAGATTACTCTTCTAACTTTCTGACTTCTTCAGCTTGAAGGCCTTTATCACCTTCTACCACACTGAACTCAACTTTTTCGCCATCCTTCAAAGAACGATAACCATCACCCTGAATCGCGCGGAAATGGACAAAAATATCTTCTCCGCTGTCACGTTGAATGAAACCAAAGCCTTTTGAGTCATTAAACCACTTAACGATACCTTGCTCACGAGCTGACATAATATTACTTCCTAAAAAAGTCCGCTTAGCCCCAAATTCCTTTGCAACATTGCATATAAACGGGGTCTAAGATTATGAAATCAAAAACTTAAGAGTACTGCTCTCACTACAGTCATCTTTGTATTGCTTGTACAAAAAACAGTTTTTTTGAACAACCTATCCTTTGTACTCATGACTGTAACAAACTTGCAATGTTTATTGCATAAAAAATATCATAGCACGGGTTTTTAGCAACATAAAGACTTTTAACACGCTTTTTAATACCTAATTTAATTTTTTATATAATTTTTTTATAACCCGTTCAGCAAGCTGTTATGATAAATGGATAGCGTCAATCAGCTTATACAAGCTTATTACGTAGAAACTTTCCCATTACAATAGATCATTCGCATTTTTCGATAGCGACAGAGAGTATTATGACGTCCTCCTCTTCATCCCTTAAATCTCAAAAAACGGCTCACCAAGATACTAACCGGACACTTACCCGTAGACTGCTATTGGTTAATGGTGTCAATTTAAACTTACTGGGCAAGCGTGAACCTGAGATTTATGGTTATATGACATTAGCAGATATCGAGCAACGCCTGGTTGAGCGGGCAGCCAAATATGGTGTTACGCTGGTGTGCATACAGTCAAATCATGAAGGCGATCTGGTGGATCAGATCCAACATCATGGCTTACTCACAGACAAAACTGACCAAGTCGATGCAGTGATTATCAATCCTGCTGCATTTACCCACACTTCTGTAGCCATACGTGATGCGCTATTGGCCACACAAAAACCATTTATAGAAGTGCATTTGTCAAACGTGCATGCGCGTGAGCCTTTTAGGCATCATTCTTATTTGAGTGATGTTGCTGTGGGTGTGATTTGTGGTTTGGGTCATATGGGCTATGAGATGGCACTCGACTATTGGCTACGCACTATTTATGCAGATCAGATAAACACTTAATGTGCTGCTCGTTGTTTATCGACCTCTTTATGTATACTGTCAATCTCTTCTTATCTTTCACACAGTAGTCAAACAGTAATTGTCTGATGAAAATAATAGAATTACAGCTGAGCACACAACCCACTATATGGTGATATGAATGGCAAAAACGTCCGGAAAGCGCTTTATGAAACTCGCTGGTATGACAGCAAGCATCGCCGGTAAAGCCGCTAAAAACTCATTTAAGCACCTCTCAAGCGATGAAGAAAAGCGACTGCAAGCTCGTTCAGACTTGATGCAAGATGTGGGTGTTCAGATTGCCGAAACTTTGGGTGAGATGAAAGGTGCGGTGATGAAAGTAGGACAGATTGCCTCACAATACAAAGATGTGTTTCCACCTGAGGTTGCCACTGCTCTAGAAAAGCTCCAAAAAGATGCCCCGCCAATGCCCTATGCGCAGATACGTGCGCAAGTCGAGCGTGAACTCAACGCGCCTATGCCAGAGTTATTCAGTGAGTTTGACGAGACGCCATTTGCCGCAGCATCTATCGGACAAGTACATAAGGCCGTTTTGAGCTCTGGTCAAAGAGTGGTGGTCAAAGTCCAATATCCTGATGTTGATGAAAACTGTGATAGTGATCTCAAACAAGTTCGCATGGCGCTAAAAATTGCCGGCGTACTCAATATGAGCAAGCAATTACAAGAGCAGCTTTTTAATGAGATTCGCCAAAGCCTACACGATGAGCTTGACTACATTAAAGAAGCACATAACTTACGTGTGTTTGGTGCTTTTCATGCAGACGATGAAGGACTTATCATTCCTAAGGTTATCAGTAGCCATTCTTCCAGACGGATTTTGACTTTGACAGAAGAGATGGGAGAAACACTGACGGTTGCCGCAACGTGGGACAATGATATAAAACAAAAAATAGCCGAGCGTTTGTTTCACTTTACCGCAGGACAGCTATTTGGCTTGTACCGCATGCATTGTGACCCACATCCAGGTAACTTCGCCTTTCGTCATGACGGTAGCGTAGTTGCCTATGATTTTGGCGGTATTCGTAGCTATAGCGATAGCGAAGTCCAACTGTTCCGTCGTTTCGCAAGACATGCTATTAAAGGCGATGTGACCGCACTCGAGCAAGACCTTGTCGCTCTAGATATTCGCCGTGAAGATGACAAAAACATCCCCGGTGAGTTCTATGAAAAATGGCTATCGATTGGCCTAAAACCTTTATCTATTAGCCCTTATCAAGAAGGTGCCTTTGATTTTGGCAGCAGTCAGATACATCATGATGCTATTGCCCAAATGCGCACGTCATTGAAATACTTTGGACAGTTTCAGCCTTCCGCCACAACGATGATGTTGGATCGTACCATATCAGGACAGTATTGGAACTTGGTCAATCTAGATGTCGAAATCGACCTATCACCACTCGTTGACGAATACATTGAAGCCTAATGAATCGTCTAACGGTTGCTACACAACTGGTTACTGGCTAAAAAATGGCTCACTAAATATGTAACGCATGACCACAGCGATCGCAAAAGTCTGCGCCTACGGCATGTCCAAATTTACCGCAGTTGGGGCAAGTCACTGGATTGAGCTGTGGACGCATATTACGAGCAAGCTCAGAGGTAAAGATACCTGTCGGTACCGCAATAATCGAATAACCTGTGATCATGACCATGGTTGCGATTGCCTGCCCTAGCGGTGTCTTGGGCGACATATCACCATACCCAACTGTCGTCATCGTGACGACCGCCCAGTAGATAGACAGTGGGATACTGGTGAACCCATTCTCAGGCCCTTCTACCACGTAAATAATGGAACCAAAGATAGTCACAAGCAGTACAAGTGATAAGAAAAATACCGTAATTTTCTGTTGACTGGTCCTTAGTGCAGAGGCCAAAAAACCAGCCTGTTGCATGTAGGCTTTGAGCTTGAGTACACGGAATATACGTAAAATACGCAATACTCGTATCACCAGTAGATACTGCACGCCCACAAACATCAAACTCAAATAACTCGGCAGTACAGACAGTAAATCCACTATACCAAAGAAGCTAAAAGCATAACGTAAGCGGTTGGGTGCTGAGAACAGTCTTAGCACATACTCAATGGTAAACAGAATAGTAAAAAACCACTCTGCATAAAAAAACAAGGTGCCATATTGCAAGCGCATATACAGCACACTATCAAGCATGACAACAGCAACACTGGCCAAAATCGCAATCAGCAAAACAATATCAAAAAGCTTACCCGAGCGGGTATCTGTCCCTTCGATGATGATGTGTATGCGGTTACGCAAGTGTGTCAGAGCTTCGGCAGTGGGTTGCTTCATAGAATCAGTACTTTATAAAATCAATGGCTTGATAGCACTCAATGATTTAAAATGTGATGGATAAGGGCAAGTTGGTCAAGACGGCTAAAACTGGTTTATAATATCGCTCACTTATCATAGTGAGTACAATCTATAAGTTGCCACAGTGTAGCAAAAAAGCACCTTTAACAACATACAAATCGTTAACGTGCCAGTAGCGCTACTACCTCAAGTAGACAAAGTAATGATAGTATGGAATCAGACAATCACATACTAAAGAGTGCAACTATAATTCTTTTTACCCACAAAAAATAATACGTAGAATCTAAGGATGTTATATGGCAGGCCATTCAAAATGGGCAAATATTAAACACCGCAAAGCCCGTCAGGATGCAGTAAGAGGCAAGATATTTACCAAAGTTATCCGTGAAATCGTCTCAGCAGCCAAACAAGGTGATCCTGATCCTGATAAAAACCCACGCTTGCGTGCCGCTATCGAAAAAGCCCTATCGGTCAACATGACTCGTGACACGATCAACCGTGCTGTCGACCGTGGTACAGGCGGCGGCGATAACGAAAATATGGAAGAAGTCAGCTACGAAGGCTACGGTGTTGGCGGTGTGGCGGTACTTGTCGAAACCATGACTGACAACCTCAATCGTACGGTAAGTGAAGTCCGTCACGCTTTTACCAAATGTGATGGCAACCTTGGTACATCAGGTTCAGTGGCTTACCTGTTTACCAAACGCGGTGAGATCACTTTCAATGATGTGAGCTTAGAGGACGAGGTGATGCTAGTAGCACTAGATGCTGGTGCCGTTGATATCGAAAACGATGGTGAGAGTTTGCTTGTCATTACTGAATGGGAAAGTTTCGGTAAAGTCCAAGATGCTCTAAATGCGGCTGGTCTTGTTTCTGATAATGCTGAGGTGACTATGTCGCCATCTACCACGGCTGAAATCGATAATGTCGACGATGCTGAAAAGATCATAAAAATGATTGATATGTTAGAAGATGCGGATGATGTGCAAGAAGTTTATACTAATGTGAATTTCTCTGCTGATGTCATGGCGCAGCTTGAAGCATAATCTTATCAGCAGTTCAAAAAAAGGGCCAAATACTGATGTGTTTGGCCCTTTTTTCTATGGAAAAAATAAATAAAACTACTTTTTATACCATGCATTTTCAAGCGCTAGCAAATATTCTTTTTTATCCAGCCCGCCTGTATAGCCACCAAGCTTGCCATCGCTCGCAATGACACGATGACAAGGAACGATGATACTAAAAGGATTCTTACCGTTAGCCTGCGCGACCGCACGGAATCCCTTTGGACTGTTGACACGCTGGGCGAGTGTGGCATAGCTAATGGTTTCGCCATACTCAATACCCTGCAGTGCCTGCCATACTCTTTGCTGAAACTCAGTACCCATAGAAAAATCCAAAGGTAAATCCAGTGTCTTACGCTTACCAGCAGCGTAATCTTTGAGTTGGAAAATCGTTTCTATTAATAACGCTTGAGCAGGGTCACTCATGCTTAGGCTATTACTATCTATAAAGGTAAAATCTTCATCTGACATATCGTAATACTTTTTGATTTTAGGGACAGATTTTGAGCTATGCCATGAGTTACCTACCAGCAGCCAGTTGGCTTCAACAAGCATGGGACGGCTGGGCTCGCTGTTATGCTCATTGACATGTGCGATCAAAGTAAATTGATATGACCCAACAGCTGCTATGGTAACTATCATGGCGTCTACTTCCCTATTCTTTTAAAAATAATTTACCAATTAAACTGGCTCTCTTATTCTTTATCGTCGGTCTCAAACAAAGCGGCGACAAATTGTTTTGGACTAAAGGCGCGCAAATCATCAATAGACTCACCTACACCAATGTAGCGGATAGGCACATCTGTCGTCTCAGCGATATTGAATACTACGCCCCCTTTAGCAGTGCCGTCCAGTTTGGTAATAGTAATACCCGTCAGAGGTACAACCTTGTTGAATAACTCAACTTGATTGATGGCGTTCTGACCCGTACCAGCATCGAGTACGATCATACCTTCATGCGGTGCGCTTGGATCAGCCTTACGCATCACGCGTACGACCTTCTCTAATTCTGCCATCAAATGTGTCTTATTCTGTAGACGACCAGCTGTATCGGCTATAAGGACATCGATATTTTTGGCTTTGGCAGATTGCATGGCATCAAAGATGACAGAAGCACTATCAGAGCCATGCCCTTGCGCAACGACTGGGATATCATTACGCTCACCCCAAATTTGCAGCTGCTCGGTGGCTGCTGCACGGAACGTATCACCTGCTGCTAGCATGACTGATTTACCTTCACCTTGTAAGCGCTTGGCAAGTTTACCAATGGTTGTCGTCTTGCCCACACCATTAACGCCAACCACTAAAATAACAAATGGTTTCTTGCTGGTATCAATGAACAATGGCTCAACTTTAGGCGTCAAAATATCAACCAGCTCACTTTGTAAGGCTTTATATAAAGAGTGTGCATAGATCAGATCACCACGAGCAGTCTGCTCGGTGAGGCTCTTAATGATACGGTTGGTCGCGTTGACCCCAATATCAGCAACCAATAACTGATCTTCGACCTCTTCTAACAGCTCATCATCGATCTCTTTACCACCGATAAGAATACTGACCATGCCTTCGGCCAAGTTTTTACGTGACTTACTGAGTCCCGTTTTCATACGGTTAAACCAGCTGCCTTTTTTCTTATTCTCTTGCGGCTCTACTGGTTCTTCTACTGGCTCTTTTGGACTATCAGTTTGTATACTGCTGCTGTTAGTTGGACTCACGCTTGGCGTGTCTCCCAACTGTTCTTGCAATGGCATGGTGGGTACGGTTGACACGGTATCAGAGTTGTTTGCAACATCTGTCTCTGTGACACTCGAGAAGCTTTCAGAATCTCCTTTAGGTACGTTATGCTCTTCAGTCATAATGATTGGCGTGGCCAAAGCAATATTTTCTTCTGCATCGTTATTTGAGATGTCTTGGATTGTCGTACTGTCCTCGAGTACAGCTGCGCGCTCAGAATCATCAACGATGGGCACCGATTGTACCGGTAGACTGGGTAAGGTAATATCATCGTCATCTAAGTCATCAAGACCATCATCTAAGTTAATGACTACGCGGTTGTTATTGTTTGGGTTATTCATAATTTTGCCCTAAAAGTTATCATTATCAATTATTTGTTCATTGTAGATAAATTTTTATGTCTTTATACGCTTATGAGCGACGTGACAATGAATTTCAGCCTATTTTAGCATAATTAAAGTCGTGCTCAGCCCTTACCATAATAGACTATCATTAAAATATATCGGCTCTAAAAGTCACTCAAAAATTTTAGAAAGTTTTGCTTAAGGTTTGGACACAAAATTCTGACTTGTAACTGGCTAGACTTCGCCTACTCTACCAAGACTATCAACGACTCTTTATTAGGAAATGCTCATGTCTCTACTATCTAAGCACTACAAAAGCATCACCAATATCAGTGCGGCTATTTTGTTAACGACAACAGTATTGTCTGTGGCAGGCTGCAGCACCACGCAAGAGTTCAGACCCACAGCTAGTGTCATGGTAGGCACTCAAACCTCTTTATGAGGTTCATTATTACTATGACTCCTTAGCACTACGATTCATTATTACTATAACTGTCGTCATTCTCTTTAGTCATCATTTTATATAAGTAGACCATACCATGCCATTGCATTTACCACTACCGATCAACCCATTACGTATTGCTTGTGCCTTGGCGATAGCAGCGTCACTGACCGCCTGTCAGACCAGTACGATGCCTACTAACCCTATAGCTAGTGCTACCAATTCAGTCGCGGCAAATGGTACGGGGCAGCCTAGTTCAGACACAAGTCAAGAATCACAGCCATCCGCACTGGCAATGGACATGTCAGGTCGACATGAGTATCAGTTAGAAAACGGTCTAAAAGTAGTTATAAAAGAGGACCACCGTGCCCCAGTCGCCATGACACAAATCTGGTATCGAGTAGGCTCGGCAGATGAGCCAACTGATAAGGGAGGTATCTCACACGTGCTTGAGCATATGATGTTCAAAGGAACCACTGATGTATCAAGTGACGATTATGAACGGTTGATTGCCAAATTTGGCGGTGTCAACAATGCCTTTACCAGCTATGACTATACGGGGTACTACGAGCTGTTTCCTGCTAACCGCATGCCTTTGGCTTTAGAGCTTGAAGCAGATCGCATGAAAAATCTGACTTTCGATGATAAAGAGTTTGCCAAAGAGCATCAAGTCGTTATGGAGGAGCGCCGTCAACGTACTGATGACAATCCACTTGCCAAAGCTTACGAGTCATTTCGCCTGCTAGCACTACCTGACAGTCCGAAGGGTGAGTCTGTCATTGGACCGATGAGTGAGCTTGAGTCAATCAAACTCTCTGATTTAACAGACTGGTACAAGACATGGTATGCACCCAACAATGCCACTTTGGTCATCGTTGGTGACGTACAACCACAAGATGTGCTCGCGCAAGTCAAACGCTATTTTGGCACGCTTGCACCAAGCGACGTACCTAAACGCAATGCTGTCACGCAAAAGGGCTTTCGAGGGTATCAAAAAGTAGAGTCTGAGCAGGCCGTCCAAGTGCCTGTTCTCTTAATGGGTTACAACGTGCCTAGTTTGGTGACGGCAGGCGCAAATGACGAAAAACAGGCCTATGCCCTCTCCCTTGCTCAAGACGTACTCGACGGTGGTCTATCTGCACGCTTAGAGAGTCGACTGATACGTGAGCAAGGTCTGCTAACTACCGTTGGTACTTCTTATGACTTGCTCGATCGCGGCGATGGACTATTCTTAATTCAGGCAACACCGCGTGAAGGTGTCAACTTAGAGCAAGCGCAGCAAGCCATAACGTCAGAAATAGAAAAGCTCAAAACAGATCCCATTGCTGCCGACGAAATCAGCCGTGCTAAGACCAATACGGTCACAGGCTTGGTTTATGCGCAAGATAGTATGGAGGGACAGGCACGTATGATAGGCTCGCTACAGTCTATTGGTTTAGATGATAGATTGCTTGCCAAGCTGCCAACCAAACTCGATAGTATCAGTGTAGATGACATTCAGGCTGCCAGTAAAAAATACTTGGTTAAGAACAACCTTACGGTGATGCATATCGTGCCACCCGAAGAAAAGCAAAACCAAGCAAAGTAACGGCTGCCTATCATCAAGCGCCTAATAAAAATGACGATAAAAACGTATTTTTAATAAGAAGAACATCATGATTCAGAATAAGTATGACTCTCAAGTAAGACAGAAAATATCAAGTGCTAGCTCATTGAAAAAATGGTCATATCTTAGCAGCAGCCTCGTACTTGCTTTGGGTATATTGACTACTACCGCTCAAGCTGAGACAACAGGTGCTGAAGATTACCGCGCACCTGCTGTCGTCGATGCCAGTGCGCCTATTGCGGCACTGTCTAAGCTGACTAGTATTGATAACGCCGAACCTCTAAAAGTCACCGTGCCAACAATCCAACAATTTAAAACTAAGGCTGGCGTCCCTGTAAAATTCGTAAAAACCACCGCCTTGCCAATCGTCGACATAGACCTGCGCTTTAACGCTGGTAGTGCGCGTGACGGTAGCATCAACAAAGATGGTTTTGGCATCGCCAACATGACAGCGACAATGCTTGGGCAAGGTACCACGAGTTTAGATGAAAACGCATTCACGCGAGCCGTTGAAACTTTAGGCATCAATTTGAGCAGTAGCGCGTACAAAGACATGTTTATTGTTTCACTACGCAGCTTATCTGATGACGAGCATCTGCTACCTGCTGTTGACTTGATGACGCAGATGGTGAGTGAACCTACGTTTAATGATGATGTGCTAGTACGCAACAAGGCACGACTACTGGTTGGTTTACAGCAGCAAAAACAAGACCCTAATAGCCTTGCAAGCATTGCTTTTAATAATGCATTGTATGGCAACCATCCTTATGCGCACCCCTCGGTAGGCACACTCGAAAGCGTGCCTACCATCCAAAAGCAGCAGTTATTAGACTTCAAACATCGGTATTTAGTAGCAGCAAATGCTTCTATCGCTATGACGGGCAATTTGACATTAGTCCAAGCGAAACGTCTGGCTGAAGAGATCACCACCAAGCTACCTACAGGACAGGCCGCAGCAGAATTACCTGAACCCACACCCCTTACTACGGCGCAGCATATACACATCCCATTCCCAAGTACCCAAACCACTGTCCTAATGGGTCAACTGGGTAGTAAACGTGCAATCGATGCTGTGGCGCAGCAGCAACAAACCAATTTTGCAGTTGGTAATGAGATCATGGCAGGTAGTGATTTTAATGCGCGATTAATGACTGAGGTTAGACAAAACTTGGGTTATACCTATGGTATTTCAGGTTCAATGAGTCCGATGCTAGCACGAGGCCCTTATCAGATTGGGTTTTCGACGCGCAACGATAAGGCGCGCGCAGCGATCGATGCAAGCTTAGGAGTTATTAATAAGACACTAGAAAAAGGTGTCACTCAGGATGAGATGCGCTTGACAACAGACAACTTAAAAAATAGTTTTCCAATGGGCTTTGCAAGCAACGCAGGTATTAACGGCTTGTTAGGAATGATGAATTTTTATCAATTGCCGAACAATTACTTGGCTGATTATACCAATCGTATTGATCAGGTCACGCTTGTAGAAGTCAATCAAACCATGCGTGATACGCTAAAGCCTGATGATTTTTTGATTGTAACTGTGGGACAAGATGACCCTTGGAAAGATAAACCAGTGAACAAATAGATTATTTAGGAACATATACAAATCAACCACATCAGCTATGAAGGACAGGAAACACATCCCTCATAGCTGACGTTTCAAGACTCAAAACACTGCGATACAAATCTCATGATAGACGCTACTATAAATACGCGTTATCAGAAATGGTCATTGCAACATCATAACTGAGGTCTTTGGGCTTATGGGTTGCTCCGTTATAGCTCAATCGAATGATATGCTTGTCATAAGACGTTACCTGGTAATCTCCATTAGCAAAGTTATGCAGCGATGGAACTATCAGTAATGCCTCGATTTGACGACTGTTAGTTGCTACTGAAATACTTTGACCATCTCGCGGGTATAGAAAATAGTCGCAATAGTCGTTTACCATGACTTCTGCAAGGCGCTCAATGACCTGACTGCCATGCCCTTCTTCTATTAGCTTCGGACAGACATCAGAGCGTTTTGATGCCAAACGTGCATAAGAGTTTTTAATACCGTCTTCAATATTTTTAGAGTTTTTTTCAATATTATTACGGCTGATTGTATTCTTATCTGTGACCGATGAGCGGCTGTCAGAATGCGTTTGTGGGCTGCAGGCACTAACAAGTAATGCGGATAAAAATGCCGTACCTACTAACGCGCCATACATATATCTTGAACGAAAAAAGCCTTGGTTCTTATTATTTGACTGACTGTACTGTTTAAGTGTCGCGCGCTGCTTTGTCATAAACCCTGCTTGTGATAACGTAATCTTCTTCCTTGAAGAGCGACAAGGATACAAAGATAGGTAAGAAAAGTACTATCATTAAAGCATAAACCATAAATACCAAACAAATTTTCAGTGAACTTATGCGTCTAGCTTATCGTTCTATATTTACTTTTATCCTAGAACTTATCAGCGCTATATTATAACGTCCCTATCTACTTTTACCATGTAAATCTAGGTTTTTATCTGCTAATTATTTGCTAGTAACGGCAAGAAGAGCTGCTACTTGCATGGTCGAAGCCCCATTTACGATAACCATCTGTGTCGAGATGGATGGCACCTGTAGAATACAACCCTAGACCGAAGTTATAGGCTTGACCTTGATATTGCCAAAATTGACATAATCCATCTTGCATAGTACTAAGACGCCATAGATTATCTTCATACTCTGGCACCCAAACATCTATCGCACTAGCATTCATATGTTTACTACCATCTGCACCGCCTGCACAGTCATTGAGACCAGGACTGCGGTATACCGAACGTATCTCAGTGCTCGGTGGCAATATCCCTTGGTTTTTTAATTCGCTATATAGATGTAGTGTCGGTACGATATTCGACCACAGCTCTTGCGGTGGCAATTGATAGGGCTCATAACCGCATTTCTGCCAGCTACGCGCTGTGGTCAGTAACTGAGACAATGGCGGTACATTTCGCGCCCCTACGCGCGAGCTCAGATAGCTTTGGTACTCTGCCACCTGCCTAGCACGGTAACTGTTACTATTGAGCCATGCATTGAAATCCATGCTGGTAAAGTCGTTATAAGCGCTATTATAAGTATTGCTTGCTGTGCTGTAGCTATTATTACTGTAGGTTGTATTGTAGATGGGCTGGCGGCGGTTGATACTGACGCGTTTGCTTTCTTCGATAGATATGCTGGCATCAATATTGAAATCACGCTGCTTTTGTGCAATCAAGCTTTGCATACTATCGCCACCTGATGAGTTTCCCCCATTCGACTTAGTCCCATTCAACATAGTCACGCCGGGACGCTGTTTGGCAACATTATTAGAGGGCGTGATATAGGCATTACTACTGTCACTATTACTCTGACGCACTACGATACGGCGCTCACTATTATCACTTATAATAGCGGCATGTACACTGACACTGCTTGCAAAGACAATTAGTGCCATAATAGACTGGCTAAACTGCCTACGGTTATGGTTGTTTGATTTTATCATTGCAGGAATCTACCGCTAAAAACGTTTTATCGATACTATCAAATTTTCAGCAAGCAGGCTAAACTATCGCCTCTAATCTGAGGCATGCTATTCGTAATTAACACTTATCCTCATAATCTTTATAATTACGTGACTTTATTGCCTAGATGTTAAAAATCGACTCACTGTTTTTTCTATAGTTTCTACTAAAATAGATAAACCACAGTCTTATCAGACATTTTAGACGACGTCTCCCTCTTACCTAATTACTAGTCAAACTCTGCCTATGTCTTCTAATCCTCAATACCGTTTTTCACGTCAAAGCCATCACCTAGGTCAGGGTCATGCACCGACGCTGTGGCAGCGTATTCATATCGATCCGTGGCTGACCTTGTTATTGCTAACGGTTTGTTGTATTGGCTTGACGATTTTGTATAGCGCGGCCAGTCAGGATGTGGGTATGGTCATACGCCAGATGGTGAGTTACGGTGTGGCTTTCATAATCATGTTTATTATGGCTCAGATACCGCCCAGTCTCTATCGCACCTTCACGCCTGTATTTTATGTACTAGGACTTATACTATTGGTGCTAGTAGATGTCATCGGTGAGGTGCGTATGGGTGCCCAGCGATGGATCAGAATACCTGGATTTGGCAGTGTGCAACCCTCAGAATTCATGAAACTTGGTATGCCTATGATGTGTGCTTGGTTTTTATCAAAACGTGATCTACCACCCTCAGCATCCAGTATTGCCATTACCTTGGCGCTTATTATCGTTCCTGTACTATTGATTGCAAAAGAACCGGACCTTGGAACATCATTATTGGTAGCAGCCAGCGGTATCTTTGTGCTGTTCTTAGCAGGGCTCTCTTGGCGCCTTATCTCTGCCGCTATTGTTTTGGCGATACCCTTTATTGCGTTTGCATGGAATTTTTTATTGCATGATTATCAGCGTACGCGAGTATTGACCCTACTCAATCCTGAGGCTGACGTACAAGGTGCCGGATGGAATATCATTCAGTCAAAGACCGCTATTGGTTCAGGTGGTCTTACGGGAAAAGGCTACTTGGAAGGCACACAGTCGCATTTGCATTTTTTACCAGAGGGACATACTGACTTTATTATCGCTGCCTTCTCTGAAGAGTTCGGTCTGATGGGCGTCATGCTACTCATGTTTATTTACTCTTGCCTACTAACACGCGCCCTTTATATTGCGCTCACTCACCCTGATGTCTACAGCAGGCTATTGGCAGGTGCTATCGCCATGTCTTTTTTCGTATACATATTCGTTAATGTCGGTATGGTTGGCGGTATTTTGCCTGTCGTTGGTGTCCCTCTACCTTTTATTAGTTATGGTGGTACTGCTATTGTGACTTTGATGGCAGGATTTGGTTTACTTATGTCCATTCATACGCACAAGTCTGGTTAACCAGTCGTAGTTATCAATTTAATATCCTATAAATCAATAGCTTATATGGTATAAACCAGCATTCAATTCTTGAAATATCCATACAGGCATACCATATAATCTTTTATATTCTGTACATTCCATCTTTGTGTTCTACTACAAAAAGCCCTAGTATATTGATAGCTTCACGGTCATTAATATTTTGTTACTTTTAACAAATAGGACATAATTTGTGCTCAGAATATTCTATATTCGACTCCGCATGCTATATAAGCTGTTGTTATTTAATTACTTATAAGATAGGTTAGCAAGCAGATATTTTTCCAACATTATTTGATTATAAACTAAGGCTAAAATATTTTATTCCTTGTTTTTTATAAAAAATTGCGTTAACCTCATTTACTGTACTTCGATACATAACCAGTACATAGCTACTAACAAACTTTGCATTTAATTATATTTTAGTTGTAGCCCGGCCGTATAGTTGTCATCTTGTCGATTTGAGGCTTTCAAATACACTACTTAATTAACGGTTTAACAACAAAGCATCACGTAATCATATTTAAACCCTTCATTAATTTAGCGCTTTTAGAAAGTTGGTATATCAGACATTTTGTAGATACGACGTATAGTGATATTTACTTTTAAATTTAGACATAAGTATTTAATAAATATCACTAACTATCATTTGAGCATGACCTAGGTAACATCGATAATTTTTACCGTTACTTATGATCATAAAATGAAAATTACCATACATAAAAACCTATAAAGGTCTTATCATTAATCGTCAGTAAGCTGACACATTAATACGAAGACTTCAGAAAATGAGTTACGGTTAGCATGATTTGACATCATCATTTTCGATCTAAAAAATTTAGAGCTAGGTTTTAATGTATAAGCTATAGAGGTATTTATGAATAAGCGTTTATCTGGTTTACTTACTATGTCAGCAGTGTTATTCGCTGGATCTGCAGTTGCTACAAATGTAAATGCTGTAGAAGCTAAAACCTCCCTTGCAATGATTACGCAAGATAACGCCTCCCATATCGATCGTGTACTTGGTGAGCTTAGCCGTCAACATGATGGTGCATCAAGTCTGGTCAAATCAGCACGTCAGCCTACCTCACTAGCGCTTAGCAGCTCTTTATTGGCTAGCGATACGACCCAAGTCACCAATGACGAAGACGTATTAGAACGTCTGACAGCAGTCGCTTCTAATTCAGTGAGCAAGTTCAAGCAAACAGGCCTAGCTTCTTGGTATGGTCGTAAGTTTCATGGTCGCAAAACAGCCAGTGGTGAAACCTTCGATATGAATGCGCTAACAGCAGCGCATCGCTCACTGCCATTGAACTGTTATGTCAAGGTTACTAACAAAACCAATGGCAAAAGCGTTGTCGTAAAAGTTAATGATCGTGGTCCATTCCATGGCAACCGTGTATTAGACTTATCTTACGGTGCTGCCAAAAAACTTGGTATTACGAGTAAAGGTGTGGGTAATGTCGCGATTGAGCGCGTTTCAGGACCTTAGTTTCGAGCCAATGATCTAGCTACTTAGCTGAATCAGCTCTATACAAATCAGACAGATAAAAGCGCCTAGTTCATCATAAGCTAGGCGCTTTTTTGTGGTGGGATATCATCGTGTATAAAGCCAATCGTTCTTCTTAACATTGGCTATAATTCAAACGCGCTTTCGATAGCATCGTCAAGACGCTCAACCGCAATCACATTGATTCCTTTGAACTGCGGCGCACCTTTAGCAGGCGCATTGGCTTTTGGAATAATCGCATGCTTAAATCCATGTTTCATCGCTTCTTTCAAACGTTCCTGACCATTAGGTACTGGGCGAATTTCACCAGAGAGACCCACTTCACCAAACACCGCTAATGACGAAGGTAACGGTTTTTCTTTAATACTTGAAGCGCATGCCAGTAGCACCGCTAAGTCAGACCCTGTCTCTATAACTTTGACACCGCCCACCACATTGACATAGACATCTTGTCCACTGGTATGAATCCCGCCATGACGATGCATAACCGCTAGTAGCATCGACAAACGTTGAAAGTCTAATCCTAATGCCATCCGTCTGGGTGAGCCTTGAGAGTCATCAACCAATGCCTGTACTTCTACTAGCAAAGGCCTTGTACCTTCACGGCTAACCATGACCACAGATCCGGCAACAGGCTTATCATAACGACTCAAAAATATAGCTGACGGATTGGCAACTTCTTTTAACCCCATATCAGTCATACCAAAAATCCCTAGCTCATTTACAGCGCCAAAGCGGTTTTTGACCGCACGAATCATTCGAAAGCGTGAGTCAGACTGACCTTCAAAGTACAGTACCGTATCAACCATATGCTCAAGCACACGTGGACCTGCTAGTGTGCCTTCTTTGGTCACGTGACCGACTAAAAATAGCGCAGTACCTGTTTGTTTTGCGTAGCGTGTCAAGATAGCAGCAGACTCTCTAATCTGGCTAACACCGCCTGGTGCTGAGTTGATGGCATCAGTATAGATAGTCTGAATAGAGTCAATGATAGCGATGGCTGGCTGCTCTTGAGTCAAAGCGGCACAAATGGTTTCCACGTTGGTCTCTGCCAATACGCGAAGCCTATCAGCAGGTAGGTCTAGGCGCTTAGCGCGCATAGCCACCTGCGCAAGTGACTCCTCACCTGTGACGTATAGTGCACTCCCTGCTAGTGATTCAGCACGCGCCATATTGGTTGCTGTTTGCAACAATATAGTTGATTTACCAATACCGGGATCACCACCGATCAGCACAACAGAACCAGCTACCAACCCACCGCCAAGCACTCGATCAAACTCACTGATGCCTGTTGGCAAGCGCGTGTCTAACGTGACGCTTACTGCATTAAGCGGCATTACTGCGCTATGAGTACCTGAGTAGTTACCAGCTGCTGCACCCGTATTACGAGGTGTGGCTCGACTCGGCGTAGACTTAGCACTACTCTTATTATGATGCGGCATGCTGACATTTGGGGCTTCAACCAAACTATTCCATTCGCCGCAATCTGTACACTGCCCTGCCCATTTACCAAAATGCGCACCGCACTCCTGACAGACATAACTGCTTTTATTTTTTGCCATAAATAATGAGCCTTATTCAGGTGGTTAGTCGAGAATAATCAATGAAGTATCGATATGTTTCGATAAGCGTTAGAGAGATAGAGTATGCAGCCATTGACGTTATCGGCTGTGTGTTACAGATGGGTTGATATTCAACGTATAAGTATTATGGTTGCTATTATAGCTATAGGAAATGTGCTTACTACTGGCTTTGTGAGTCAGTCCACAATACTAGAGCCAGCAGTCTGTAGAGATATAAGTATGAGAAAAAATATTAGGTTTTTAGACTATACTTGGAAGTCTTTACCTAAGTAGACAGATTTTACCAAATCATTATCCAATACTTCAGATGATGTTCCTTCGGCGATGATTGCACCCTCTGAAACAATATAAGCTTTTTCACAGATGGCCAATGTATCACGAACATTATGGTCAGTGATCAAAACACCGATACCACGGTTTTTCAGTGTTAAGATAACGTCTTTGATGTCACCGACAGAAATAGGATCTACACCTGCAAACGGCTCATCCAATAAGATAAACTTAGGATCAGCTGCCAGTGCACGAGCAATCTCACAGCGGCGACGCTCACCGCCTGATACGCTCATCCCCAGCGATGTACGTACATGTTCTAAATGGAACTCACCAATCAGTTTTTCAAGCTCCTGCTGCTGCTCAGCTTTACTTAACGCTGTACGAGTTTGCAGGATGGCTAATATGTTGTCTTCGATAGAGAGCTTGCGAAATATCGATGCTTCTTGAGGCAAATATCCAATGCCAGCACGAGCACGCTCATGCATAGCATATTTGGATAAGTCCATTTTCCCTAGAGTGACGCGGCCCTTATCCATATTGACCAATCCGACTACCATATAAAAACTGGTGGTTTTACCTGCCCCATTGGGACCTAATAGCCCGACAACTTGGCCCTGCTCAACAGAAAACGAGACGTCTTTGACGACCCAGCGTTTACCATAACGTTTGCCTAAGTTTTGCATCGTCAATCGAGCGACAGGTGCCGTATTGGTATTCAATGCTGAAGGGTTTGTATTTTTATTATCGCTCATAGCTCACTCTTACTTTCACAAAATTCAAGCACTGCCAAAGCCTTGTTTAGCTGCTCATATTTTAATCTTACGACCATACTGGCATAGACTAGCGTACACCGCTTTGGCTAGTATTGTTGTTAGGCGGAAACACGAGCTCTACTCGTTGATTACCACCAGCAGTTGCTTCGACATCGCCAGCTTTTAGGCTATAACGAATCACATTACCAGCAAAACTTGCCCCATTCTGTACCAGCTTAGCATTTCCCGTTAGCGTGATGATGCCGGATACTGCATTGTAATCAATCTTATTGGCTTGACCTTTGGCCAGTCCTTTTTCTTGCGTGACCACTTGCTGCATAGTGGCTGGACGACCTGTTGCTACCGCTGAGTTGATACTACGTTGCTGAGAGAGATTGACAGTGATGTTATCAGCAGTCATCTTAAATGTACCCTGAGTAATGATGACATTACCTGAATAACTGGTGACACCAGTACGCTCGCTATAAGTAGCCTTATCCGCTAGCAATTTTATTTGTTGATTGGCATCTGATGGCAATGCATGACTATATAACGGTAGCGCTAATAGCATAACTACTGGCACGGTACGTAAGTTGTGTAAGCAGCGTGATGATGCACGTAAAGCAGGCAAAAATTTAGATTTCATATAATGGCTCATTTCATAATTCGTGATAGAAATTGCAAACGTCATGCTAGCTGCTATTTTCACACAATGGATAAAAAGGTTATGGGTTAAAACAATGCTTTATCTTGACGATCAGCTGGCATAAAAGCGACCGCGACTTGACCAAATTCATACTCACCTGTTTCAAGATTGGCTGTCATACTAGACGCTTCAAAGCGGTTCATGCCTTGTTCGATTTGGACGGGTTCTTCACTGTAGACTTGACCTGACTTTGTATTGCCTTTTAGCGTAGTCCCCGTCACTTTTATCGGCTCGATATCGGATGCGTCTTTATTCCCTTCGCTCACCAATGTAAAACCACCTGACAGGCTTAACTCCCCTGTCTGTTGACTGATAGCGGCAGTGCCCGCTTGAATACGATAGCGCTGTTCTGTTGATGGCTCCCAATTCATCGTGATACCTGACATCTCATCTTGATCGGTTTCAGGATTATGAGTTAAAGACTCAGCAGTAAGCTCATACTCAGTTTCGCCTTCATCATTCGTTTGGACTGCTTTGATGTCAGTGGCTTCATAATCGACATCTGTCGTTTCAATATTGACTGGCGGCGTTACGTCGCCCTGCTGCTGAAAAAACCAACCAGCAATGCCTGCAATGATTAATGCTAGTACAATTAAAACACGTGTATTCACGACTGTTTATCCTGAGTTTGAGCTTCATCAAGCGTATAGCTCGCGATAAAGTCTTGATAATGTCCATGTCCTTTTAAGATGAGGTCACATATCTCACGTACTGCGCCAGTACCACCCGCTCTAGTGGTCACCATATCGCTACGCTTAATGACCTCTGCATGCGCGTTTGGCACTGTCGCAGCAAATCCCACTGTCTGCATCGCTTTGATATCTGGTAAATCATCACCCATATAAGCACAGTCGTCAGCAGTAATGTTAAGTTCAGGATCTAGAGACGATAACAGCTCGTTTAATGCAATGAGCTTGTCATCACGTCCTTGTACCACATGGTTAACACCCATCTCTGCAGCTCGTTTATTTACCATCGCACTACTACGACCAGTAATAATAGCGGTCAAAATACCATAACGCGCGAGAGACTTAACACCTACGCCATCATGCACCGAAAATGCTTTGGTCTCGATACCATTAGCATCATAGATGATTTGACCGTTGGATAAAATCCCATCGACATCCATAACCAATAGCTTTACTTGTCCAGCTTTTTTTATTAAGTCTTGCATTATTTTTCTCATCCTGACGGCTGTGTTACTGAGTATTTTATCTTGTCACATTATCGACGATCGATAGTATTATTTAACACCAGCTTGTAATAAATCATGTACGGTAATAATTGCTTCTAGATGGTCTTCATCATCGATAATCAGTAATTGACTGATACCGTTTTCATTCATGACGCTCAAAGCATCCGATGCACGCATGCTTTTGTTAGCACGGCGTGGGTTGCTGACCATCACTTCATGCATAGGTGTTTGTAGATCAATGCCTTTTTCTAACCCGCGGCGTAAATCACCATCAGTGAATACGCCAACAACTTTATCACTGTCATCAGTCACTACTGTCATACCTAATCGTCCAGCAGACATCGTAAATAGCGCTTGCTGTAATGGTGCTTGCTGATCGATCAGCGGTAGGTCTTCTGATTTGGTGTGCATCAAGTCTTCGACGCGCGTCAATAGCTGACGACCTAGGGCACCAGCTGGATGCGACAGTGCAAAGTCCTCAGAAGTGAAATTTCGCGCATGTACCAAAGCGACCGCTAGAGCATCGCCAAGTGCTAAGGTAGCGGTCGTACTCGACGTAGGTGCAAGGTTAAGCGGACAAGCTTCCTGTGATTGACCAAGCGTCAACACAATATCAGCGGCTCGTGGTAACATACCGCGTTTATCACGACTGATACTGATTAGAGGTATGTCAAGGTGCTTGACCACTGGCAAAAGCATTTTGATCTCATCAGACTCACCAGAGTTTGAAATAGCAAGCAGCACATCACCTTTTACGAGCATACCCAAATCGCCATGCCCCGCTTCACCAGGATGCATGAAAAAAGAAGGCGTACCCGTCGATGCAAAAGTCGCTGCTATTTTGCGTCCAATCAATCCTGACTTACCCATGCCAGTGACTACAACGCGACCCTGGCAAGCCAAAATAATATCGCATGCTTGTGCAAACCGATCATCGATCTGCTCTATCAGTAACGCCAATGCGGATATCTCGGTATTGATCGCTTCGATAGCAGTAGTAATGAATTGCTCATGGGTCAAATTATTTTTAGTATCACTCATGAATCTGCTCTATTTTTATGGTGAATCAGTATAGTATTTTACTATACTCTGCTTCATATTAATAATGGTCTACAAGATTTATAATACTGTCACAGTCTAATAGCTTTCCTAACAGCCATGAACCTGTTGATATAAAAAAAACCCACTATCGTAGCAGGTCTTCAATGGATACATCATAGCTTGATAGTGTATTTTATGCAGCACACTAAGATCATATAGCTATTTAGCTGTTGCTGTCATTTGATCCATCATCTGGCTTGTTTTCAAAGCCTGTATTGTCTGTTGATGCATCAAAGCCACGATCCTGACCAAAGCCGCCGCGCTCAAAACCGCGTTCCTGACCTTGACCAAAGCTACCACGTTCAAACCCACGTTCTTGACCTTGGCTAAAACCACCGCGGTTGAACCCACTGCGGTTAGAAGCAAAACCGCGTTCGTCAAACCCACCAGCAGAATTGCTACCACGTTCAAACCCACCGCCTTGATAGCCAGCTGGTGCCGCACTTTGAGGTTGTGTAGTAGAGCCTGTCGTTGTACTGCTACGTGGATTGCGTGCAGGTACAACTGTTGAGATTGCGTGTTTATATACCATTTGGCTGACAGTGTTTTTTAGAAGTACAACATACTGATCGAATGATTCAATTTGACCTTGCAACTTAATGCCATTGACCAAAAAAATAGAGACAGGAATGCGATCTTTGCGCAGTGAGTTCAAGAATGGATCTTGTAAAGTTTGTCCTTTTGACATGAAATCTCTCCTAAATATTATATAGTTATGTTTTGGATGCCAATTATTCTAAGTGTCAATTTAATTATAATGGCTAAAAGGTAGATACAATGGTATTTTTTCTTTGTAAAACGTATCTAAATCAATATTGGTTGCTCTTAAGTGATTCCACTTTATCGCGAATACATTGTTATTGTAAATAAGTAAGTAACTACTTGTTTCATTAATTATTTTTATCTACAAAAGTCAATTATTACTGGTTTGTGGCGTAGAAACTTGGCAAGAAGCATTGTGCCTTGCTCCATTTTCAGCCAATTCAAGGTATAACAGCTATCTATGCTAGTTTTTGAAACTAATGGTGATTACTTTCTTATACATACGTGGTATTCGTTATAGTAGTCAATCGTACATATGATATGCGCACAATAAATTAACAGTCAAAAATTATATTTATATATCTATTTGTATAAGTAATCTCTTGCTTGCGCCATTGTAGCAAATGTTTGCAACACTATATTACTATCAACAAGTTCGGTAGTGGGGTCACAACCTACTGCGTTATCTAACGAAGTATTAGGCAACTGCATAACTTTTCGTAACCATGTGTACTGACGCTTGGCCAGCTGTCTCGTAGCATATAATGCCTTATTTTGCATTTCCTGACAAGCAAGTGCCTCAGCCTCGTGAGTTGTTGGCATTGACTGAGCAGTTGATTGCATCATGCTATATTGCGATTTGTTTTCTCTGGTTAGACTATCATTCTCTTCAAAAGCGTCATAAAACTGAGCTTTATCTAAGTGCGGTTTATCAAATATCTCATGATCAATATGAACCAAATACTCTAATACTTGTCGATAGCCGACGCAGCGCATCGAGGGCATGTTAGGTGTCAACGAATATTTCTCAAGTAAGCCAATAACCTCAGTTACTAGCCCATCATTCCACATAATATCTAGACGTTGTTCAATACGTGCGTGCAGCCATGGACGGTCAGGCATAACCGATAACGCATACCACTGCTGAGCTGGATTATGTGCCAGCGCTTGTTTTGGTTGACGCTGCCACTCACTTATCGGCTTATTTGTCTGCAAATAGACTTCAATCGCGCGGGTAATACGCTGGGTATCAGTAGCGTTCAAACGCTCATAACTTATCGGGTCGATGTTACCCAGATAGTCATACAGTGCCGAAATCCCCTCTTGCTGGCGCCATTGTTCGACGCGCGCACGTACACTATCATCACTATCAGGCACTGGAGATAACCCATCGAGTAATGCCATGTAATACATCATTGTACCACCTACCAACAGCGGTATCTTTTTGCGCTCATGACACTCATCAATAAGGCGTGCCACATCAGTGACAAATTCAGCAACGCTATAGCTTTGTGTAGGGTCAATGATGTCAACTAAATGATGAGGATAGCGTGCCAGCTCAGCCGCTGTTGGCTTGGCCGTACCAATGTTCATGTCACGATATATGAGTGCTGAGTCTACCGAAATCAGCTCATAACGCCCCGTATCGTATAGCTCATATGCCAATGCTGTTTTGCCGCTAGCGGTTGGTGCCATTAGACACACTACACTGTTATCCGGCAAGTTTTGAGATACGTTATCAGACGAGGAATGCATGGCGTTGCCTTTAGTCAAGTGAGGGTGGCAAAAGTGAAGCTCAGTTTAACAGCTATGATTTTGAAGATAGCATCAACGCTACTAGACGGCTGCTGTCTATGACTTTGAGCGAACTATTTTTTAGTATCTCAGTGAGATCGGTCTCAAACATTATAGAGTCCTGTGCAGACATTTGAGAGTTGAGCTCATTGAGTTGTTGATTGATATCGCTAGCACTGTTTGGCATTTGATTTTGATTAAATGCTTTGCTATCGAATAATTGCGATTCAAATAATTGATTCACCTTGGACTGCCAGTCTTTGACACTTACTAATAGACATTGACCTTGGTTGTAGAATAGCAACCAAGGCAATGTACTGTCATCTATGTTCGAGTTAATAGACGTAGCGGTTACCACGTTACCCAAACCAGTCACGATATCTAAGCAAACTGGTAATGAAAATGCGCGCAGTTTCATTTCAGCAGAATAATGTGGAGCGTCACTATTATTTTGATCTGTTGAATCACTAATGTGAGAATGTGTTGATTTTTGAGAGGATGTTTCTATTGGGTTTGATCTTGTTGGATCTGACTGATAGGACTGCCTAACAGACTGTACTTGCGGGCGACGTCTGTGAGTATCTGTAGGCTGCGTACTCGATGTGAACATTTCAGACGAGCGACCTGTAAGTGAGCCACCCATCAAAGCATTACCATCTGGTAGCTCTGAGCAAACCTCTTCAGCAGTATCAACCATCGGCGTAGATGTGGTCTTGACCGTCTCAATCGTTTTCAACTGAGTGCGGATCGTATGGCTCAAATGCGCCATGATGTTGTTAAGTGGGCTTATTTTGATACGCTGTTTCGATGGATGAACATTGATATTTAACCACTGGGTTGGTAATTCAAAATAAAGCGCGTAACCCACACCTGCCAGCTGGGCACTCTGAGCCAGTTGACGCATCTGGTTACTAATCAAGGCCTCTTTTACCAATCTCCCATTCACATAGATCAGCTTCGGTAAGGCCGTTTGCTCATGATGCATCGGCCACAGCCAACCGCTAATCGAGGCTTGGCTTGTCACCATATTATCGTACGCTATGGGCTGTTGTATAAGGCTCGATAAATCTATCGATATGTTGAGTGCATCATCCGTCAGCGCCATACCAGTGGCTTGCTCTAGACGCGATAGTGGCAAACGTTTATTGTCACTACTACTGTGGGTGCTTGCAGAGAGCGATAGCCGTTTTTTATTATCATGACATAGTGTTAAGGCAACATCAGCTCGTGCTAGTGCAACTTCGCGAACAATCGTCTCGATATGACCAAACTCAGTCGCAATAGATTTCAGGTTACCACGGCGTGCAGGCACATTAAAGTATAGATCTTTTACTACAATGGTTGTACCACGATTATGCACGACTGGCGTCAGTTTTGGCGTATCATCCAGCACACCAGCGACCTGTAATTGGCGACCAATGCCACTATCATCATGGCTGCTCGTCAAACTTAAACGAGAGACAGCAGCCATCGCCGCTAACGCTTCGCCGCGGAAACCCAGCGTCGTGATACCGTGCAAGTTGGCAACATCAGCGACTTTGCTAGTAGCATGACGCGTGATAGCCATGACCATATCGTCAGGATGTATACCTGTGCCATTATCTACCACTTCTATCGTACCCATACCACCTTGGGTGATACTCACGTCAATATTGGTCGCACCTGCATCAATGGCGTTTTCAAGCAGCTCTTTGACTACTGCGGCTGGACGCGTCACGACCTCACCTGCTGCTAGTTGGTTAATGAGCAGCGGTGATAGTTTTTTGATACGGGTATAGAAATGGCTATCTGGCATTATTGACTGTCATGTTTTTGGAGGGTTTAAAGCGCATTGGTAAGCATTGTTTAGATTTTCAAGTTTGTTAAGTCTATACCTTGTGCTTGTCCTGTGTTCGATAATTGCAGTATCACTTGGCGGGCATCATTATCGGTATCATCGCTTTCGTCTTGAGTCATATCGATATATAAAGCTGGCAATGGTAGATAGCCATCAGCACGGCTTGCCCATTCGATAATAACGAGCGCTTCAGGCTCATCTAGATATTCATCAAACCCAATAAAAGAAAGCTCTTCTGGATCTTGAAGACGATATAGGTCTGCATGATACACAGGCTTGGTTGTACCGTTATTTTGCTCAACACTATAAGGCTCAACCAACGTGTAGGTGGGACTTTTTACGGCACCGGTATGACCAAGCGCCTGTAACCAATAGCGAGTTAAGGTGGTTTTGCCAGCGCCCAAGTCCCCTGCCAGCCATACACCACCCGCTAGTGGCAATGCTGCTAATTGCTTAGCCAATGACTGGGTATCTTGCTCAGAGTTCAGTATCAGCGTTTGCACAGTGCAATTATTTTTGATTGATTGGTCGTTATGCATTAGTCTGAACCTGCCTGTACTTGCATCGTCACCGTTGGATTAGTAAAGCTTTCACCGCGAATCAGCTTGGCATACAGATCAGAGTCAGTCCATTCAGTACGAACTTGCTCACTAAATTCAAAGTCCTCTAAGACCAGCTTACCCATTTGCTCGTTTGTCACATCGTCAGCGAAACACTGCGCGTAGCCTGTCGTCGTCTCATGAGCAATCACTGAATAAACACTAACATCTGCTTCGCCATTTTGCATCTGCGTCTGGCGCAGTATTTCTTGCGCCCAGAAAAATATCACACGTGAGAACTGTTCTGCCGATGGAGATACTGGCAGACTTATCCAGCGCGCGCTGAATTTTTTACACGCTGCAACATACTCAGGATCGTCTTTGTTCCAAAAACAAATCGCATGGTCAAAGCTGTCGATAATGTCTTTGATCGAAGATTTTAGCAGCCCAAAATCATAAACCATTTGCCCATGATCTAAACGATTAGCCTCTAAAATAAGCTCAATCTGATAGCTGTGACCATGAATTGAGTGCTTGCAACGCTCAGAGCTACAGTTGCGAACAATGTGAGCATTTTCGAATTTAAACAGTTTACGTATACGCATAATAGGGTGACCAAAACAGTGAGCACGATGGTGCTAAATGTTAATAAATAAAAGTTTGCCGCGTTTATTCATCGGCTTTTAGCCATTATAGCAAATCGCTATGTATCCGTAAGTAAGCACTTATAAATACCATGATTGATTGAACAAATTAGCTGTAATGTGATTTGGCTAACACAATGATTTTGCTAAAGAAAGTAGAAGAAATAAATCGTAGGCGAATTGTGCGAGTGCTATCTATTACTAACGCTTAAGCCTATACTCGATTCAGTAAGCGACTATGTTAATTGTCACCATACTTACTTTAAGTCAGCTCAATTGGCTTAACGGGTTGTATGCGTTATCTACAAAGGAGTTACCATGAGTAAGGGTCAAGACAGCAAGAAGAACATCAAAAAGAAGCCGCTTTTAACAGCTAAAGAGAAAAAAGCCGCCAAACAAGCTAAGAAAGACGGCAATAATGGCAGTATCCGAGACAAGCACTAATTTTATATATAGATACTAATCATATAGAACGGTTCATCAAATGCGATCATTTGGCGAACCGTTTTTTATTAGCGGCTATTTACTAACTAGGGTGTGTCTTCATTTTAAAAATGGTCATAGAAATGAGATAAATTGCCGTCAAACAAGGAAAATAGTCTCGATAATATCCAGCTATTTGACGCGGTTTGGCAAAATTTAGTCATTTTTAGTCAATTTAGATTACCATCGATTGAATTGAAGACATGCCCTAGGCACTACGCGGCGCAAACATAATGATCGCCATGCCAAGTAGCGCGACCACAGCACCTATTATGTCCCATGAAGTCGGACGAATACCATCGACAGCCCATAACCATAGTATTGCCATAAAAATATATACACCGCCATAGGCTGCATAAACCCTACCTGCAGCGGTCGGATGTAATGACAGCAGCCAAACAAACGCGACTAAACTCAGCGCGCCAGGTATTAGTAGCCAGATTGACTTGCCTTCTCGCAGCCACAGATAAGGCAGATAACACCCTGCAATCTCAGCCAATGCGGTCAGCGCAAACAACCCAACGGTTTTTAATTCTGTCAAACCTATCTACTCCTCAACGGTGATAAATCCAGTAAGATAAGGTACGGCATTGCCAGAAATGAGTACTCTATCCCCTACCACAGTACAGTCAAGCGCGCCGCCTCGGCTAGATGCTTGATAGGCAATCAATTCGCTTTTGCCCAAACGCTCTGCCCACAAAGGTGCAAGCCCAGTATGAGCCGAACCAGTCACTGGGTCTTCGTCACCGCCATTTGCTGGCCAAAAGTATCTAGAGACAAAATCATAATCCTGATACTTTTCTGAGGTTGCCTCACAAGTTACCACCACATCATAAGGTGCTAGCTGCTTCAATTTGTCATTATCACGCACAACATTCAATACGTCGGATTCAGAGTCATAGATAACAAAATACGCTTGAGTATTGCGATAGACTTCAGCAGGCATAATAGAAAGCCCTGCCAATAAGCTATCAGGAATCTCATCAATTTTTTCAGGCATTCTACTAGGAAAATCCATTTGTATCTTTCCTGATTCTGTTTGGACAATGGTAAGTATACCAACTGCTTTGGCTGAAAATTGAATAACCTTTACGTTCGGATTTTTCTTAAACAGCACGTAAGCAGAAGCTAAGGTCGCATGACCACAGAAGTCAATTTCAGTCAGTGGTGAAAACCAACGAATATGATAGACATCGTTATCATCAGTAACGATAAAAGCGGTCTCAGACAAATTATTTTCGGACGCAATAGACTGCATCAAAGTATCATCTAACCATTTATCTATCACAATAACCGCAGCGGAATTACCTTTGAACAAAGTATTAGTAAAGGCGTCAATAATATTTATTTCTAGTTGCATAGGATGTTCTCATTTTTATAATTTTTTAGAGATTAATCTTGGTCATCATTATCTTCGGATAAATCAAAATAAGAAATGGTTGACCAAAACTTAATACTTAGATCGATAGGCAATACTTTCGGTAACGTTGTACTGTAGCTAACCAGTATTGGTAACGAGCTAATATACCTAGCTCGCTAATTGTCTCGAAAAACCTCGCTATAGTTGGGACAACATAATTGTTTTAGCACTTTGACAATATTAAAATAGTATGACAGAGAAAACCACAGTAAAATCTATCGTAGCAAACAAACCTTTTAGATAACTATCTACCGAGGTCATACAGATACTACACATAGGAAATCAGCCTCATGATGCGCATTGGATTGTTCTTGTTAACCAACTTGGCCGTGATCGTAGTTTTTAGCATTGTGTTTGGGATACTGTCCAGATTTTTTGGGATTGGCGGTGTATACACGGCAGGTGGGCTAAACTATGTCAGTCTTGCAGTTATGTGCAGTATCTACGGTATGGTTGGCTCGATGGTGTCACTCTTTATATCAAAGTGGATGGCTAAAAAATCCACAGGTACAGTAGTCATAGAATCGCCACGCACCGCTACTGAACAGTGGCTGGTCGATACAGTAGCAAAACAAGCGCAAGCCGTAAATATCGGTATGCCTGAGGTTGGTATTTTTAATAATTCGCAGCCAAACGCGTTTGCAACTGGCTGGAATAAGAATAAAGCACTAGTAGCAGTGTCGTCTGGTCTACTACAAAACATGAATCAAGATGAAGTCGAGGCCGTATTGGCGCATGAGATTGGTCATGTGGCTAACGGCGATATGGTAACCCTTGCGCTCATTCAAGGCGTGGTCAATGCGTTTGTGATGTTCTTTGCGCGCATTGTCGGTAGCTTCGTGGATCGGACAGTGTTTAAAAACACTAGTGATCGCCCCGGTATCGGTTACTTTATCACCAGTATTGTGATGGATATTTTGCTTGGATTTTTGGCGTCTGCCATCGTGATGTGGTTCTCACGCTTACGTGAATTCCGTGCGGATCAAATGGGTGCAAAGCTTGCTAGCCGCGAAAAAATGATTAGTGCGCTTGATGCACTGCGTTCTTCTGCACAGCGACCAGATCAAATGCCTGAGAGCATGAAAGCGTTTGCAATCTCGTCTGGACAATCTCAAGGCTTTAGTATTGCCAACCTGTTTCGCTCACATCCAACGCTAGATGAGCGTATTGCGGCGTTGCGAGAATACAATCCTAGTGAAGTTTAATCGGTTGATTGTGTTTTAGTTATGTGGTGCGCTGGGCGCACCCTACTGGACTGTAAAATTGCATGAAAAAAGCCATCATGACGAATGATGGCTTTTAAGTTAATAAAATCAATAATTAATTATCCTACTTGATTTGATTCATCAAAATTTTTGAAAAATAATTTCCTTTCCTTCTATCTAAACAAGCAGTCACCAGCGCTCTAGGGCAACCAGTATATGCTCCTACCTTTATAATAGGTAAATTATAAAATACATAATCCACGTCATCTAATTCAATTTTCCAAGTATTTGGATCTCTATCGGTCTTATCTCTTAGTACTTTCCTAAATGTTTCGCCAACATAGATACTATAACCGTTAAGTATGTCAGCTGGCTCCTGTATAATTTCATTGTTATGTGAATACTGACTTAATAAATAGTTTTCTATAATATCTAAAGACTCAATTGAGTAATCAAGTTTATCTCTTATACACAATGGTTTTGAATCTATAAATCTATTTAAAGCATCTGATAAATCCATAAGCCAATATTGGAATAAATCAAAACGTTCTTCTCTTGTTTTTTCAGTCATAATATTCAACCTATTTTTTGACAGTTGTAGGGTGCGCCCAGCGCACCAATAAAACTTGTCCAAACCACGATAGATAGTAGCAAGAACGCAATGGCATCGCTAGCCGTGACTGTAGCAGCAACCTGTTCCGCCAATAGCCGATGCCATAGCAGAAATTGCAGATAGCAGGATTTGCTCCATTACTTCCTCGTAAAATTACAGTAAAAACCTAGACATAAAAAAAGCCTATCTATAACAGATAGGCTTTTTGATTAATAAAGTCTGATAACTAAATATCAAACTCAAGTGCTCTATCACCTTCGCTATCTTTGATACGCGTTGGCAGACCAATCTTATTCAGTAAATTGATAAATGGCTTGGCATCTAGCTCTTCGACGTTGACCATCTTGCCTGCATCCCATTCGCCAGTTGCAACTAGCATGGCTGCCGCAACAGGGGGTACGCCTGCGGTATATGAGATACCTTGGCTACCCACTTCGTTGTAAGCATCTTTATGATCTGAGACGTTATAAATGAACACTTCAGTCTCAACGCCATTGATTTTGCCTTTAACCTTGTCACCAATACAAGTGTTACCTGTATAGTTTGGCGCCAGCGAGCTTGGATCTGGTAGTACGGCTTTTACAACTTTTAACGGTACTACTTCTTGACCTTCAGCCGTCATTACTGGCTGCTCAGACAGTAGTCCTAGGCTCTGTAGCACGGTGAATACGTTGATATAGTGCTCACCAAAACCCATCCAGAAACGGATGTTTGGTACATCTAAATTAGCTGACAATGAATGCACTTCATCATGACCACTCAGATAACTGTTCTGCACGCCTACAACTGGCAAATCATCCGTACGTTTAACTTCAAACATCTTGTTAGACTGCCATTTGCTGTCTTGCCAAGAGTAAACGGTACCTGTGAACTCACGGAAGTTGATCTCTGGATCAAAGTTAGTCGCAAAGTATTTGCCATGACTGCCCGCATTGATATCGATGATATCAATATCAGTCACTGAACCTGCATCCATCATGTCGTAGCCAAGACGCGCATAAGCGTTGACCATACCAGGATCAAACCCTGCACCTAAAATAGCAGTGATATTGTTGTCTGCACAGCGCTGTTTGCGTTGCCACTCGTAGTTATTGTACCACGGCGGTGTCTCACAAATCTTACGTGGATCTTCATGAATCGCCGTATCTATATATGCCGTGCCTGTTTCGATACAAGCTTCTAGAACGGTCATATTGATAAATGCCGAGCCAACATTGATGAGTATTTGTATTTTTGTGTCTTGTATCAGCTGCACAATTGCTTGGCTGTCCATCGCATCGACCTGATGCGTATGCAAGACTGCAGCTTGTTTAAAGCTGTCTTTTTCTTTTACGCTCTGCGCGATGGCATCGCATTTGTCTTTGGTACGTGAGGCGATATGGATCTCGCCGAGTACATCATTGTGCATCGCACATTTATGCGCGACCACTTGAGCGACACCGCCTGCTCCGATGATGAGTACGTCTTTTTTGTTAGATGTGGCTTGTTGGTTTGTGTTCAATGAACAATCCTCCTTTGTGTCCCTGTCGATACCGTTGATCGCGGCTATGCAAAACAGAAACGAGTGAATGATATGCGTGAATTAAAAAGGAAGACCGAGGAAAACCCACGCACCCGTCGGGCAAATACCACTCCAGTATTTGCCCGAGGCGATTATAACAATTTTTATTCCCTTATCGGTAAAAAATATGCATAAAAAGCAGAGATACTAAAATACTCACTAATGCAAACTAAGTCTTTGTTTTTTAATACTTAAAAATATCACAAACCGACAATAGCATTGTTTAAAAAACTAACTCCTAAGACAGGCTGGCTTTGTAGTCTTGGTAATCAAACTCACGCTGGATATCGATACGACCGTCCAAACGACGAATCACAATTGCAGGCATGTTGACCCCATTGAACCAGTTTTTCTTCACCATCGTATAGCCTGCGGCATTGCCAAGGGCAATCTCATCCCCTATCTGTAAGTTACTTGGTAATGCATACTCACCAAAGATGTCACCTGCCAAGCAAGAACGACCATAGATAATAGTATGTTCTGCTGACTCAGCATTAGCTTCAGACGGTGCAGCTTCCGCTGGATTACCAATAGGTGCGATGTCAGCAGTAGCATTATTGATCGCAGCAATCGGTGCTGACTCACGGTAAATCAGTAAATCAAGCATATGTGCTTCGATAGAAGCATCAACGACGGCTAAGTTTTTCTGATTATGCATCGTATCTAGGACAGTAGTGACCAACGTACCCGCACCATGGATACTCGCTTCACCCGGCTCAAGATAGACTTGCACACCATAAGTTTCGCTAAATGCTTTTAATCTGTCAGCGAGCTTTTCTAGTGGATAACCAGGTGCGATAAAGTGAATACCACCGCCCAAGCTCACCCACTCAAGCTGTGCTAATACATCACCGAATCTGTTTTCAATATCAGCCAAACTCTCACTAAAAGCGTCAAAGCTGTCGTTTTCGCAATTGTTATGAATCATAACACCAGTGATATCACCGAGCACTGCTGCAATTTTGTCTTTGTCATGCTCACCAAGGCGGCTAAATGGACGCGCAGGGTCAGCAATCAAAAACGATGAGTTGCTGGTCTTAGGATTTAGTCGTAAACCGACTGGAATACTTTGCGCCGCTGCTTGGTCTTTAAAAGCATTGAGCTGAGAGATTGAGTTAAAGATAATCTTGTCAGCGTATCTCAATACTTCTGGCAGTTCATCTGCACTATAGGCAACGCTATAGGCATGTGTTTCTTTTTTATCTTGGCTACCCGCCTCGGTATTATTACCAAAGGTTTCATATCCCAATCTGACTTCATTGAGCGACGATGAGGTCGTACCATGCAGATAAGGCTGCATCACATCGAACACGCCCCATGTAGCAAAACATTTCAACGCTAGTAATGCCTTGGCTCCAGACAACTCACACAGACGCGCGATGATTTTCATATTGGCGACGATGGCCGCTTCATCGAGCACATAATATGGGGTTGGTGGTAGTGTTGTGTTGGTAGAATTTTCTAGATTTTTTGCATTCATAATAGATTACCTAATAGACACTCTGCTGTTGGTATCTTGACAGACAGATATAAATATTTGCGCTATAGTAGACTAAATTCATCATAATTAGAATATCTTATGGCACTCTCAACCGATTATTCCACCTCTGCCAGCCGATCTCATTCTTCTCAACTAGACCCAAAAGACATAGATTTGACTCATCTCGATCCTGAGGCACGTGCAGTGTTGGATTTTTGGTTTAATGAAGACAATGAAGCGTGTTGGTTTGAACAAAACGATCATTTTGATAAACAGATAGCGGATAAATTCAGTAGTACTTGGCAGACAGCCGTGCAAGGTGAATGCGTCACTTGGCGTATCGCGGAGTCTTCACTGGACGGTAATAGCTCGGTTACGGCGCTGGCAGGACGATTAGCAGAGATTATCGTGTTGGATCAGTTTTCACGCAACCTATACCGCGGTCAAGCTAACGCTTTTGCTCAAGACGGTATGGCAATCGTACTGGCACAAGAAGCGGTTCAGCAGCCCTACTTTGATACGCTGCCGATGCAGTGGCGCAGGTTCATCATTATTCCATTTATGCATTCTGAGTCAGCACTGATTCATGACCGTTATCTGCCGCTATTCCAGCAGTTGAATGATCCCACCACATTGGACTTTGAATATCGCCACAAAGAAATTATTGATCAATTTGGGCGCTATCCGCATCGCAACGAGGCGTTAGGACGCGACTCAACCAATGATGAAAAAGCCTTTTTGCAACAGCCAGACTCATCGTTCTAAAGTCAAAAATGCTAATGATTAGTTGTATAACACGCTCAAGGATAGTCAAAGGTGTTTTACAAAATAAGGGCTGAACCAGTTATCTGTTTCAGCCCTTATTCTTACCCTATCGTCTCAATAGCCGAACTGGTGTTTTAGTTTACCTACTAATAATTTACTTGACCTGTCGTAAACGTAAATGACTGCGTTTCTGAAGCTTGGTTGTCAACCAAGATATCAAAGCTCACTTGATACTTTGTATTACCATAAAGACCACATTGTTGACTCTGGTCCGCACGACGTTTGACTTCACAGCTTTTGAGTGCATCGGTCAACGGTAAGATAAAAGCTTCGTTCTTTGGTAGCTCGTAGTTAGTATTGCTGTACGGATCATTGTCAAAATCAATCAACTGAATCGGTACATCAGTATTACGCTGAGTATCACGGAACTTGATGTTACTGACTTTGATTTTATCTGCTGATGGCATACTGATATAAACGGGTTGTCCGATAGGATCAGTACGCAAATTGCGACCAGTTCCTTTAACATTTACAACCCCTAATTTATGCACAAGTCGTTTTATTTTCTAATGTAGAGCGTTATATTCTGACTGTGCATTTTTAATTCTGCACAATACGGAATGTGTAAACGGTCAGTTGTCCTTAGTAGCAATACCAACACTATTTGATTTACCGAGTAGAATGTCTTGATAAGAGATATTATATCTTATCAAGACATATAAAACACTTAGCTCAACACTAAAACTCATCCTAAAGCCCGATCAACCAACGCATCAGTAAGCTGAACTTGCGTCTCTTGAGATTGCTTTAGCTTCTCTTTTAGCTGATCGCAAATAGCCATTAGCTCATCAACTTTAGCAACTATACGCTGTTGTTCAGCTAAAGGGGGGATTATCATAGGTATTTCCTTGAGCTTTGAAGCTTTTATACCTGTAGCAGTCATACCTGTTGCGTTATCTATTAACTGTAGTTGAAAAGGTTGAGCCAATATTTGTAATAGCAAAAAATCACTAATTTCAGAAAGATGCCATTGGAAACAAATAGCTCGTTGAGCCAATGCAAATTTTCCTTTTATATCTATATTGGCAGCATTTCCAAGTGGAGCTTCTGGAGTGAATAAAGTATCTCCTTGTTTTGGAAATCCTCGTGTCATCCAACTGGTGTATTCATCTTCTGATATAAACTCTTCTGGTTTTAAATCAACATAGCCATAACGTATATTTTTTGCAGTAATTAATCTGACTCCATTTTCTATTTTTGTTGGAGTCTTGCCACGATAATCAATAAACTTTGCAAGATTACCTAAACGCATCCATTCCCAACCATGCGGCTGAGTAAGGTATTTATCATCGGCATTTAGCTCTTTAGATGCCGAAGTTCTTAAACCTTGTTCTTTCACTAGTTTAGACTTAACTTCATTTATGCGTTCTAACAACACCGAAGCAGGTTCTTCATCTAGATTTTGCGGAACTAACTTACCCATTACCGCCAATTGCAGCACAGTTTGCTTTAGAGCGTCAATGCTTTGCTCAGTAGTGAACAGGCTGTCGAAATGCTCAGCAATTCTCGCCCAGTTTTGTGCCAGCTCATCAGCGCCAGCACTATCTGTCAACGTGGCTAATAACACTTCCACAAGCGTAGCGTGAGCCTCGATACTGGCTTCGGTTTGCTGCTCTAGCTGATCACATAACAGCATGAGTTCATCGACTTTAGCGACGATGCGTTTTTGTTCTGCAAGCGGTGGAAGTGGAATAGGATTGCTTTCAAAAAAACTTCTTGGGACTCTTTTATGTCCAGCAGAGCCAGTCATAAGCTTTTGACCCATAGTTAAGAAGTTAGGTGATTTAAAATATAAAAGAAGAAAATTTCTTTCAACTTGCTCTCCAAAAGGACGCGCAACATGGAGTTCTGTTGTCCCTGCGCCAATACCATTTTCTAAGTTACGAAAAATAGCAGCTTTACTATTTTCAAAACAAGGTGTTATTTTCGCAATAGCAATATCGCCATTAGCAAAATGGGTATAGCCTTTCTTTATTTCACTCCAAGGCCTTGATTCAGAATCATGTACTCCATCGTATGATGTAGTGATTAGAGTCATTGGAACAAATGATGCTTTAGTTTTATCATCAACATTCGTATTACGTGGGTTTATCTCTGTTATAAAGTTAAGTCGAGTCCACTGCCACTCACGAGGAAGATCAAAAGGTTTTTCATCTTCATTAACTTTACCATCTGCTTTAGTCTTCTTAATCTTCTTATCTTTAATCAACTGAGCTTTTTCAGCCGCTATTCTTTCTAACAAAACAGAGGCAGACTCATCATTAGCATCCTGCGGCACTAGCTTGCCACGTACTGCTAACTCCAAAATCAGCTCACGTAATTTGCTAATGCCGTATAGCTCATACTTTTTGCTACTGCCACGCCCACTAGTCGATTTAGCCAGTATAGCGCTAGTCCAGATATCGATATGTCCAGTGATCAACTGCTCTGGTTTGTTTGCGTCTTTACCCACCTCTAAGCTCGTTTTTACATTCATAGCTACTTGTCCTCTGTCGTGTTAGCAGACAGCGCAGCGCCCAGTACATCTTTTAATTGGCTGCGTAACGTATCGATGCTTTGTTGTTGTTCAGCATATTCAGCGAGTAGCTTATTAGGGTCATAATCAATGACCTCTCCTTGGTAAGGGTTTGAGATATCGAGGTTATAATTACGCTCGATGACCTCTTCTATACTGACCTTCCAAGCATGATCGTTTTCAACACGACTGTCAAAGCCATCAGACTCATCACCCCACCAGTCAATCTCGGGTTGAAACTCTTCAAACTTCATTGGTTTGGTTTTGCTATAGTTTTTGACGCCTTCAGGATAAGGATGCTCATAAAACCAAATCTCTTTGGTGGGCTGTCCTTTGGTAAAGAAGAGAATATTGGTCTTGATCCCCGTATAAGGGTTAAACACACCGTTTGGCAAGCGCACGATGGTATGCAGATTACATTCCTCTGTCAGCATCTTCTTGAGCTTGGTTTTTACCCCTTCACCAAACAAGGTTCCATCAGGTAACACGACGGCAGCGCGACCTTTATCTTTCAAGACCTCAATGATTAATTGCAAAAACAAGTCTGCCGTTTCGCGTGTTTGGAATTCAGCAGGGAAGTTCTTTTCGATACCGTGCTCTTCAGTGCCACCAAAAGGTGGGTTGGTTACGATGACATCAATATCACTGTCCCAGCTCGATAGCGGCTTATTTAGGGTGTTATCGTGACGTATCTGTACGGGTACTTCGATGCCATGCAGCATCATATTGGTCGTACAGAGCAAATGTGGCAGTTGTTTTTTTTCAAACCCTAAAATCTGCTGCTGTAGTACTTGGTGATCTTCAGCAGTTTCAACATAGTTGTTTTTGACATGATCAAACGAACAGGCCAAAAACCCACCTGTACCACAAGCTGGATCCATGACGCGCTCACCGAGCTTTGGATCCACACGGTCAACGATGAAGCGCGTCACGGCACGAGGAGTATAAAATTCACCTGCATTACCCGCACTCTGTAAATCACATAACAGTTGCTCATAAATATCACCAAACAGATGGCGCTCATCTGAACGATTGAAGTCCACTTCGTTGAGCTTGTTAATTACTTGGCGTAGCAGCGTGCCGTTTTTCATATAGTTGTAGGCGTCGCTCAAACCTTGACGCACGACAAAGCCACGTGGGTTGGTATCTACGGGTGCCGTCAGGTTCTTTAGTTCAACGAATATTTCATCGTTTACGAACTCTAGTAACTCCTCACCAGTGATGCCTTCGGGATCAGCCGCCCAATTACGCCAAAGGTATTTCTCAGGGATGGGAGTCTTATAGTTTTCTTGTTCGAACTCAAGCGCTTCTTCTTGTGCATCAAATATCTTGAGAAACAATAACCATGACAATTGGCTTAAACGTTGGGCATCACCATCGACACCAGCATCTTGACGCATGATATCTTGAATAGACTTGATAACTGAACTGATTGACATGTTGTTTCTCTTCTTAATAAACAATAGGAATAAAACAAGCCTCAATAAGAGGCTTAGATATATAGATTGTAGCTAAGTTTTTTAATCACTTAAGCTTGTTTAGGTGGCGGTGCCCAATAGATTTCGTTTTCAAGATCACTAATGGCTTGCTGGTAATCTTTTTTGCTACCAAAGCCTTGTTTAACAATTTCCATAGGACTACCTAGCTGATCAAGCGGCTTCACTTTAAGCACATTTAGGCTTTCGATCTCTTCTACGCCCGCATCAGCATATTTATCGAGCAAAGCATTCAGTACTTTTTGAGCAGTGTCTGAATACTTGGTAAAGTAATTGCGTTTTTTAACTTCATTCGCACGTTCACGACGGGTCAAAGGTGGCTGATCATATACCACATGGCAAATTAGGTCGAAGGGGTCCATATCTGAACCGATCTCTTCCTGCAATGCTTCCCAAATAATACCAGCGTTTGCCAGCTCATCGATGATGGTTTGTTTACGCTCAGTATCGTTCCAACGCTTGGTAAACTCATCCAAACTAGCGAACTGCTTGCTGAAAGTCTTGCGAGTATAGTCTTGAAAGGACTCGGTGACCAGCTTACCATCAGTATCATAATACTGGATACGCTGTGCCATTACTTGTACGGTTACACCTTTCACATGATATTTTTTAGCTCGCTCACTCATTCCAATATCATCACCCATACCAGCCCCTAAATCAAAGCCGCTCTTATCACCTTGGGTTGTGTAGGCTAGATCAGTCCCATTAACAATATCTAACTCTGCGTCTGACTCACCATCCACCACTTCATCTAGCTCATCGCTTCCTTCATTAATCTGCGCTGGGGTTACGTTCATGATACGTTCAGGAACACCATCAAAGCGCTCATCTGCAAATAGCTCAGTCGCTTTTTTGAAGTCGAGAATCGTAAACCATAGCTTACCGTATTTATCATTGATACGAGTACCACGGCCGATAATCTGCTTAAACTTGGTCATCGATTTGATGTTTTGATCTAACACGATAAGCTTACAGGTTTGAGCATCGACACCAGTTGTCATCAGCTCTGATGTTGTCGCTATCACTGGATAAGGTTTTTTTGGATTGATGAAGTTATCAAGCTGCGCTTTGCCCAGCTCATCATCACCCGTGATTTTCATGACATACTTTTCGTTCTTTTTAACTTGCTCAGGATTGCAGTTAATTAAAGCTCGGCGCATGCGCTCCGCATGATCAATATCATTACAGAATACAATAGTTTTAGCCATGGGGTCAGTGCGCTGAAGGTAGCTAGTTATGGTATGTGCCACCAACTCAGTACGCTCATCAATCACCAAACTACGATCAAAATCTTTTTGATTATAGATACGATCCTCAATCAACTCACCATGCTTATCTGTCTGTCCCTTGGTTGGACGCCAGCCTTGCATATCGACATCGATATCAATTCGAACCACTTTGTAGGGCGCTAAAAACCCATCTTCGATACCCTGTTTTAGGGTATAGGTATACACAGGATCCCCAAAATAATAAGAGTTAGATACCTCTTCAGTCTCTTTAGGTGTCGCTGTTAAGCCTACTTGTGTGGCGCTATTAAAATACTCCAATATCTCACGCCAAGCACTGTCTTCAGCAGCGCTACCTCGGTGGCACTCGTCAATGACAATCAGGTCAAAGAAGTCTGGTGCAACCTGTTTAAAGGCTTTCTGATGCTCTTCTGGACCTGTTAACGCTTGATATAAGCCAAGATGAATCTCGAAGGCTGGATCAACGGTACGGCCTTCTATTTTGGTCATCGCAGTGCCAAAAGGCTGAAAGTCATTCACCCGAGTTTGATCGACCAAAATATTGCGGTCTGCTAAAAATAAGATACGTTTCTTTTCTCTAGCCTTCCACAGACGCCAGATGATTTGAAATGCAGTGTAAGTTTTACCCGTCCCTGTTGCCATTACGAGCAGGATGCGATCCTGTCCACGAGAAATGGCTTCTATGGTCTTATTGATGGCTTGTAGCTGATAGTAGCGTGGCGACTTACCACTGCCATCATCATGATAGTCTTGAGTGATGATAGGCAGCTGTGCCTGCGTATAGCCTTTCCACTGACAGTATTTATCCCATAGCTCAGCTGGTGTTGGAAAATCCTCTAGTGAAATCTCTGTTTCGAGTACAGTGGTACTGGTTTTATCATGAAAAATAAAGCCATCACCATTGGATGAAAACACGAACGGCACTTCGAGCAGCCCAGCATAGTCAAGCGCTTGCTGCATCCCTTTACCAATAGAGTGTTTGTTCGCTTTGACCTCGATAACAGCAAGCGGCAGATTAGGCTTGTGATACAGAACAATATCAGCAGATTTGACCGTCTTACGCACTGCCATTTGACCACGGACGATAACTTTACCATCACGAAGCTTCACTTCCTCGCGAATTTGGGTCATGTCATCCCAACCTGAACTCTTAATGGCAGGCAGAATGAATTTGCTGATAATATCTGTTTCGGATAACTCTAATTTGTTGATACCAGCCATGGCAGTAGGCTTCCTATCTAGCTAGTGTTAGGGATGACTTATACTTTAACATATGTTGTGTAATTTCAGTCTGCTAGATTTTTAAACATATAGACTTCAACTATTTTCAGGATAGTTACCGTTAGTATACGTGACCAAGATGATTAGAAATTACTGTAAGAAGCTGTAAAGAGAAATCTATCTAAGTAGATCAAAGATATCAGCTGTCTTGGTTGTTAGATGATGATCTAGTATGTGCTTTACAGGTTCAAGCTATCTTATGAATGTATCCCAAAACAGATGCTTTTAACATCGTCCAAAAAGCCAAATTCATTTAATTAGCTGAAGCTATGGACTGATCGAACAGTTTCGACGCGTTAGTGAGGGACTATCATTGGAAGTTAAATCTTTGATATTGGATTTAGTTTAATACTTAGAGAAGCCAAGGCAATATGGATCAACTAACTGCTTAAACAGTAAGTTAACCTAACTAAAGTTAATAGACTCAGTTGCTGGAAATCACTCCAGAAGAAGAATAACCACTAGCTCTTTTTAAATTATATTTTGTGCAACAACGCCATACGACTCTAACGTAATAAATTTGGAGCCAAATACTTCTACAGGAATTTTTTTCTGTAAAAGTTCAAAAAAACCCTCATCATGAGTTGAAATGATAATCTGCTTGTTAAACTGAACAGAAATATTTCTAAGCATATCGATCATCGACAACACATTGATTGAATCCATTGAGTGAATTGGATCATCAATTAGTATCACGTCAAGCGGCTTGCCATTATGCTTAGCATGGATTGCTTTTGCCAAAAATACGCTCAAACTTAAGATATTCAATTGAGCAGAGCTGAAATAGAGAGTTGGTGAAATTGTCTTGCATTGATCATCTGAAATGACGATATTCAGTTGAGGGCGCTCACCCACATTAAACTTGGCTGAAAACTCAACTTTTTTGAATGCAGGATGAGGATCAATTTTTTGATATATTACATTAATTAGGTCGGTGTAGAAATATGATTTTATCTGTTCTTCCAAGCAAGTCGTAACATCTCTTATCTCCTCCTCTAAAATCGATGCAACTTTTGAATATTTACCTATTTCTACCTCAATCTGGGTGATTTTCTCTCTTCTTGTTATATTCTGAACATAAGGTACTAATGTTTTAAGTTGGGCTTCCAATAATTCATAAGATGTCAGTATTCTATGAACTTGTTCAAGACTGGTGCGAATAATAGAAAGCTTTTTTTTGATTGCGGTCTTAAATTCCGCTTCAGTCTTCAATCTTACATCACCAACTAGCTCGGATAAGCATCTAAGGTACGGAGTTATCTGAGCATCATACTCAGCAATTTCTAAAGATAAGGCTGAATGACGAGCTCTTAGGAACTCGCCATTCAGCCAATTTCCTTCAGATTCCATCTCAGCCTTTAGTGACTTACAACGCTCTACAATATCTTCCACATCCTTATTAATAGCCTCCATCGTGGCTGTACTATTTGAAAGAACATTATTTATTACGGTTGAAACTTCACTTACATCCGTAGCATTCGCGCGAATGAAATTATCAAACTTAATGTATAGTGGGTTTTGTTTGATAGATAGCTCTTGGCTTTGACAAGCACCTATCTGTACGATCAAGTCATTCAATTCTGACCTTAGGTTATCTATCTTTTCCTGAGTGTTATTTTTGTCTTCGATTAACTTACACAGCAGTTCAGTCGCGACTTCCTTATCTTTATTCAAATGAATTTTGAGATCAGTTGGCTCAAGATTCAGTACTAAGGCATTACGTGATGATATTTTTTCAATAGAATTTGACAACTTCGTATTTAAATATAGGCGAGACTCTTGGTTTTTACTAATCTTTTCATCTAGTTGTCGAATAGCGGATCTAATGTTGTCCGTAACTCGATTCTTTCTATCCGAAACCTCAGCTAGTATTTCCTTTACTCTTTGCTTAACCTCATCTTTTAAAAGGAAAGCACTCTCGATCATTTTAGAATTATCTTGTAGAGCTTGAGAAGCATAACTATTGCTAATAATGGCATTCTTCAAATTTTCTTCATCCAAGTAGTCATGCGTACACAGTGGACAGGTTTTTGTTGGATGAAGACTGATATATTCAAGACCCAAACCTACTAGACGTTCAATAGTGCTTGATTGCTCGGTGAGCGCTTTCTGCACAGTTAGCAAACTGTGTAAATGTTCTGTACAGCTGATTGACTTAGAATGTAGCTCTGAAAGCTCTAATATGATAGAACTATCGGTATATAGAAATGAGGTATCATTTGAAAGTAAACTTTCAACACTAACTTCAAGAGAGTTAATCTGATCTAGATCAAGTCGCTTCGCATCTATAGACGCTAGATCAATATTTCTACTGGTGTTTAGTGCTTCAATTTCTGATTCTAAACTCAAAACAAGCTGACGAGTATTTGCAATCTCAATATAAATATTACTGGCATTCACCTGCAACTCGTTCAAGTTTTGTAGATTAAATTGCTGGGTGCTAATATCAGTCTCAATATATTTCAGACTAAATACTTCTTTTTCAATCTTTGAATTTAAGTCAGTCTTAGTGTTATGGAGGGTTTTTTGTTCTATATGACATTGTTCAAGCAATGAATGAAGTTTTATAAATTGTGGTAGTTCAGACTTCAATTCATTAAGCTCGTTAACTCTTGCTAGAACAACGCCTTTATCGTCATTCTTTTTCAGATGTAGTTGATAGAGTTGTTGGTACTTTTGGCTATCTTCAACGCCTCTACTAATTCGTTTTATTTCAGGCTCAAGTTCTGATTTCCTAAGCAGAAGTCTTCCTATCTCTCCAGCTCTATCCAAATTTTGCTGCAAAGACTCAACGAGATCATTAAGATATTTACGTTTGAGACTAAGCGTATTTTTTCTTTTCAGAATAAACGAAACAGTTTCAAGCTCCTGACTTGAAGTGAAATCAGCACGTATGGGTTGCACTACTTCTCCAAATGACAGGAGGTGGCTTACTGTATTATTATATTCAACAAAAACAACTTCATCATCTCCATCGACTATCTGTGAAGTAATCTCTGAGCGTCTACGATTCAACTCTACAAGTTTAGAATTGATTTCATGCGCCATAATATGCAAATTCTTGCGAGATTTTTCAGCATTACCATCAAAATAATCCATAAATAGTTCATATCTATTCTCCGGTTTTATATCGCGAACAAATCTATCTATGGCATCTTGAGAGAGAATAATATCTCTAAAGATTTTTGTGCCTTCTTCAGTATCATTATCATTAAACCTAATATCACGCGAGTCCACACGTATATTATTTAATTCACGTGGAAAATCTTTCTCTGTCGTACTGACCAAAACAGATGTTTTCACTGTGCTTTCAACATCTTTATTCCTTAGTATATACTGAGGCTCATCCTCTACCTTTGTGCCTTTAGCCGCAGCTTTATTATTATTCTTATAAGCATCACCGATATATCGAGAAACGTTGTTTGTAAGCGCCCATTCTACAGCATCGTAAAATGAACTTTTCCCAAATCCATTCGGTGCATAGATAGAAACAAAATCAGAAGGCTTATTCCCATCGATCGTAAAATCAAAGGTACCATCAGCCTTGTATTTGTAGGCACGGAACGCTTCAATTACGACTTTTTTAAGTTTCATGACTTCCTGCTTATGTAATCAATAAGGGTTTTAATCTTCTTTTCACGAATACTTCGAGCGCTCACGCTCGCGTCCAAGGGAATATCTACAAGAAAATCTGTAATACTTGACTGATAATTGCACTCGACTGTGACTTTATCAAAGTCAATTTTCAGATCAAAGCCTAGTAGTTCATTATTAAGAATCTCAATTATTCTTGAGCTTTTCACAGGTACAGACTCATTTTCCACAACTACCTTTCTCGCAATGTAGGTATCATTCTGAATAATGTATTTATTTCTAATGTTTATCGTTTCAGGGCAGAGAAGCATTAAATATACATTCCATCGCTCCGCTTCAGCCTGTGGCTGGTGGAACACAGACACAAAATTTTGAATGGCCTCCCATTGTTCAATGAGACTCTGCGCAGTCTCAAACTCACATAGAATACAACTTATAAAAGACTGGTTTTCGGAAATATAAAAACTAAAATTAACGGTTGAAAAACTTCGCTGGATTTCAGTAAAATCAAAATTCTTAATTGACATGGACATTATAGAACCCCCGCAGCATTTCAACATATTCAGACGAGTTATTATTGTAAAACTCATCTAAATTCTCGATTACACATCGCTTATGCAAGGCCCGTATATGCGCAATCTTAAGTGTGTTGCACTTTTCCACCGACACACGGTTTATCTTCAATCTACTGCCAGTAGCTCTTGGTCTTGCAATATTTTCTAGGATTTCTTTGATTTGAAACTTCGGTGGCATCACAATTGGATTCAGCTCGCAGTTGTCAATGATTAACGATCCTCCTTCATCTAACGTATTGCCTGCTAGCTCAAGCAAATTTCGTAGCTCACCTATCCAGTTTTTTTCACTTTTACTAAAAACAAATCTTCTCTTCGTTTCAAGTCCAGAAAAATAGATTGAGTCAGCGTTAGTAGGATCATCAAGCAAGACCGATATAGCCATGAACTCTAGATAAGATATCCACAATCTGATATCTAAAAGCGAAGATGGATGCTCATTAGAAAACAGTAGATTATTCTCGTATTTCGTCAATATGAGACTAGGTTTTGTCGACTTATCCTCCAGTATTTCGTCAATAATTCCTCCGAACTCCTCCTTAATATGAGCTATTAGATCAGTACCTGGGAAATCATAATTAAATGTTTTGTCTTTTAAATTAGAAAAGCATTCAAGAAAACTAGGCCTAATGGACGCCAAAGAATGGTATTCAACTAACTCCTTATACCAACGAATAGCGTTACACTTAACTCGACCGAAATACTCCTCAACCTCTGCTCCATCCATGCTGTATTCGATAGCAATAAGGCAGAAGCTTTCATTATCTAGACAATAAACTCCTGCCCCAGAAAATCCGTCAATCATCGATTTATCTGGGCCGCCATCTGCAGATATTACAATCTCACCTCCTATCCATGAAACTAATTCAGCAGTCTGTTGTTTAACTTGGTTATTAAAAGATTTTTCCCTTGAGCGAGTGTCTGGATATCCAACCATCATTAATGGAGTTCGAGGAGGTGGCTCCCCTATATACATTGTTAAATTTATACTCTCTTGATACGGAATCTTAATTACTGCACAGTCTACGTTTGTGTCAGGGTGGAAATAAATTTGAATAACATTAATTCGCTCCCTCTCATGATTAAGGATTTCATGACTTTGAAAACCTTCAAGACTTGCAGCGTCTCTAATTACATGGGCAGCTGTTAAGACATAAGAATACTCTTGAGACAGCGCACTAATCAACACACCGCTACCGCCATTTACCTTAACAGCGTGAGCATTCATTAACTCGTATTTATTCATCATATTAAATCTGAATCTCTCTATTGAGATAGCGCAATCTCGATCCGTAAATCGCGACCTCACTAGCCAATAAAATCCCCTTTAAAGCATGCTCATAATTGAAATAAATTATGTTATCTGAATGTGCGTTTAATATTCTCGCCAAAGTTCTTTTATGAGGATGACCATGCTTAGTACCATCGGTACTAATTAAATAAGACCTACACTCAATAAGATCGAGCATTTCAACACTGGTATTACAATGACTACCATGATGAGATAGTTTTACGTAATCAACTGCAAGTTTATTTTCCTTAGTGTAACCTAGCTTTTCGAGAGTTTCTACTATGGTACAGGCATGTGAGTCTCCTAAGAACAAAAACTTCTTTTGTTCTACCTCAAGAATGAAAGCAATTGAACTACCATTTGTACGTGATATGTCTTTAGCAAAAGCATCATTTTTGAGAAGATCACTTACGCTTTGGTCATAATCATTTTTCTCACCTGCCGTATAAGGAGAAAACGGCTCCGCAGGCCATATGTAATGAAGCCTTCTAAGATGCTTATCTGTAGGCGAAAGAATTGTAAACTTAAAAGGCCCCTCAATAATTACTTCTTCAGCAACAATTACTTCACGCCTCCAACAATCTAAATCATCAAGAATCTGTTCAAAAGTTTTACCTTCGCTAACACTCGTTTCTGGGGTATCCCATGTGCTAAAGGGAATAGCATTTTCAGATATCTCAGCCTCATTCAAATAATCTGAGATATTTCTAGATGCGTTTAACCATACTCTTTTTGTGAGATCACTTAGATAGCCCTCAGTTTTGAAGGCCTCTATAAGCCCTTTTATGTGATCGGAATCAATATGGGTCAGGATTACCAGATCGACACACTGACCTTTTTCTTTTATTTCATCCAAGGCAATACGCAAAGGACCAGGGCGCCTCCGCCCAGGTCCCACACCAAAAGCCTTAGCTGGCCCACCGTCAATAAGAAGGTTGAAGGTGCTTACTTCTGATGAGTGAGACACTAAAATCGAATCACCATGACTAGCCTCAAGCAAGCGTATAGTAGTTGCCATAAAACCTCCCAGTTTTTCTGAGCAGCACTAGTTGATTTGTACTATGCCACAGTTGTTCATGAAATTGGCGATATTAGTTCATGTAGCGTCGCCCATTGCTTCATAATATTTAAATCTTGACATACCATAAAGATTAGAACTTATCAGTTCATCTAATTTTCTAATCTATTGGTGCTAGATATTGCCTGATAATTAAAGTACGACGACGCAGTATCAGTCTCTATTACTTACTTAATAAATAATTTGATCATCTATCAAAGAGTGACTTTCTTGTTAACTGACTAAGTTTGAACTCAGCCATAGCATACTCGTCGAGAGTATGTAGTCTAAATCTCAGACCAAATTTTGTATCTCAACATCTAACGCATCACATATCTCATATGCTTTCTTAAGCGTAACATTTTTCTCTCCACGCTCGATGTTTCCCATATAACTACGATCAATACCTGCCATCTCTGCCAACCTTTCCTGAGATATCCTCTTCTTTTTCCGCACCTCACGGACGCGCTTGCCAAAGGCAATCATGCGATCATCTGTTGTCATCTCATTAACCACTGCTAAAGATAGCAATACTCACAGTGGTAAGCTACAATATCCACGGGATATAGTCGGTATTAAGAGGTGAACGTGAAAACTAAACTAGAGTATCAGTCAGATATTACAGAGACCAATAAGCTTATTTGTGAAAGATACTGGCTAAGAGAAGCCGATAAACGAAGTGGTTTTATATATACCTGTAGAGAGATAGGTCAAGAGTTTGATGTTAAGCATCAAGATATACCTAGTATCGTTAAAGTAAATGCTCATCTTGCCGTACTAGATTGCCAATGCATAGACTGCGGTACAACTAAGATTTGCTACACTCGTTCACAACTAATTCAATTAGATCTTATTAGATGGCGGTGTAATGATTGTCGGGAAGCGCTTCAAAAGAGAAGGGATCAAGAGTATTTAGAATATCGTATTAAACAAGACCGCTTAGCAGAAGAGAAGAGACAGGCCGCTCTAGAATATATTAATCAATGCAGAAGCATTCAATTAAGCAGCATTCCTTCAATTAATGAGCTTAGCGATGTGGATAAGCTTCTACTCGCAGCGACTATAGAGAGTATAGGAGCAGATAATTTAAAGAATACAGTTTCTCTACATGATAACTTATCACTACCTTTATCATCGTTCTCTAAATTAGATGAAAAGATACTACATCATCTCTTTAACCGAAATCTGCTCATACTAGCTCCTGAAAATAGCTACGAATACGTAACCATCAGCGAAGAACAGGAGTTAGAAATAGACTTCCATCAAGCGATCTTTGAGTTTACTTATAGTATTGAGAATCTTACTAAAATCTTGATAAACGCTAAATCTAAAAAAAATGTCAGTCCTCTAGTAGCGGATAGTCAATTTAAGAGCTGGTGTGAACAGGTGCAACTAGGAGAGTGTTTAAGCTACCTGATTACTAGGTCAAGACTGAACGATCTAGCACCGCCTATTGGCGACAAGCTAGTTAGCATTCTCAGATCATGTCTAGCTGAATGCGCTGTATCAACCATGCATTATGTCATTTGGAAATCTGTTGAAAATGCTGCTGCATACGTGCAAAAACCAAATATTACTCGAAGACATGCTTCAAATTCTGTTTCTGGTAATATAGAAAGGGTTTTCGGTAAAATACATAGTGGTAGTTGGAATCGCAATAAATCTTTTCGCGATGCTAGCCACCCTCAGTCTGCAATGGCCAAAATATTTTTTGATTATGTATTTGGAGTAGATGATGGTAGTTTTCACTACACTATTGATGAGTTATTTAGTCCATATAGGCCCCAGAAAGTTTTAGAGCCAATAAGTTATGCAACTTTAGGAGATACTAGAAGTACGAATTATTCAGTCACAATCGCTCTTGATATCAAACAATCACGCTCTACTACGTCTAAATCATTAACACAACTAAATTAGCCAAATAAGGTATACCAGTAAGAGAAAGATTGTCTAGATAGAAGACTATATAATTTGCTGAGCGAATTTATTATTACTAATAGGAGCTAGTATGGAAGACTCTAAATTCGAAGAATCAATTACTGATGATCGTCCTATCCTCGTTAGCCAACAAGAAATAGAAGAACGACGCTATATTATGGCTATTACTTGAGCCCATCCCAGATTCTGTGTAACTGCCATTTGCTCGGCCAGTTTTTTAAGGTCAGATTGAGTAGTCATTGCTTATTCTCCAGTTAGTGGATTATAAGCAGTTACACAAAGTTTGGGAAACTCCCATTATCTGATTATGGCTATTTTCCCTTTTTTATTTTTCTGAAGGCGTTTATAATTTTTGACAGTTTTGCAATAACGCGTAGCCACCTTTAGATTTTTTTAAATCTAACAAAGAGTAGACCATTGAGTCTCCAAACACGCCATCATTAATAGTTCCTACGCTCAGTAAGTAGTTATTATTGGAGAATACTGGATTATTTTTTTTACTATATTGATCATCAAAGTTTAGCTGTTGTGAAATATTATCGTAAGTCACTGTCGCACTAGTTTTTTGGTTATTAAAGTGGTAGGTTACGCTTAGATTTTCGTTGCTATCACACTTGTAGTTGACGACATAATTTTGCTGGTTAGATGGTTGCTGCTGGTCAGTGATAAAGCCTTTCAAATTAAAGTTTTTTGCGGTGTTTGCATGCTTACGGGCATCATTGCGTGTTTGGCTTACGATAAGCTTATAATCCCCTGTATAAGGCAGGACTTGGAAATCACCAGAGAGTTCACTAGTTTTATTGTTATTTCCAAGATACAGTAACTTTAATACCACATCGTCTGATGTGTTTTGTCTTACTACTCTTAATACTTGATTAGCTTGTGCATGGAATATATATTCCTTTGTATCATAGCCAGTAATACTGCCCTTGATATCCAAAACTTGGGGGTTAGCAATATTACTGTGACTATTTTTATGAGAAGTCTCTACTGCATTAGTATACTGACTACTGTTATCAGGTGTTGTGTTACAGCCTGCTAAAGTAGCTATACACGACATCACAAATGCAAGGGCGAGTATTTTCTTTGATTTCATCTTAAAACCTTTCGTATTAAAAAATAATTGATTATTTTAACATCCAAAATAGTTGAGTTTATTGGTGTCGGAAAAACTATATATTACATCCATATCTTCGAGTAGATTTTAGCTAGTACACAATAGACCAAAGCAAATCCAATGAAAAAACATAACAGATTAACACTCCACCCCAGTGAATGATATGTTCAAGCTAGTAAAATACGGCAAATATTCAAATATTATCCAATCAAGAATCCAAATAATCACGCACGGGGCGTTTATTAAATTGGCTAGCGTCTTTAATTTAGTTGACACAGAGTTTTGAACGCCCTCTTCTCTTATTATATTTAAAGGAAAAATTATGCGTTCTTTGCTTCTAACGACAATGTGCTTAACGGGCAGCTTAGCTCTAGTGGCTTGTAGTAACCATCGTGCCGACACCACGGATCTGAGTAAGCAGCCTACAATAGAAGCGCCGGTAGCGTCAGGGGCATTTACTGCTTTTGGAAACAAAGGGAAAATTTGGCGAATAGTGATTGAAGGAAATGAGCTAAGTATAGAGGCAAATTTCTTAAAGCCAACGACAGCAACAGTTACCGTGGTGGGTTCTGGTTCTGTCAATACTGAAGGTGTCGAATACGCGAGTACTGTCAATGGACAGCCTATTGTTGTGAATATAAAAAATAACCTTTGTATCGATGACAATGGCTATCAAAATGAATTTACTGCAATATTAACTTACGCAGGCAAAGCATATCAGGGTTGTGCTGTTGCCGGTGCAATAGAAATTGCGCCCACATAGCAGATAAGCCCAAGCGGTAGCCAATGTATAACCCAGCGGAACCCTCTAAAAAGGCTCATTAATCCATTAATAGACTACTCATAGTAGACTACTATATTGGAACCACTTAATGACTACTGAGCATCTTCGGTCTTTCCTTGGCCACATCAGCGATCAGATGCCGTGAGCACTTGGTCATACCTTGTATCTCAGAATAGCTATGACCTGATTTGAGTAGACTGGCAATAATCTTACGCTTCTCCATATCTTTCCTGCGTCCTGAATACTTACCTTCTGCCTTAGCACGAGCAATCCCTTGCATCTGACGGTTACGGCGATCCTCATAATCTTTTCGAGCAATGGCTGCGAGCATATCCAGCATCATCGAGTTAATGGCCTGCAATACACTGCTCATAAATTCAGTGCTGCTTTCAGATTGAAGCGCCATATATGAGGTCGGCAGCTCTTTTGATACGATAGAGAGCTTTTTTTCTGACAGCATTCTTTTAAGCGTATCCCAATCAGCTTGATTCAAACGTGCCAAGCGATCAATTTGCTCAACTAAGATCACATCGCCCTTATGAGCATCTTCAATCAGCTGCATAAGCTTTGGTCGCGCCAAGATAGCTCCTGATTCGTTTTCGACATAGAAGGCAGCAATTTTGTGGCCATAGTCGTTGGCAAATGCTATGAGTTCGCTTTTGGCACGTTTAGCGTCTTGTTCTTTGGTTGACGCTCGTAGATACGCTCTGATAAACATAAACACCTAAAATAGTCTGTTATAAGTGGTTCCATTATACCAGTCTGTTTTAAGTGGTCTGTTAATAGGTTTGAAGGGTGAAATAGGTGGTTCCCTTAGGGTATAGCTTTTGAAACCATTTTTCTTTATATTGTCACTTAGACAGGCTGGGCATTTGATGTATAGTGTCATTTGC
>NZ_JBQQEX010000013.1:0-63041 GCF_052258185.1 Psychrobacter sp. T6-6
AGTGAGCTCAAGCTATCAATTTCTTTATCATCATCCTTAGTCTGAGCACTACCTTCCGTGCGTAGCCTTATACGATTACTGTCAGTACCATACCAACCCGTCGCCTCGAAGTTGATTTGATCCTCATCAAACTGATAGCCCAAGTCGTCTACTGATACTCCCCATAATGGCATGCTGCCCATCATCATTGGCTTACCATACTGCCCGTAGGGAACCCCATTTGAATAGTCTGGACTACGAGCATCGGCTGGCGGCTGCCCGCCTTGCATCCCAGACATATCCATGCCGCTGTGATCCATGCCTGACATATCCATACCGCTGTGATCCATACCAGACATATCGCCCGACATGTCCATGCCACTGTGATCCATACCAGACATGTCGCCCGACATACTCATACCGCTATGATCCATATCAGACATATCGCCCGACATGTCCATGCCACTGTGATCCATACCAGACATATCGCCCGACATATCCATGCCGCTGTGATCCATATCAGACATATCGCCTGACATGTCAATGCCACTGTGGTCCATACCAGACATATCGCCTGACATATCCATACCGCTATGATCCATACCAGACATATCAGCAGCCGTTGCAAACGATGATGTGAGCAAGACTAGCGATGACAAACCAATGAATGGCAGATTTTTCTTAGATATTTTCATAATAAGCCTCATATTCGAAGGTTTGTTAAACGACGGCAACTTCTCTGAACATACCGGCTTCCATGTGATAAAGCAGATGGCAATGCCATGCCCATCGTCCAACTTCACCCGTCACATCGAAGCTAATCTTTTGCGCTGGCTGCACCACAATCGTATGCTTACGTACCTGAAAGTCTCCAGATGGGGTTCGCAAGTCGCTCCACATACCATGCAGGTGCATCGGATGGTTCATCATGGTGTCATTGACTAAGGTAATGCGTACGCGCTCGTTAGGTTTAATATTGACAGGCGTTGCATCCTTAAACATGACACCATCTAACGCCCAAATATAGCGTTCCATATTGCCAGTCAAATGTAATTCGATCTCTCTAGTAGGTTTGCGCTGCTCTGCCAGTACTTGCTCATCCACGGAGCGCAATTGGTCATAAGTCAACACCTTTCTATTAATATCACGCAGGTTAATACCGGGGTCATCGAGGTTCATACGTGGACTGTCGACACGCATATCAGATTTAAAGTCGTACTCGGTCTTAGCGTGCTTTGCTTTGTAGCCTTTGTCACCCATAGCCCCCATCATATCAGCCATGGTCAGCCATTCGATCTTATCCATAGCAGGTATTGCAGCACGAGCGCCTTTTTTGGTCGCAAGCGTGGTCGCGACATAGCCCGAACGATCAATGTTTTGGGCAAATATGGTATGTGCATCTTTGGTCGGCGTGACGATGACATCATAAGTCTCAGCCACCCCAATGCGGAAATCATCAACATCGACAGGCGCGACATCATTACCATCCGTTGAGACGACTGTCATCTTCAGACCCGGTATACGCACATCGAATATCGTCTGCGCCGAGCCATTGATAAAGCGCAGTTTAACAGGCTGTCCCGCTTTCACTAGCTGTGTCCAATTGGCGGCGGTGGTTTTACCATTCATAAGGTAAGTGAATGTCTTCTCACCAGACAGATCCGTAAAATCTGTCGGCATCATGCGCATCTTATTCCACATTTTGCGCTTGTCATAAGCGGCTTCTAAATCTGTTGCGGCAATATCAGACAATAGCTTTTTAAAATCTGGCAAGTGGTAGTTATCAAAGTCAGCGCGCTGCTTTAATAGCTTTAGCAAGTTATGCGGATCACGATGTGTCCAATCACTCAATAAAATCACGTGATCTTCGGCGACTGGATGACGTTCGCGGCCTTTAGGCTCAATGACGATAGCGCCGCGCATTCCAGTTTGCTCTTGAAAGCCAGTATGGGAGTGATACCAATACGTACCCGATTGAATGAGTTTGAATTTATAGGTAAAGGTACTGTTCGCAGGAATACCATCAAAGCTGATACCTGGCACCCCATCCATCTCAAATGGGACGAGCAAGCCATGCCAGTGAATAGAGGTCGACTCATTCATCTGGTTATGGACACGGATGGTCACGGTATCGCCTTCTTGCATCTTTAGCGTTGGCGCTGGCAGCGAGTCATTGATGAGGGTTGCCATACTCGACTTGCCATTGACAGTAACGGGCTTCTTGCTGACATACAGGTCAAACTCATTACCGGTTAGGATAGGTACGATATGGTCAGATTTATCACTGTTGACGGCTACGTTTTGTTGACCTTTACCGAGCGCACTATTGGCAATAGATGGCAGTGTGGATAGCATGGATGCCCCTAATAGAGTAGAGGACCCTGTCAAAAAACGCCTGCGGTTAAGCATATTCTTGTTCATAATTATTTACCTAACTTAATCCATGAAATGGGAGTTGAGTCTATATATTTATCAGTCAAGCTTATGTCTTCGACAGCCCATTAGTAGAGCTGGATAAGCTATTTAAACGTCACTCAAACTATAATTGCTGCTGCGGTGACTCAATGGTTGCATAAATGGCTGTTGAGCCATCTTTGTTAAGCTGCATCACTTTATACGGCATAAATTTATCTTGATATTCCATACCAGGGCTACCAACTGGCATCCCAGGTACGGCAAGACCGATCGCATCACTTGGTGGGTTTTTTAGGAACTGTGCCATATATTTGGCAGGGACATGACCTTCAAATACGTAGCCGTCAGTAGTGACAGCGGTATGACAAGAGCGCATCTGCTGCGGTACGCTGTAGCGCTCTTTAAACAAGGACAAATCTTCGACGTTCTGTGCGGTTGCATTTAGGCCATGACCTTCGGCATAACCGACCCATTCTTTACAGCAGCCACAATTGGCATCTTTATAAACGGTGACTGAGATATTTTTTAGGATAGTTGGCTGGGTGTCTGAATGAGCACTGACAGGCATTATTTCCGCTTTTGGTTGCTCTGTTTGCGCGGTTTGCGTAGCGGTAGTTGGCTCAGTCGCTGGTGTTGAGTCAGCAGCAGCGTTAGGTTGACTACAAGCCGCTAATAATAGTGAAGATGTCATCATCACTAAAAGAACACGACCAGATAACCGGTTGTGTTCACTAGAAAATATATTGGTATAGCGTCTCATAAAATCACTCCTGAGCATTTATCTGACGATCAAATTTATAAAAATTAAAGCCGTAACACTGACCAAAGTGGTATTGGTAAAGCTTAAAACTCAAATCGCAAAAGGCAGCACTCTTGAGTACTGCATTTCTTACGAATAATCAATGTTGCATGCCGGATCCATCACCAGACATATCCATCTCACCATCAAATGACATGTCCAACACATCATCGTCTATCCTAGTCGTTAGCATGGTGTACTGATTTTCATCTAAGTCAGGTAACGATCTGATAAAAGCAACCATTGCCCACATTCTATCGTCATCGTGCGAAGCGCCCCATGCTGGCATACCTGATGCCATAATGCCGTGTTTGATGGCCCAAAAAGCTTGCTGAGCACCGGCATCGGTCTTATAGCGTTTAACCAAGTCAACATTGGTAAAACTTGGCGGCTTAGGATATAAACTGGCGCTAAAATCAGTGCTTTCCACCCCAGGAGACAAATGACACCCTGCACACATATCTTTGTAATCGGCACCGCCCGAGCTGATCATTTCTGTCTTTTCTAAGTTGGGAACCGTAATGTCCTTACTAGCATTCGCTATTGAACGCGTGCGGGCAGTCTCTAAAAAATTGTAAACTAGCGGACTATGGGCTTGATCAGCGCCGATATTTATCACACCACTAGTCACTACAATAAAAATACCCACAATCGCGACAAAGACGGTAAACAGTATTCCTAGTAAAAACTTCATAGGTTTGTCCTAAAAATCCATTTTTGTTAATATCCAATTACTGCTCGACAAAACCATCTAACAATAATATTGAATTTCTACGATCCACTTCTATAAGATCAATGCCTAAGAGTCACTTTTACTAGTAACACAGTGCTTTTGATACATCGCTTTCATTTTGCTCATGTTGGTCATCATGGCTTTCATAGCAGGATCGTTCATATCCATTTTGCTATGATCCATTTTTCCCATCATATCCATGTGTTTTTCCATCTTTTCGCAGTTCATCTGATCTTTCTGCGCATGCATTTTTGGGTCATGTGCCAAAGCAGAGGTTGAAACAACTAAGGCTATAGCAGTGGCTACGATTGATTTAGATAGTGGCATTGATTTGAATAATGACATGGTAAATCCTTATTTGATTTGGTATAAAGTCAAAAAATCTTTGGGGTGTTAAGTTATTTTAAAGCATACTTCATTGATTCTGACAGAGAGATGACAGCAAGATTACAATATTGTCATCTTGCTGTTTTTAGTTTTTAATGTTGCTTGTATTCATTTAGTATTGAGGCAGCATTAGAATCACGATCACGTCCATACTTATCTACGAAATACTTTTCAGACTGTAGATGTTGATCTTTGTGTTCGATCTCACAAGCCACTCTAGCATCGATATAGCTTTTCATTTGGGCGCTAGAAAGCTGAGCATCGTTATGATCCAAGTTTTTTGCAAAGTCAGTAACAGCGTCGCAGTTATTGATGACTGAAGTACTTAGATCAGTAGTATGCGCATTAGCAGTGGTAATACCGATAAGTACAGATACCGATAGCAATACTGCTTTTTTGAATGAACCGTGAATTTTCATATAAAACCTCTTTTGTAAGTTATTAGATATTTGAATTGATTACCTGTGAAAATAATTCATAGTCGCTAGGTATGAACAACTATGTTTCATTCATACAGATTAGCAAAAGAAGACTGACAATCTGATTACGAGTACATGACATTTTTGTCAGTTACAAAACGTTTTTGTCATCTATATTGATTAGGATGTCAAATAATCATAATCGTATTGAGGGGTTACTATGAAAATACTGCTGGTAGAAGACGAGTTGAAGCTTGGCGAGTATATAAAAAAAGGCTTAACGGAAGCTGGGTTTATTGTGGATCATCACATAACAGGTTTAGATGGCTATCATGCATTGATGACGGAAGAATTTAGCGTGATACTGATGGATGTCATGCTACCTGATGTTAGTGGCTTTGAGCTGGTGCGCAATTACCGAGCGGCAGGTAAGCGTACTCCCGTGCTCTTTCTAACGGCAAAAGATGGCTTAAGTGACAAAATAAAAGGGATTGAGATTGGGGGCGATGATTATTTAACCAAGCCTTTTGCGTTTGCAGAATTGATCGTTAGAATCAAAAGCTTATTACGACGTGCCAATCAATCCGATTATCAAAGTACGATTATGCAAATAGCAGATCTTAAAATGGACATTGCCAAGCGCACTGTGCATAGAAAAGACAGGGCTATTAAGCTCACGGCAAAAGAGTTCTCATTATTACAGTTTCTATTAGATCGCCGAGGTGAGGTGCTACCGCGCTCAGTCATCGCCTCTCAAGTATGGGATATGAATTTTGAAAATGATACCAATGTGATTGATGTGGCGATAAGGCGTCTTCGCATAAAAATAGATGATGAGCATGAGGCGAAGCTGATTCATACTGTGCGTGGTATGGGCTACCGATTGGAGGCACTAGCTACTGAAGTCCAAAGTGGTGCGGACGGAGACTATTCTAAATAGCATGAACTATAAACTCAAAAATCGGCGCTGGTCATTGCTATGGCGAACTATTTTCTTATTGACAGTCTTCGTTATCATCTCTCAGGTCATCATCTATGCGTGGGTGCAGCGCTCTGTGAGTGGACACTTTGAGCAAATGGACTCAGAGATTATCACCCATGCGGCTTTTAACCTGCGCAAACGCATGATTGATGTTAACGATCACATAGAACCATTCACAGTGTCAAAGTCCCAATCACTCATTAATGACAATCACTTGCATTCCTCTTGGCTAGATTATGATTTAAAAACCTTAGTAGCAGATAAAAAAGGCAAATTATTATCCAGTGACCCTAGTAATTTCATTCATAATTTACCGCCCGATTTTAGCTTGTTATCACTATGGCAGGATCATCACGATCAGCAGTTTATGATCAAGATAAATAATAGGCATTACCGAGCAATTATTATTCCAAATCAAGAGGTTTTGGCGTTTATTGCATTACCTATCGATGTGCATCATCAATATCTTATCCAGTTCAATCGCCAGCTGAGCTTGATACTTACTGCCATCACCTTATTATTAGTTTCAGTAGCGGCATTAAGTGTTTATTGGGGTTTTGCTCCTCTGGCCACTATCGTACAAAAAATGAAAGGCATAAACCTCCAAAGGTTAGACGAAAGAGTTGGGGTTGACGATATGCCGTTAGAACTGCGGCCACTAGCAGAGTCTTATAATTCGATGATGGTCAAGCTTGAAAGCAACTTTGAATCTTTGTCACGATTTTCAGACAATATCGCTCATGAGCTACGTACGCCAATAGCGACGCTTAGTACACAAACGCAGGTCATGTTAACTAAGCCAAGAGCTGGCGATGAATACATTGAGCAGCTACATCATCAGCATGATACGTTAGAGCAGCTGTCGGCTATGATAAACAATATGTTGCTACTGGCAAAAACTCAGAAAGGATTAAGTGACTCGCAAATCAGTCACGTGGATACAGTCAGCTTAATTACAAAGCTCGTTGATTACTATGAAATGATTGCAGAAGATCGAGGGATAATTTTTGAGAAATCGGGTAATTTCGAAAGAGTATTAGGTGATGAAGGCTTATTGCAACGGCTGTTTGCCAACCTGATGTCAAATGCCATTTATTACGCAGCTAGTGATAGTACTATCATGATATCCGCTACCGTCTTCACCTCAACCACCTCAATTAATGTAGCAGAAGACGAGGTTCGGCCCTCACAGCAGCCATGGTTAAGACTAACGATAACCAATCGTTTAGACAAACCGTTAGATCAGAGTCAAGCCGATAAATTATTCGAGCGATTTTATCGTCATGATAGAACTAGCCATAAGTATGCAGGTACAGGGTTGGGATTGTCTATCGTGCAGGCTATCGCTAATGCACATAAAGGTACGGTTGGTATCACTATCAAAGATGAGTATTTTTTTGAGGTTACTGTAGGATTATTGATGGCTTAACAAGGTAAATCAAAAGAAGATAAACTCAAAACGTTGTTGTCAAAAACTCAATATCAGAGTATTTGCAAGTGTAGTCCAGAACCGTTTCTTCAACGCATTCGAAAAATCGTTAAGATCTAAACTACGGCTGAAATACCTGACTATTTTTTCGAAATTATAGCAGCCCATTTCTACAGTAATTTCTTCCAATATTACTTTGATGAGTTAATAATTCGCTTAATCAGTAATTTCTGAAAAAGTTAAGTATAAAATACGTACATTAATACTATAAAAAATGATTTAATTATATACTTAACTAGTGACCAAAATTGATATCAATGTTGCTATAAAAAACTTTAAAATACGCTAAACGTCATGGCATAAAATCCTTCCTATCCCTTTATTTATAATGTATAGTAGGTTTATATACATCAAAGTCATTTAACGAAATATGGTGGTTCCAGCCTCCGAAGCCGAGGGTCGTGGGTTCGATTCCCGCCGAGCGCACCAATCATCGTATTTCACCTTTCCTTAGCATGACATCCGCTACAGATAAGTACATAGCAAGGTAATACTTCTAAGTGCTGGCGTTTCTGTGTCCATATACTTTATACAAGCCTACTCTGCCTCTTGCAAATTGGCAGTCAGTTGAGCACGGCTGGGTACACGGTGATAATTGATCACTGGCACATCTCCTAGACGGCGCTGACTTGCGGCAATCTTCTTATCGATCGTAATCATAGCGACTTTTTTGCCTTGTTTGCTAATAAGCAAATGATTCACCTTGCGGGCAACGTTGTAATCAGGGAAATACTGCTTTAATAATGCGGATGTCTTGTGCAAGGCATCATTAGATGTTGTTTTTTTTGACTGGTTACCACTCTTTTTGCTTGTCTTTACTCCGCGGGACTTTGCAATAAACCACAAGATTGCAATGACCGCAAACAGTATGACAAGCCACCAAATTCCGTCTATCATAAGAAAAAATATCCATTATTAGCAAGGGTTGGCTCATGTTAGCAGAATTATCACCAGCGTTAATAGCAGAAGTAAAACGTGCAGCAAAACTGTTGGCAGCACAATCACGTATCTGTATCTTGACTGGGGCTGGCATCTCAGCAGAGAGCGGTATCCCTACGTTTCGAGATAAACAAACTGGACTGTGGGAAAACTACGGTGTCGAAGACTTAGCCACACCTGAAGCCTTTATGCGTGATCCAGAGCTAGTATGGTCATGGTATCAGTGGCGCAGACAGATAGTCGCAGACAAAGTACCTAACCCAGCACATCATGCGCTGGCCCAGTGGCAGTATCATGCACAAACCTCCGAGCAAGAAGTGATATTGATTACCCAAAATGTTGATGACTTACATGAGCAAGCAGGCAGTACGGTCACTCACCTGCACGGTCATCTATGGCGCAATCGTTGTGGACAGTGTGAGATACCCTACCAAGATCAATTAAGAGCATCATACGATGGCCAAGATACTGTAAGTTTTGAAGATGAGCTGATTACTTGTCCACATTGCAACGGCTATATTAGACCAGATATTGTATGGTTCGGAGAGACGTTGCCCGCGCAGGCGTGGGAGACTGCAGAAAAAGCAGCTGCCAAATGTGATGTGTTTATTAGTATCGGCACCTCAAGATTGGTCTACCCTGCTGCTGGGTTATCACAGTTAGCCAAACAAAGCGGCGCGCAACTCATTGAGATAAACCCCGATCCAACACCCAATACCATAGTCGATATCACATTAGCAGAAAAGGCTGGCATCATATTGCCGTTATTCATAGAAGAGATTACGTCTTTATAATAGCTACTACTGGTCAGTAGTATCGCAAGATAGACAATAAAAAAGGCTTAACGATTTATACAAACCGTTAAACCTTTTCGATTAAAAACTCTGTAACGCCTAATCCAGCGCTAGATCAACTTTCGCTAAGTAAGCGTCTTTTAGCTTATCACTGATGAACGCAGATCTAAAAGAGTTCTTTACCAGTTTGACAATATCTTCTTCTGTTATCGGCAGATTCTCGTGTAGATTGATAAAATTCTGATTTACGTAACCTTTGAAGTATGCAGGGTCATCTGAGTTGACACTGATATTGAGACCATAGTCTAAGAGCTCTTTGATATTGTGTTCTTTATAAGTATCAAACACTCTCAATTCGATGTTTGAGTTTGGGCAAACGGTCAACGGCATCTGCTCGTCTTTGAGTCTTTGCATCAGCTCTGGGCTCTTTATAGACTGTACGCCATGATCGATTCTATTGATATTTAGCAGATCAAGTGCTTCGTAGATATATGAAAAATCTGCTTCTTCGCCTGCATGCGCTACCAGTTTAAAGCCTTCTTCTTTGGCTTTTTTGAAGACTTCTTTGAACTTCGATGGTGGGTTACCCAATTCTGAAGAGTCAAGACCAACCCCGATGATGTCATCTTTGTAATCTAGTGCTTGCTCTAGGGTCTCAAATGCTTCTTCTTGCGATAAATGGCGCAAGAAACACATGATGATGCAAGAAGTGATGCCATACTTTTCTTTAGCGTCTGCCAATGCGTCTTTGATACCTGTGATTACCGCATCAAATGGCACGCCGCGCTCTGTATGTGTCTGCGGATCAAAAAATATCTCTGTATGAACGACATTGTCTTCGACACACTTCAAAATATACTCCCACGTCAAATCATAGAAATCGTCTTTGGTGAGTAATACATTTGCACCCGCATAGTAGATATCCAAAAAGGTTTGCAAATTGGTGAAGTTGTAAGCGTTGCGTACGTCTTCTATATCTTTGTAAGGAATTTCCACATTGTTCTTTTTGGCCAGTCTGAACATCAGCTCAGGCTCCAATGACCCTTCAATATGTAGGTGTAGCTCAGCTTTTGGTAGTTTCTTTATTAATTCAATCATAGTATTCCAATAATGGTGTTATCGAGACGTGCTTGTCATCAATGCTATATATTCTTGTACTGTATTCCAACCGTACATATATCAGGCATTATTTATCGCTAGAGGCTCTATTTTAACATCAAAATCATATCGCCTAAAACAAAACGCTTTGCTTATACCCTTTGCTTATATAAATCAAGCAGTCACTCTATTTGTAAAGCCAACTATCGTATATACAGCTTACAGGTCACTGCTATTTTAAAAATACTACTGTATCAGACAGCTCATTGCCTGCTGGGTCATGTTCTAGTTGATAATACTGACGCAGTAGCTGCCCTACCTCATCGAGTAAGTCAGCCAAACTCTCTTCTGTTTTTTGACTGGCAATACCTGATACTGCCTTTTCGCACATCGCACGCCAGACAGTCGGACTGACGTGAGCACTAATGCCGCGGTCAGCGACAATCTCTAGCTGATGCTCACAGATATTGACGTAGATTAGAACGCCTGTGTTTTCTTCAGTATCCCAGACGCGATACTCACTGAATAAATCAATCGCACGCTCGCGGCAATCCATGTGATAGGCATCCTGAATAGGCAAATGGTTTTCTACAATCAAAAAAACCTCACCGCGGTGCCCAAGCTCAGCTCGTGTCACCGCTTCTGTGAGACGCGTCCGAGCTGCTGCTGTTAGCCACTTACTGTGTAGTAACGGAACAAACAAGACCTGACGCCACCAGCGAGCAAAGCTGGATGTTGAGCTAGAAGTTGAAACAGAGTTTGTAGCGTGGTTTTCTGCCATTATATTATTTCCTCAAATACATCGTTCTGATGGTTGTTTTGGTCTATTACGTAGAACTTAATGGGCACTTACCACGAGCCACCAGCGCCGCCGCCGCCAAAACCACCGCCGCCGCCGCCGAAGCCGCCACCACCAAAACCACCGCCGCCAAAGCCGCCACCACTTCCACCGCCCATACCAGGCAAGAAGATCATACCACCTCTGCGTCCACCTTTACCGCCGCCGCCTTTACCACCACCGCCGCCACGCGAAATCAAGAACATCCATATAAATATCGCCATGATCAGCGTCATAAAGAAGCCGCCGCCTAATGCCAACGAACCAGCAAAAAATCCACCTGCCGTGACAATCGAGCCAAATACTCGGCCTAGGATATTAGTGATAAAGCTACCAAATATCATCGCCATGATAAATAAGAAAATAGGAGATGGCATCTCCTCTGAACTTTGCTGAGCGCTACGCTCTGCAGCTTGTGCATCAGCACGTGCCAGCACTTCAGGATCAGCGCTCAGACGTGTTTTGAGCGCATCCACACCTGCCAGTATCCCACCACCGTAGTTGTTCTGTTTAAACAGTGGTGTGATGTCTTCACGAATGATACGGTTGACTGCCGCATCTGGTAGCACGCCCTCAAGCCCATAACCCGTTAGAATATACATATCTCGATCATTGACTGCGACGACGATGAGCAAGCCATCATCGATAGCCTCATCACCCAGCTCCCATTTCTCTGCAACCTGCAAAGCATAATCAAATATAGGTAAGCCATTGGTCGTCGGTACGATGACAACTGCTGCTTGAGCCAACCCTTGCTGATAGATATTTCTCAGCTGCGCCTCTAAGCGCTGTTTTTCTTGTGGATTTAGGATATTGGCCTGATCGACAACTGGCTCATTGAGTATGAGTTTATCGGCATCGACGCTCTGGGCGCTTGAAGTTACTGGTGGTTGAGCTTGTGCCTCAGCTGTTGCCTCATCATTCGCCGCGCTTGGATTGATCGCATCATTACCTAAGACCGCACCATTAATAGCATCATTATTCAATACTGCATCATTAATAGCTTCGTTGGACTCTCCTGCTTTTGCAATGGCTACCAGATCTTCAACGCTACGGTTTTGTAGATTTGAGTTATTATCTGTCGCAGCAGCACTGCCAACATCATCACCTGGTGCAGCATGTAGCACTGATGTTCCACCGATGCTCAGTGTAAACAATAATGCTGATAAGATTGCTTTTGAATTATTCATCTAATCTATACCACCTCAAATGACATTTTTACAGATTGACAGACATTAGCTAGGCGTCATTACGTCATCAGCTAAATAAATAGAGCGGCATACACCGCTCTATTCTGTATATTTTTAACCAGTACTACTCTGCTGCTGCAGAATCTCCAAAATCAACACTGGGTGCGGTCGAGATAGCTTCCTCATTAGCAACACTAAAGTTTGGCTTGGTATCCATGCCAAATACTTTTGCCGTGATATTAGTTGGGAACTGGCGCACCGTTGTATTGTAACCTTGCACTTCTTGGATGTAGCGATTACGAGATACAGCAATGCGGTTTTCTGTACCCTCTAACTGCGCCTGCAGATCTTGGAACAACGCATCTGATTTTAGTTCAGGATATCGCTCCGATACTGCCATTAAACGTGACAGCGCACCAGTCATTTGCTCTTGCGCCGCAGCATAACGCTCCATTGCTTCTGGATCGTTCAGTACTTCAGGTGTCACAGTAATACCGCCAGCACGTGAGCGAGCTTCAGCTACTTGGGTGAAGACCTCTTGCTCTTGCTCAGCATACTGCTGTACAACCTTGACTAAGTTTGGCACCAAATCACTGCGACGCTGATATTGGTTGACCACTTCTGACCACGACGCTGTTACTTGTTCATCTTGCGCCTGTAAGTTGTTATAACCACAACCGCTTAGACCGACCGTAGAGGTTGTCAATAGTGCTGCTAGCAACATCGGCTTCATAATTGATTTGCGCGTCATCTTTGTTTCTCCTAATAATGATAAATAACAAATATCTAATAACCCATTTTTAATAATTTTTGCATATATATACCAATAATCATCGAGCAGTCACATATATTTTGTATTTTATATCGAGGCGACTGTTTATAAGCAGTCAAAATACAATATGCGCAAAACCCGTTACTCTTATCGACGATCTTATTGGCAGCCACATCGATAACTTCCATATATCGATAGCTTCTATATATTGGTAATCCGCTAATAATGTCGATAGCTTACAGGATGTCATGATAATAATGGCGCTATCGCAAAGCTTTTACAATTGACCGTTACCAAAACACAACCACGTACGTCACCAGTTATCTGATTTTGCGACTGTACATAGATTGGTAGGTTGGTAAAATGGTTCAAATAGACAAAAAGTTGTATATATACAAACAATTATTTATATCCAAACCAAAACTTGCTAATGTATCTATCAAATAAAATTTGAATATATCTGCTCTCTACAAAGAAATTTCTAGTAATTAGCATAAAAATATGGCAAATTGCAGTTACGTAGCCGTACGGTTTGAATACATTTGGTAGTGGACTTATAGTTTGATACGTATTAGCGAGTTGGTAGCTGAGACATAAAAACGTCAACCAGCCACCAAATCTTACCTAATGCTATCAATTCGCCATACCAGCAGTGTAGTCAATCGTAATGGCTCATAGCAAATTGAATACCATCATCATGACGAGTATTTAATTATATAACCGCCTGTTTTATCCGCGGGTTAACTGATGACTCATCTCATTCATAGCGTGATGATAGGACACCGCACGAATTGATGCTGTATAACATTTACAAACGCAGCTGATATTAATGCTATCGACGATAAGTACTCTGCACATGGTTTTATTGTCGATAAGCCAAGCGGATAAATACAGACAACTACAGTCCATTTTTGGTGGCTAAACACGTATGAGACTTAACTAATAAAGATATGAGTCAATGCAGATAATTTAACTGCTTAACTTAGATAAGTAAGTTAACCAGTTAATTTACTCCTAGCATACAGAGCCACCTCAAGACAGTACTAGGAATATATATATGGAAGGTTTAGTTAACTTAGTAAATGGAATTATCTGGAGCCCAGCACTGATCTATCTGTGTTTGGGTGCTGGTCTATTCTATTCCATCATGACGCGCTTCGTTCAGGTGCGTCTATTCGGTGAAATGATCAAACTCCTATTCACTGGTAAATCTAGTGCACAAGGTATTTCATCATTTCAGGCACTAGCCGTTTCCCTCGCAGGACGTGTGGGTATGGGTAACATCGCTGGGGTAGCTGCTGCTATCGGCTTCGGTGGCCCAGGTGCTGTATTCTGGATGTGGGTTGTGGCCTTCTTAGGCGCATCTACTGCCTACGTCGAGTCTACCCTTGCACAGATTTATAAAGAAAAAGATGTGGTAACTGGCGAATATCGCGGTGGCCCTGCTTATTACTTTGAACGTGCTCTTGGTCAAAAGTGGTACGGCATCCTCTTCGCAATCTCTTCTATCTTAGCTTGTGGTATGTTCCTACCTGGTGTACAGGCGAACGGTGTTATCAGTGCGTTTGCACAGGTAATGGGCGAAGGTACGATCATGAACGTTGGTGGCCTAGAAGTCGGCTCTATGCGTCTAGTGGCACTAGCTATTATCTTAGTCGTACTAGGTATCATCATCTTTGGTGGTATTAAGCGTATTGCAACCTTTACCGAGTACGCCGTACCTTTCATGGCACTTGGCTATATCGTTCTAGCGTTGATCATCATGTTCGCTAACTTCAGCATGATCCCACAAGTATTTGGTATGATTGTTGGTGATGCGTTCACTGCACAAGCAGGTTTTGGTGCAGCGATTGGTTGGGGTGTAAAACGTGGTATCTACTCTAACGAAGCGGGTCAAGGTACAGGTCCTCACGCTGCTGCTGCTGCTGAAGTTGAGCATCCATCACAGCAGGGTCTGGTTCAGGCATTCTCAGTATATGTTGATACACTGTTAGTATGTTCTGCTACTGCCTTTATGATCCTAACGATGGGTACATACAACATCCAAGGTACGCTACCTGATGGTCAGTTCATCGTTCAAAATGTTGCAGCGACTACTGAAATCAACGCGCCTGCCTTTACGCAGATGGCAATGGAATCAGTATACGGCTCATTCGGTGATACCTTTATCGCTGTCGCTGTATTCTTCTTTGCCTTTACAACTATCCTAGCTTATTATTACATTGCTGAAGTAAACGTCACTTACTTGACTCGCTTCATCGGTCGCGGTGCGCACAAAACAGGTCTGTTCTTGGTTAAGATCTTGATCATGGCGATGGTTGCTTATGGTGGTCTAAACTCAGCTGGTTACATCTGGGCAATTGGTGATATCGGTGTTGGTCTTATGGCTTGGCTCAACATTGTTGGTATTTTGGTTATCTTCATTGTGGCACGTCCAACCCTTACCATGCTTAAAGACTACGAAGCACAGCGTAAAGCTGGCGTAAAACGCTATAGTTTTGATCCTGCTAAATTCGGTATCAAAAACGCACCTTATTGGGAAGAGCGTCATCTAGAAGAGCAAAAAAGAATGAATGCAGATCCACTACGCAAATAACATATACGTAGATAATACGCATAGTATGTTTTAGAGTAGGTACTGCTCACTCTAATAAAAAGCCCGAGGCAATGGTCTCGGGCTTTTTTGTTGTCTTATTTTCGTACATACCGTTGTAACGACTATTGCAGTAGGTTTAGATAAGTTTAAACCTTAACCGTATGCAAACTTTACTCTGATAGTAGCCTTGTCTGTAAAAACGCTTCTTAACAGTAACTGCTTTCAGTAGCCCAACGAGTAGCCCACTCTACTGTATTTATATCAGCAAAATTGCTTATCTTTTCCAAGATAACTGCAACGCCAAGTATTTTTCTGGTATGTGCTCTTGTCATCTAAACACTCAAAGCACTTTCGTAGCTTTTCTATTATCAGATGATGCTCTAGATGTTTGAGACGTGACGACTATTTCCTTATCCTACAGGTTCCTTATCTTATAAGTACAAAAAAGCCTAGCACTATGGCTAGGCTTTCTCTGTAAAATCAGTTCTATGGTTCAACGTTATCAAATGTGAATCATAAGACTAACCTACATTACAGAATAGTTTACTCAGGCATCAACACTGCATCGATAGTATGTACTACGCCGTTTGTCGCCATGATGTCTGTACCAGTGATGTTTGCTGTACCACCAGTAGCATCGGTAATCACGTTATCTTCGCTGATAGAAATTGTGTTGCCATTTGCGGTTTCAATATCAGTACCATAAGGGATATCAGCAGCTTGAACTTCCATTGCTACGACATGGTAAGGAAGTACTGTTTTTAATAGGTCTGTATTGGCCAACAACTCTTCTTTGGTCACACCTAGTTTTTCTAGTACAGGAGCAAATGCATCATCGGTTGGTGCAAATACAGTGTACTTAGTGTCTTCCATTAGCATGCTGTCAAGACCAGCTGCTTGTAGCGCGGCTGTTAGGATAGTTAGGTTTTCGTTACCTGCTGCTAGCTCTGCGATGGTTTGCGTCGCTTCCATATCCATATCGCCTGCCATTGGCTCTGCTTCAACCATTGGATCAGCCTCTACAACAGGCTCCATAGCCACTTCTTCAGTGGTAACTTCAGGCTCAACTGGCTCAGCAACGGTTTCAGTATCGTTACAGGCTGCTAGTGACATGGCTGCTGTTACGACTGCGATAGATAATAAGTTCTTCTTTAACATGGGTGTTTCCTTTTATATAATTGGGTGCGTCATTTATTTAACAATGGATTGTTTTCAATAAATATAACAGTGACTGATATATTGTAAATATGACCAATCAATCAGTCATAATGTTATGTCCGCTATATCAATAACTACAATTCTAACGATTTAATTTTTAATTGATACTTACTTAAGTAGTGGCACTGTATCAATCACGTATATAGCATTATCAACTTGTATATTGGTTATTGCGATATTCAAAATACGAACACGTTTCTGAACATCAATACTTACAAGATACATCTGTCATAATGGTTAAATAATCGTTGTCAGTTCTTTCCTAAATCTTAAAACAGCTATTATTCAATGATAAATTCATCAAATAATAGCTGTCTACTACTCAAGCCTTACTATAAAATTTGAGTGTTTTTACTGGTCTTATTTAGGTAGTAGTACTCTATCGATAACATGTACAACACCATTAGTAGCTGCAATATCAGTTTTTACGATATTGGCAGTACGGCCGTTTTCATCCATCAGTTTACCTTGGTTGGTAACCATCAATGTATCTTTGCTTGCAGTCATGACGTTGCCTGGCTTGACGTCTTTGGCATACATTGCCATGTCGCTACTAACTACGTGGTAGCCCAAAACTTTCGTTAGCAATGGCTTATTGGCAAACAACTGCGCTTTGGTCATGCCTGTTTCTTGCAATGCTTGCATGAATGCAGCGTTAGTTGGTGCAAATACAGTATAGTGTGCGTTAGGATCAGATAGCATGCCTGTTAGACCTGCTGCTTGTACCGCTTCTACCAATACTGAAAAATCAGAGTTACCCTGAGCAACCTGTACGATGTTCATTTTTGCCATATTTTGGCTGTGCATTGGTGCTTTCATGTCTGCGCTTTGTGCTGGCATCATGTTATTACAGGCACTTAGACCAGCAACAGAAATGGCTAGTGTACCGATAGTAGCAAGTTTGGTTAATTTCATAACATTATCCTTAATGATTGAGTATTTGTTAGCTATAGTTTTACAGGTCACATCCGCTTCTTATACAAGCTGCTTGTTTTATATAGTAACTTGAACTGATACCTCACATTAATACGAGAATACCTGTCTGAGCTACTTAAGCAGTGATTTTTACTTATAAGCAAAACTAACGAAGACCTTATCTTTCTGAAATCAAATTAACATTTATAAGACGACTATCAACCTGCCTTTGCGCAACTTTTTGTAGTACAGGTGTAAACTTTGTCGCACTTGTAAGAACAACCGTTGACTTTCATTTGCAAAACCAAAGCTTTATGTAAGCTCTAAGCGAAATGATATTCATTTGTTCTTATTTTCTATACGACATAGAATCGATATCATGCTGTAAGCAGTGCCACAGCCAAACTGCTTGTCTATCACAAAAGTAGAATAGGCAGTATCCACGTGGGGGATATGTTTCATGCTAGAATAATGCGAATTTGCCTACCCCTCTTTATTAGATTTTTTACTCTATTTATTTGTTATTCCTTCCTTTTATAATATTGACGATATAAGCAGCGCTACTATGACTCAAACGATGACCTCACAGACTTCTTCTCACTCTGACATTACTTCTAGCTCGTCATCTGTTGATGACTTTATTCTGACACCGCCTGCTGTCTTTCCTTATAAAGAGCAGCAGCTGACGGCACGCGCCCGTATCATCGAGCAAATGACGTCACGAATTCTGCTGCTAGATGGCGCGATGGGTACGCAGATTCAGACCTACAAGCTAGAAGAGTCTGACTATCGTGGTGAGCGCTTCGCTGATATCGACCAAGACGTACGGGGCAATAACGATCTGCTGGTGTTGACTCAGCCGCACATGATTAAAGACATTCATCATGATCATCTGTTAGCTGGTGCGGATATTATCGAGACCAATACCTTTAACGGTACGCGCCTGTCGATGGCTGACTATGACATGCAGTATTTGGTGCCTGAGCTGAATAAAACAGCAGCCAAGATTGCGCGCGCAGCTGCCGATGAATTTACGGCCAAAACACCTGAAAAACCGCGTTTTGTTGCTGGTGTGGTCGGTCCGACCTCACGTACGTGCTCGCTATCCCCTGATGTCAACGACCCTGCGTTTCGTAACATTACCTTTGATGAGTTGGTCCTAAACTATCGTGAAGCGACCTTATGCTTAATAGAAGGTGGCGTCGATCTTATTTTGATTGAGACAATCTTTGATACGCTCAATGCCAAGGCGGCGATATTTGCTATCACGGGTGTGTTTGAAGATATTGGTTTTGAGCTGCCTATCATGATTTCAGGGACGATTACCGATGCGTCAGGTCGTACGCTATCTGGTCAGACGGCGGAAGCATTCTACAACTCGATTCGCCATGCCAAGCCATTGTCTGTTGGCTTTAACTGTGCGCTTGGGGCGGATGCGCTGCGCCCACATATTCAAACGCTATCGAACATCGCGGATACCTATGTCTCTGCGCACCCAAACGCGGGTCTACCCAATGAGTTTGGTGAGTATGACGAAACCGCTGAAGAGACCGCCGCCCTACTCGAAGGCTTTGCCAAAGCGGGTATCTTAAACATCGTGGGCGGCTGCTGTGGTACGACGCCTGAACATATCCGTCAGATTGCTAAAGTCGTGGCAAACTATCCACCACGTGTCATTCCAGAGATTGCGCCTGCCTGCCGCTTATCAGGACTTGAGCCTTTTACCATCAATGCTGACAGTTTGTTTGTCAATGTTGGTGAGCGTACCAACGTCACAGGCTCCAAAAAATTCCTCCGTTTGATCAAGACCGAAGCCTATCTTGAGGCGCTCGATGTCGCGCGCGATCAGGTAGAAGGCGGCGCGCAGATCGTCGATATCAATATGGACGAAGGCATGCTCGACTCCAAGCAGGCAATGATTCACTTCGTCAACCTCGTCTCAGGCGAACCAGATATCAGCCGTGTACCGCTAATGATTGACTCATCCAAATGGGACATCATCGAAGAAGGCCTCAAACGTACGCAAGGAAAATCTGTCGTCAACTCCATCTCGCTAAAAGAAGGTCACGCTGAGTTCGTTGAACGCGCCAAACTGTGTATGCGTTATGGGGCAGCCGTTATCGTCATGGCGTTCGATGAAGACGGGCAAGCTGACACCTACGAGCGTAAGATTGAAATATCTAAACGCAGCTATGATGTATTGGTCAACGAGGTGGGTTTCCCTTCTGAGGACATCATCTTTGACCCGAATATCTTTGCCGTCGCCACGGGTATCACTGAGCATAACAACTACGGTGCTGACTTTATCAATGCCACGCGCTGGATCACGGAAAACCTACCAAATGCGATGGTTTCGGGCGGGGTGTCAAACGTCTCTTTTAGTTTCCGTGGTAACCCCATCCGTGAAGCGATCAACTCTGTGTTCCTATTTCACGCGATCAAAAACGGTCTGACCATGGGTATCGTCAACCCAGCCATGCTGGAGCTGTACGATGATATTCCTGTCGAGGCACGTGATGCCATCGAAGACGTCATGCTCAACCGCAACCAAGGTGAAACGGGACAAGATGCGACCGAACGCCTGATGACGGTTGCTGAAAATTACCAAGATGGCGGTAAGAAAAAAGACAGCACCGTCGATATGAGCTGGCGTGAAGGCACAGTAGAAGAGCGTATCGCCCATGCTCTCGTCAAAGGCGTGACCACCTTTATCGAAGAAGATACCAAAGAAGCGTGGGAGAAATACCCCAAACCGCTCGAGGTTATCGAAGGACCACTCATGGACGGTATGAATATCGTCGGTGACCTATTCGGTGCAGGTAAAATGTTCTTACCGCAAGTCGTAAAATCTGCTCGCGTCATGAAGCAATCCGTCGCATGGCTAAACCCGTATATCGAAGCGGAAAAAGTCGAAGGCGAAGTCAAAGGTAAAATCCTCATGGCAACCGTCAAAGGCGACGTCCATGATATCGGCAAAAACATCGTCGGCGTGGTGCTTGGCTGTAACGGTTACGACATCGTCGATCTGGGCGTGATGGTACCGTGCGAAACCATCCTCGATACGGCTATTAAAGAAAAAGTCGATATAATCGGTCTATCAGGGCTGATCACCCCAAGTCTCGATGAAATGGTCTATGTCGCCAAGCAGATGCAAGAGCGCGGCATGACTCTGCCATTGATGATCGGCGGCGCAACAACATCTAAAGCGCATACGGCCGTCAAGGTCGAGCCGCAGTATCAAAACGATGCGGTCATCTATGTCTCGGATGCCTCGCGCTCAGTTGGCGTGGTGACCAAGCTGCTATCCAAAGAGCACCGTACCGCCCTCATCGATGAGACGCGCGAAGAGTATATCAAAGTACGTGAACGCCTTGCCAAGCGTCAACCAAAAGCTGCCAAGGTTACTTATGCCGAATCGGTCAAGATTGGCTTTCAGTATGATTGGGAAAACTACGTGCCACCAGTGCCAAATAAGTTAGGACAAGTGATATTGGATGACTATCCTATCACTAACCTACTGCCCTATATCGACTGGACACCGTTCTTTATCTCTTGGGGCCTGACGGGCAAATACCCAAAAATCTTGCAAGATGATGTGGTGGGTGAAGCGGCGCGAGATCTGTTTGACAATGCTGAAGAGTTACTACACAAAATGATTGAGGAAAAATCAATCGTAGCAAAAGGCGTGTTTAAACTCATGCCCGCTCGCCGTACTGACTCGGATACCGTCACCGTCTATGACAATGCGCCTGCTGATGGCGGCAAACCGACCTATCAGTTCGAGCACTTACGTCAGCAGAGCGACAAAGTAAGCGGCAAGCCAAACTTTAGCTTGGCGGACTTTATCTCGCCATCAGAGACGCATACTGATCACCTAGGCGGCTTTACCGTCTCTATCGTCGGTACAGAAGCACTCGCTGAGCAATATAAAGCGGCAGGCGATGACTATAACGCCATCATGGTACAGGCACTGTCTGACCGTTTAGCTGAAGCATTTGCCGAGCATCTACATGAGCTCATCCGTAAAGAGTACTGGGGCTATCAGGCCGATGAGTCGCTCAGTAATGATGAGCTGATTAAAGAAAAATACGTCGGCATCCGTCCTGCCCCTGGCTACCCTGCCTGTCCTGAGCATACCGAAAAAGGCAAACTGTTTGATTGGCTTGGGACAGTTGATGCAATTGGTACGACCTTGACCGAAAGCTATGCGATGTGGCCTGCGTCCTCGGTCAGCGGATTTTATTACTCGCATCCGGATAGTGAGTACTTCAACGTCGGTAAAATCAGTCGTGACCAGTTAGAGAGCTATGCCGAGCGTAAAGGCTGGGATATAAAGACTGCTGAGAAGTGGTTAAATCCGAATTTGTAGGATCAGTTTGGATTAGAAAGTTTTAGAGAAATATTTCATGCGGGATTGGTTGCTTAGGTGATCAATCCCGCTTTTTCTTTTATTGCAGTTTAAGCTCAGTTTATTTTAAGTTTGTTTCTTTCGTAATCAATAAATATAGGGTTTTCAAGTATTTCCTTTCTCTTTATGATACTTAACACCGAGTCTGCATCCTTACTTTGAGATATTATCCCTTCGAGCTTTCTAATAGCTGAGCTTGGAACACCATATTCAGAGAGGATAGATAAATCTTCTCTGATAAAGTCACTTTCAATTAGGTTAGCAAAATAACTATAATTGCCAGCTCTGAGTTTTTTTTCTTCACACACAAACTCTTGTAATGAATTCATTACTGATAACCATTTAGGTATTTTATATTGAAACCAGTGCTTTAATATTTGAAAGCACTCTCTAATAGCTTCCTCAAGGGCATCTTTCTCACTCATTTTATTTTCTTCAACATTAAATTTAATTTGACTTTTAATTAATTCATTCAAATTCTTATTAATGCTATAGCTCAACGTAATATAAGTAAGCTTTTTAATAGTCATTGGTCTGAATGATTCAGTAGGTTTTAGTAAATATTTCTTTGCTAGAGTAAAAATATACTCCAGTTGCTCATATGTTGGAAACCCATCCCATACTACTAATGCATATTTACTCGAACTCACATCTTCCCTCAACTGCTCAATAATATCTCTTTGACCAAAAATATTCACACCATTACTTTGAATAACTCTTTTTTCCTCTTGAGTTAACATTCGAATAATTTTGTAATCGTTACTCTCTTTATCTATTATTTCTAATTCTTCTAAATTTATTAAAACTTCAGGTGATATAGGGTTTTGCTCATGAAATGGTATATCAATAATAATCTTTTCATTAGCTGGAATTGAGTTAAAGTTATATATAACACCTGTATAATGAACCATCAATCTCCCTGCACGCCCTTTAATATTAGAGTAATCAAAATAATCAATGGGAATATTTCTTCCTTTTTTATTATCGAAAAATACTATATTTTTAGCGCTAGTATTTACACCTTCGATAATAGTAGTAGTACAGAATAAATAACTTAACAAACCTTCATTAAAATAATCAATAACTGAAGTAGTGATATGCTTCTGTAATCCACCATCATGAATTCCAACTCCATGCTTTAATAGAGGAATTAAGCTCCATTGTGGAGATATATTTTTTTCTATCCACTCAATAATATCTAAGTCATTATTGCTAATTTCAATATTTTTTTCTTGTAAATATATTAGAAAGTCTCTCGAGAGCTTTCTTACTTTTGATGGTGATGAGCAATAAATTATAGTCTGTTGATCACTGTTTTCAAATAATAAATCGAAAAGCACTCTCTGTTTATACTCTTTAAATTTCCTAGGCTGATCAAATTTTTTCTTATGATCCGAATAGACATCAATTGTCTTAACATCTACTAAAGATGTTTTAGTCTTATAAAAAATAGCATTATACTTATCTTCGAACCCATCAGATATACCATCAATATTAGGTCCCAACAAATAAAACTTTGGTTTATATTTTTTTAAAATATAATATAAAGCATTATTTAAGGAATCTGCTCTTTCGTCATCTCGATTGGAACTTAACTTATAAAACTCATCTACTACTATAAAATCAATATTATTAAATTCCCGATATTCATTAACTCTTTCAGCTGTAAAAAGAAAAATATTACCCTTTGTTATACTTGGTTCTTGGGATGTTCTTACAATCAATTTGTAATGCTCATCGTATTTCTGAAGCTTCCTCCTTGTCTCGTCTAGCAATGCTAAAGTAGGCTGAATTATTATAATATTTCTAAATATTTTTGAAGCAACAAATTCCTCTATCAAAAGACTTTTACCAAAACTTGTAGGAGCACTTACTATTACATTTTTATCAGAATTAATAAGAGATAGTAAAAATTTTTGATCTTCATGGAGATATTTATTAAGATTGTCCGAATGGTGGTATTCTTGTCTCATAATTGAAGCTGTTGAACTCAATTCTAAATTTTCTTTTACTAGATAAGGGTAAAAACCAATTGATTCCAATAAATCAGCTAAGACCTCGTCAAGGCTAGTATCAAACTTTTCTCTATTATCAAGTATATTTACTAATAGTTTTTGAGCTTTTTCACTATTATCATTGACTGCTTGCGCACATATCTTATACAACTTAAAAGTTTCATCAAAATTGAACACTTTTTTATTTTCTATTTCAGTTAAGTATCTATTCATTTTTTAACCCAACTCTTGCATGAGTGAAAGCTTGTGATGCAAACCTTTGACTAATTCAATCTTATTTCTAACAGGAAATAGTATTTAAATAATATTTAAATTATTTTTTAACGGATGGTCATTTTTTCCGTTGAAATAATTCTTAAGACCTTCTATCTCAGACGTAAATTCACTTGAAAAATCTTCATTATTTTCATCATCATATCGACTGAATAAATCTGAATTATAAGTACATAATAGCGGTATGTTAATCTGGTTAAGTTTGTCAGATAGTTTCGTTGAACCATCTAATAAGTTCACCCAATGTTCTTTTTCTGGAATTTCAGGAGAATCGAAAGCCTTTACTTTTTTTGAAATAAGCATAAACTCTGAGTCCATATAATCAGCAATAAAATGCTCTTTTATATCTTTGACAAGTTCTCTTAGTCCAGCCTTAGCATCCATATATATTTTTGACTCTCCTAGCCATAGAGTACGTGTTTCAGGCTCAATATGAACAGCATCAAACCCATGGACAGCATGACCTAATGAATCCTTGAAGAAGATTTTCGATAAGAGAGGAGTAGTATTATGGAAGTCTCTTAATAATAAATGAAGTATAAGCTCCCCAAACTCTCCTCTTCTTAAGTATTTTTCCTTAAGTTCGTCATCGATAGACCCATTATTATCTAAATAAATATCCTTAACTTTTTGAAAAACATCAATGTTATATATGAGCTTAGCAGACTCTGAAACTTTAGAGATTAAGTCAGTATTATCTGTATTAGCACCAGCATGAAAGCCAAAGGCAAACTCAGGAATAACGTTGGTAAGTTTCCTTATTAATTCCTCCACACGATAGTATTTATCACCATTATCATTGATATCGAAACCAACTAAAAAGGCACTCAAATTAGAATCACTAACTTTATGAACTATAACTTTTTCAGAATCAAATGGTGTGGACATACAAAAATTCCCTATTTTGCTAAACAATAAAATGATGTAATTATTAAAAATCATACTAGCTAAAGGGGTAAACTATTAATTCATTAGCAGTAGCTACTTATGTGTCAGGTTTAGCTTTACTGGTAGCAGTGCTATTTGCACAGTTTTAAGACAACTATACAAATTAGACGAAGATCCAAGCTTCAGCTAACGCTTTGTATAGATAAGCAGATACGCGCGTAAAGCAAAGTTAGCTACAACCTGAACTTAAATTCAACCCCTGCCTTATCCTTCCCCCGACGACACCGCTCAGAACAATAAATCACCTGTTCCCAGTCTTTCTCCCACTTCTTACGCCACGTAAACGGACGCTGGCAGACGGGGCAGGTTTTTTGCGGTAAGTTTACTTTTTTATGTGCCATGGTTTGCTCCCATCTACTTTTGACTATTTGCGTTGTGGTTTAATCTTACTTCTGATGTTCTACGCCCTCATATTTCTTAACTCTTCGACACTGGTCTGAGCAGTAGACCATACTCTCCCAGTTTTTATCGAGCTTCTTCGTCCAACTAAACTCGCGCTCACAGACGGGGCAGAGTTTTTTTCGAACATTCTTCTTTTTGTGCGCCATACATTTCTCATTGGTTTGTTTACGACATCGGTCGCGTGTCACTATAGCCTACTACGTATCATTGCTATTAGTCACAGTGACTAGTCATAATCGTCAAATATTTTATTGAGGCGATTGAGACTGTTGACGATTAGCTTGCCAGATTGATCAGTACTACTATCAATCGCTAGCTTCTCATCCATGCGCATCGTCAGTGGTGCTAGTGCTTGCTTGAGGGCGTTCGCCATTAGTGTGGTCTGCTCATGTATGTCGGGCGCATCATTCTCTACGGTTTTACTATCATCGTTCTTAATCAGGCTTTCGGCTAAGCTACGAGACAAACTATCCGCCATATTGTGTGCCAGCTGCTCCACGGCATCGACCAGCTGCACCATCAGTGCTTTTTGCACGTCTTGGTTTTGCTTAAGGTACTCGCCCTCGGCTTTGTGGTCATGCTTATATATTTGTAGCAATTGGCTCACGCTTTTCTCAAAGCCATTATCGATGCTATCGCTAACGACTTTGGCATTATTGATTACGCTATCGGCGAGGATTTTTTGTGAGGCTAGCTGCGCTTCAATCTGAGTCTCTAACTGGGCCTTACGCTCTGCTTCTCGTAAGCGGGCGATTTGCTCTGGGTCATTTTTGGTTAAGTAAGTCTCAAACTGACGACTGATGGCATTGAAGCCACTCGCCAAATCCACCAACTGCGCGACGATACGCGCGCCCGTATCGCCGTCTTCGCCGCCCATGGCCTTATTACGTAAGAAGTCCGCTTTGATCTGCGCCCAGCGTCCTTTTTCTGCCTCGGTTAAGGTGCCGCGCATCTCGCCAAGCTTGAGCAAGTTACTCTCCGCGCCTTGGGTCAATAGCTGCGACTCGCCCAGATAGTGATCGTCTATCAGCTGGTTTAGCTCATTTTCATTCATGACCGCCGACAGCTTTTCGGTCATCTTATTCATATTACGATAACTGCCTTGCAGCTTAAATATCGGCTCAACGCGATATTTATCATCTTGCGAGGCGGAGGCAATATAGGCTTGATTGACATCCAAAATGACTGCTTGCACCCTAAACATATGACGCAAGATCGCAATGATCTCATTGATCTCTGAGGTACTATACGGATAGGTCAGATCGCTACTTTGCGCTTGCGCGAGGTTGGCATTGTCCGTTTTTGCCATTTTAATCAGGCGATGCACATCGCTTAGGTCGCGGTTTGCCAGTGGTGCAAGGACACTATTAGAGGTCAGCGAGTTTTCGATATAACTGAGCGCAAACACCTCTTCCATACCACTCATGATGTCGCCTAAGTTGTAGATATCGGCACGGTTGGCAAGCATGTCAGGCACTTTAAAGGCTTCGCCGCTTTCGGTGTAGGGGTTACCCGCCATGACCACGCAGAACTTTTTGCCCCGCATGTCATAGGTCTTGGTTTTTCCTTGCCACACGCCATCGATACGGCGTGTACCATCACCCAATGAGATAAATTTCTGCAAAAATTCCGCGTGTGTATGCTGAATATCATCGAGATACAGCATGACGTTATTGCCCATCTCAAAGGCTAAATTTATTTTATTCAGCTCTTCTCTTGCTGTGGCATTGGGGGCTTTTTCGGGGTCTAATGAGGTCACATCATGACCAAGTGACGGACAGTTAATCTTCATAAAAATAAGGCCGAGACGATTTGCCACGTACTCCATCAAGGTCGTCTTACCATACCCTGGTGGCGATATCATCATGAGGATACCCATCAAATCCGTCCGCTTATCCTCACCGACTGTGCCCATCTGTTTGGCAAGGTTATCGCCGATAAGCGGCAGATAGCTCTCGTTAATCAGGCGGTTACGCACGAATGAGGACAAGGGACGCGGCATAAATTCGTCCAGTCGCAAGGTTTCTTTTGACGCGTGTAATATCTCTGAGCGCATCGCCAGATAGCTTCGATAGGCAGGAATCACTTGGGTATCGTGATAATGCAAACGGTTTAAAAAGTCATCGACAGCAAAGGTTAGGGTTTGCTGATGAATACGCGAATGCTCACCCAGTAAACCGTTAACTTGTATCTCAAGCGATACTTTACCCGTGTGACGCGTAAAGCTTTGCACTTGATTGAGCGGGTTATTGATACTGGTCAGTGACGTTGATGATGACGCTGGAGGTGAAGAGAACGATAAGGTGGAAGCGGCATTAGCTGTGCCTTTATTTGCGCCGCCTTTATCAAAACTCGCCCCCGAATCAATCAGGCGCTGTACCAAAGCTTCACGCTGCGCGTCATTTAGTTGAGTGAGTAGTACAGCAATCGCTTCGGGCAAATAATGACGCCCACTTTCTAGCTGTTGCTTGCGTAGTGCCTCTTTTTCTTGATGCTCAGCAAGCTGCGCTTCACTGAGCGCCTCGCCTGCCTCATCCGTGCCATCATCTGCTGCGTTAGCCGACTCACTATTACCGTAAGTCTTATCAAGCAGTGCATGAAACCATGTTGCTAACAGCTCATAGGCTGATTTTGGTTGAAAACCGAGCTTACCGATTGAGGACTGTAGCTGCGCAAAACTGGTATTACTTTGCGTGCTGACGGGCGAGCTACTTAGCGTTTGGCTAAGCTGCTCGCACAACTGCTCGGCCTGCCTACTGGTCTGCCAGTTTATTGTGTTATATGCGGCGTTATTTGGTTCCGCTGATTGCCCCATAACGCTGACCAAATACTCACTCGCCAGCTGCACATAGCTTGGTTTAAAGATATTGGTGTTATGAATGTCACTGGTCGTTGAATCTGGCTCTGACTCCAATGCAGCGTCTGATGGCTGCTTAGCATCATTATTACTGCCAATACGCTCGTCACGATAGGCCGCGACAAAACGGTGCATCACTTGGCTCATATCCTCAACCAGTAAGGATTTGGCAGTGTCACTACCAAGGGCACGGCGCAATTGCTCAGCGGTAGCCGCTCTATCCGTCCAGTTATTCGCGCGGTTCAGCACTGATTCATTCAGCCAATTATCGTAGCCAAATTGACGTAGGTTATCTAAACCAAGCGCTTGCACAATGTTTAACTGCCAATAAAATAACTGCGCCAGTGCGCGGACTTGCGGGGTATAAATCAGTAGCCCGGCCTCACGTAACGTCGGCAGTATTTGCATCAACAGCAGCGTGGCATCATGGTCATGAATACCTTTGTCATAACCGAGCTGATAACGCGGAGTCGCGTAGGCTTTGACCAATTTCGCCAGAGGACTGTCATTATCGATATCACCATTGATATCAATTGTGATGACGGTTTCGTCATATGCTTGGTATAGACGGGTCTCGGTCAGACCGTCTTGGCTATTTTTGGCGCTCTCGATGATGCTATAGGCCAAGTACTCGGCGCGGTATACCTTGTCGGACTCGGAGGCAATATTCATCTCCCAATACGGACGCAATGCATTCAGCTCAGTTTTATTAAGCGCTTCGTAATAGTCGGTACCCGTCAGGTGCAAATTGAGCACGCGCTTGCCATCCGACTGCTGGCGACTGAGCAAGGTTAAGTCTAGCGGCTGAGTATTGACTGAAAAGCGATGCTTGCCCAGCTTGATGATTTGACCGCCATCTTCAAACAAGTCCGATTTGTCTTTTAGACTCTTATAGCTCTCGATTTGAATGGCTTTTAGGCGCGCATCAATGTCATCAGCTTTGACGCTAAAGTCCATCGCTTGTAGCTCTTTTGCGATGTTGCGGACTTTTTGTACCAGACCATCGGCGGCAAAGTACGTATTGAGCGCTTCTTCCTCGGTAAAGCCCGTCACGCCTGTGCTTTGCGTACGTTTTTTGATACTCTCAAGCATTCGCAGCGCGCCATCACCTAGGTTTTGCGCTTTGCGATTGCGAGCATCGAGCAGTTGCTGCTTATGATTTTCAAAGGTCTCGTAAATCTCTTCACGCTTACTGATGATATCGGCTAAAAACTGATCGCCGCTATTGGTCTCAGGATCAGCGAACTGGCTCTCCAATTCCTCTAACTGCACCAGCAGCTTTGCCATTTGCTCATCTGATTTTTCAGGGGTATTGGCAATCGATAAGGCATTGGCAATCGATTGACCAAACAGCTTAAACTGCGCGCCAAATTGCGCGACTGCTTCAGCAGATCCTAAGTTTTTACGTTTGTGATTGAGCTTTGCTTTGCTCTGGTTGAGGCTGGCATAAATGGTCGAGATGTCATCGATGATTTGCGTACGTACCGTGGCATCAGCAACGTCCAACGTACCGAGCAGCTCGGTCAACAAGTCTAATCCTTGCGCCGTCTCATCAATTTTATCGAGCACTGGCTTTAACTCAGCATTGGTTTCAGCTGTGTTTAGGCGCTCACTGACATCGACCAATATCCCTTCGTAGCTTGATAGTGCTTCGTCTCCGCTTAAAAAAAGCACGGTTTTTTCGGCAAGATCGCTTTCTGCTTCTTCTAGCTGCACCTGCAATGCTTCTAATTTATCACTATCTAGATAACGCAAATCTTCTAGGCTGACCAAGCGACCTTTTTGTCGTCTCAATGCCGACAGCTGATCGACATAGTCGCTTGCAGACTCAAACGTCGTGACTCGTATCTGCCGCAAAATCTCATTTTGCTGAGATTCGGCATCGGCAAGCGCCGTTTGGGTTTGCTTTTGAATACTTTGGACTTTGGCAAATTCATCAATGACCAACTCAGCGGTCGCTGTCACTTCTTTAATACTACTGGCGACGTCAGTCAGCTCTGGCTCAGACAGCCAGTAGTAGCTATCAAACAATCTGCTAGTATTGTCCGACAGCTCTTCATAGAGTTTTTGCGACACGCTTTGGTTATCGATAAGACGGGTAATGCTATAAAGATCAGAGATGCCGCGTACCAGCTCTTTGTTACCGATTTTGCCATAGAAGCTCGTGCTTTCAGGCAATTCGCTCACATACTCAGGCGAGGCGTAAGGGGTGTGCCATATCTGCATCGGATGAATGCGCGACGGCTCACTTTGGTCACTAAACAGCACCAAGCGACCATTGTCTGCCAACGCCATACCATTGCAATAGATCGGATTTGCCAGTTGTTTTTTGATCAGGTTATAAGGAAACAGCCCCGTGATACCTAGCTCTCTGTCATAAAATAAGAATAGGACATCTTCGCCATTCGTTGAGATAATTTTGCGCTTAAACTTTAAATTTTTGGCACCGGCACTGTTGGCATCGAACAGCTTATACTCGCCCGTCTGTAGATAATAACCACCTGGAAATATAATACCGTGATCTTCGGGCAACTGTACGCAGGACTGACCAATCGCATCCAAACGCAGCACCGCTTCGGTCAAAGTGTTATAAACAAAGTAACGATAACTGTCCTCACGATAAGGCAATATTTTGAGGAGGATTAAGCTACCGACTTTGGCATAGGCAATCTCAGCATCCGTCAGCGACTGGGTACGGTCATTGACAGGCTCGCTATAGATGCCCTGCCCTGATTGGGTGTTGTCTTCAATCTTGATGGTCAAATCACCGCCGACGGTTTCGACAAATATCGTATCCAAGATATTCATGTGTGGATACTTACCATTGACCATCTGATCGCGCGTGGTCTCGATCCAACCAAAGTCATAGGCAGGCGGCAACTCGATGTCACGCTCGCCGCGATTGTCCACGTAGGCGACTTGGGCAGCCTCTGGTGTGCCTTGGCTAAAATCTAACGCAAAACGAAACACTCGAATATCGGTGATACGCTCACCGATCTGAAAGGCCAACAGCAACTTGCTGTCTTTAGCGGTCAGTTGAATCAGGCGTGTTTGCTTGTAATAGCGATAGAGCTCATTGAAGTCTTGGACAAAGGCATCTTGATCTAAAAACGTCCCTGTTAAATCGACCTCTTCGAGCTGATACTCTTGCTCCGCACTATTACCACTACTGCTCTTCGGACTCTCATCGCTATCGCCTTTTTTGGCAGGATCTATCAAGCGATATAGCGACAGCACATCTTTAATATTGCTGGCGCGCTTTAACCCCATAAACACGTTATAGCCAAACAGCAAATATTCGCCAACTTGCACCATATCCTGCGCCACACAGTTGTGTTCGGTACGGATACGCGTGCGGGCAATGACCTGCATTTGGGTGCTGCCAAATTCCATCAGGCGTGCAGCATTTAATTTGGCGGTTTGTTGCTCTAGACGACTGCCCTGCTCTGTTAGGCGTTTTTTGATGAGCTCATACGCATTACCAGAGGCTACTGCCTGATCGGTTTGGGTTGCTTGGTTCGCGTTAGGATCGCTTTTACTATCTGAATTGGTTGGGTGTTGCGTGTCCGCCATCGTTGCTCGTCCGTTTCTGTTTTTACATAATAAGAGAATTGTCTGGCAATCAGGAAATAAGAAGCTATTTGAGATAAAACAGTATTAAAAGTAAAGAAGCACGTGGCTAATCTAAAAGAACGGTCAATACGGGTTTGTTTAGATTAGCCAACTCATTTTCGGCGCTAACGTTGAAAATGCGTTGGTTAAAGCGCTCTGCTATCTAGATAACAGAGCGTTTATAACGACTAATATTCATACCAATCGCACATCGTTTAAGTAGTTTTGTCATCATTTGACTGATTGGCTTTCATCGCTTGGTTGGCCATAACCCCATTGATAATACCGCTTAACGTGTCTGACTTACCCGCTAAACCATCAATGGCTTTACCGATCGACAATGATTTGGCAAAGTTGTCAAAGAAGTGCGCTTCACCGCCAACGATATCGATTTTGGCTTTTTGGAGCGCCACTGCCAATACTTCGGCGTTTTCTTTGGCAATCTCTTTACCTGCATCAATTGATGCCATCGCTTCTTGTAGCGCGGTCTCAAGACCCATGCGGAACTCTTCGTGCTCACGCGCTTCCTTACTCATGCTACCCATGGCATTGAATTTCTCTACCAGACCATCTGCTTCGGCTTGGAAGTGCGCGCGCGTGACTTCGGCTTTTGCCAGTCCAACGTCACGTTCTGCCTTGGCATTTGACTCGCCGCGAGCAGCGATAACCTCAGCATTGGCCATGCCGACATCACGCTCGGCTTTAGCATTAGATTCACCGCGAGCAGCAACAATCTCTGCATCGACCATACCGATGTCACGCTCCGCTTTTGCTTTAGAGGCACCGCGAGCAGCAATAACTTCGGCTTCAGCCATGCCTTTTTCACGGTCTGTTTGAGCCTCAGCCTGCCCTGTCGCTTTGATGACATTGGCTCTCGCAATGCCTTCTTTTTCAAGCGACACTGACTTGGCTTCTTGAATCGCTGCTTCAGCAAAGCCGTGCGCTGACTCTTCTGCTTTAATACCTTCTGCCATCTTGATTTTGGCGTCCGCATCTTTTGCAGAGGCTTCCAGATTGGCATTGGCAAGCGTGGTAATCTCGACAGCTTTATGCTTGGCAGACAGCTCTTCTGCTTCGGCTTTTTTCACCTGACGCACTTTGAGTTCCTCAGCATCTGCTTCAGCAGCCAGTACGCGCGTTTGCTTAGAGCGATCCGCTTCGCTGACTTCGCGAACTTCTTTGATACGCTCTTCTTCTTGCGCCACAGTTTTGTCCACCGCGATGCGCTCACGAATGACATTGGCGATTTCTTTTTTCTCAAGCTCAATCGCACGGTCAGCTTCGATCTTTTGTAAGTCAACTTCACGCTCACGCGAGACGATTTCTAGATCGCGAGCACGCGTGACTTTTTCTTCTTCAATGACTACGGCACGCAGGCGATTTTGACCCGCCACTTCGATTTCACGTTGCTGATTTTCACGCTGAATCGCCAAATCTTGCTCCACCATAATGATGGCAGTTTCTGATTTTTTGCGCTCTTCTTCTTCAATCTTGCGAGTTTCGGCCGTTTCACGGGCAATCACTGATGAGATTTCACGCTTTTGCTTGGCTTCGGCATCGGCTTGTTGACGCTCCAGCTCCAGCATCGCCTCTCGGGTTTCGACATTCTTTTTCTTAACCGCCAGCTCTTCGTCACGCTCAAGCTCATTGGTAATGACGTTTTGGAACGCTGTTAGCTGAGTGATCTTCTTGATACCTTCAGCATCTAGGATGTTGCTTGAGTCTAGTGATACTTTTGGTGTTTGTTCCAGATAATCAATCGCCACATCCTCTAGGACATAACCATTGAGATCGTTACCGATTTCTTGGACAATACTGTCGCGGAACTCGCTGCGGTTTTCGAACAGTTTGACAAAATCAATCTGCTTACCGACGGTTTTTAGTGCTTCTGAAAACTTAGCGTTAAACAGCTCATTGACCGCGACTTTATCGGAGGCTCTCTCAACGCCGACGGACTTGGCGACTTTGAGTACATCTTCTTCGGTTTCATTGACACGTAGATAGAATGCGACTGTGATATCAGCACGCATATTATCCGCACAAATCAAACCTTCTTTACCACGCCTATCAACCTCTAGCGTGATGAGCGAGATTCTCATCAGCTCTTTTTTGTTGATTACTGGCCACACAAAGCCACCATCAAAGCGTACCGCTATTTTACTCACACCGTTGATAATGAGTGCTTTGCCCTGCTCAACCTTGAAGTAAAAGGCTTTGAGCATCAAAAGTGCGACCATCATAAAAACAAACGCCAGCACCACAACCACGCCGACGATAATGAGTATGTCCATATTCATTCCTTTAATTAAAACATTCCAAGCGAATTTAAAACTCTTGCTATATTTACTAAATACTTATTTTTTATGTTATTGAGCCATCATCCACTGAGCAATATCATTGATGAGCTTTATTTGTCTTCAACAGGAGTCACTCGATAGGTGTTGGTGCTATCTAAATACTCTACCAGCACGACTTTATCGCCTTGTTTTAGTTGATGGTCGTTCATGTCTGATCGAATCTTGAGTATCAGTCCAGCACCGCCATCATTGAGTGTCGCCTCGCCATGTTTGTCCGTCACACTGAGCGTACGCACTACAGCGACTCTACCCACGTTACTAGACGAATTACGTTTGGGAATTTTGGCAATATTTTTGCGGATAGGGGAAATAATAATGCCTGTCAACCACATCGATACAACCAAGACAAAGACAAGTGCCCCTGTACCGAATAAATAATACAGCGCACCCGAATCAAGATACTGATGTAAAAAGCTGGTATATAAGTAGCTGAGTAGCCACCCTATCAAGCTAACGAGACTGAGTATGATGATCAACGGAACACCATAAAGACCGAATTTGAGCATGAGACCTGTGAAAAAACCAGTCGATGACAAGTTGACGATATCAGTATCGCCGCCTGACTCACCAAAATCGACAGTATCCATATCTGCCATGCCAAGCAAAGACACAACCCAATACAAGGTGACAAACATCACAAGCCCAGTAAAAATAATCGTGGGATATAAACTGATCTTAGTAACAAATACTAAAAACGCTTCTTGCATGACACCTGCTCTCCCTTTATTCACCTAATCTGATATGCTAACCGTTCAGTGCAGTGCTTAGTACGGTGCGGATAACGCTTAACCGCCCTGACGCTATTTATTCCAAACATTCATAATCAACTTATGTTTTCTTATTCATGATTATATATACATTTCATTACATAATATATAGGACTTGTTACTAACGTCCCCATATTGGTGAGCGTACTACTCCACCATCTTGACTATTAATGGCATAGCTTGTATTCCCTGAGAGCGAATGAATCACCAGATCTCCCCCGTGTTTACCGCCAATTTGCCCGCTGATTTTTGAGTAGCGCGTAGGATAAACCGCATAGTTTCCAGAAGGAGACAGACGAGCAGGTTCATCAAGTCCAGTCTCTGCTAGATTGGTTACTTGCCCAGTTGTCAGCGTCATAACGGCGGCTTTACGGCCATTAAGGTAAGCCATACGTTGACCGTCTGAGCTGAGCTGTGGACTGGCGACATAACCGCTGGTCGGTACAGGCGTGGCACTACTGGTTGCAAAGTTGTAGCGATAGATACGTGGACGTCCAGCCCGGACTTTGTCACTGGTATATACAAAGCTCTTGCCATCTGCTGCATAACTTGGCTGAACCTCAGTACTCGGCAAGGTTGTTAGCTGCCGCGTCTTACCATCGCTCAGTTGCATCTCATAGATATCAGCATTGCCGCTGACGGTCGAGCTGTAGAGTAGATGCTGACCATCAGGCGAGAATGACGCTGACATGTTACTGCCTTCAGCATTGACGACTAGATTGCGCGTCTTGCTACGACGATCATATATATAGATCTTGGGATGTTCACGTGCAGCTTGTTTGCTATAAGCAAGTAATTGCCCGTCGGCTGACCATGCTGGTGCATAGATATAGCCGCGCAACTGATCAATGAGCTGACGATCACCACCATCAGGACGGATACTATAGAGTGTCGATACTTTAGCCGCTCCAAGCCCTTGCTCCTCTACATAAGCAATATACCCTTGACGATCGATGGTAGGCATACGCGCAGTCAGCGGATTGCTGTCAACGGTACTAATCGGTTTTCTGGTTTGAATATCAGGCAATGTCTGACAGCCTGTCAGCGCCGCAACGATAGCGAGCGTAGTGACACCTCTCACTGTCACTCTTGGCAAATTGAGTTCTGACATGTGGATTTTGAGCATAATGTAGTATCCAATAACGTCTGAGGGAAAAAGCATGGTAAATAGCTAAAATTAAGCATCACTGCTCTGATATTTAAATCCGTAGCTGCTTTTTTAAAAATTAAGTTTATTGCAGAAGCATTACTCTAGTGTAGCCTAAACTGGCTCAAAATTTGGATAAAAAAAGCCCCACTAGTTAGTGGGGCTCTACGAAGTTTAACTCGTCTGTTTGTCTATTAGTCTGTTTACGCTTAATACGTGCTCATCTCAACAAATGGCAAACCTATTTTGAGACCGCTTTGAAGTGAGCTACTTGATTCTCACTTTTGATCGTTAGGATAGGTAGATTATTGGCATTTTTACTGAGGCTGTACTTGCCTTGTACTGTGGCTAATGCTGCGGTATCAAAACTGGCTTGCGGCTCAGGACAGGCCATCAAAGTACTGATACCATTTTTGATCTGCACATTACCATTTATAACGCTATAACCTGCGCTCATATTGTTGCAAGTATTTATAAATGCTACGTAGTCTCTGCCCTCGTCATTCATAAAACTTAGGGTCAGAGGTTTTGCTGGATCAAAGAACAGTTTCGCTACTTGCTCACCGTTGCTCTCTTTGGCGTCAACCAGCTGCCAAGCGTAAGCTTGTAAGGCATCATTAGTAACTGCCTGACTGCTTGGCGCAGGCAGATTAGCAGTCGTCTGGCAACCAGCAGCAAGCGCCCCAGTGGTAAAAGTAGCGACCATCATTATTTTCATTATGTTATTCATATATTCTCCTTGCTGTATTGAACCGGAAATTCTTGTTAAACGTACCGAAAACTCTTGTTAAACGTAAGGGCTGATTATAACGCTAGAACCCATGAATAAGCCTTAACAAGCTTAGCCAAGATTTTAGTTCTATTATGATTGATTGTGTTATTTACTGTGTTAAAGAATAACTGTCTTTTGTCTGCCTCATAATCGACTGTCATTATAAACTGGGTGTTATATTTAAAACTCATGGATTAAATCCTATAGTCGTCTGGATGCTATTCTAACAAATGATAAAGCAGATTTTCTCGATGAGCATATATACAAAAATACCCCACTACGTAGTGGGGTATTTTTGTATATTGCTACTGGATATTAGTAATTGCTATCATTCCCTACTGCTTCAAATGAAACGTCTAAAGAGGATTTAGTCAGCAAATCAATTGTTGTTTTAGATCACATCTGTACCGGTAATCTCTGGCTGGTCAGTAGCAGGTGCCGTCATGCTTGACATAGATTGGCAACCGACGAGTACTGTTACCATTACAATACCTGTCATCAATGCTTTGGTCATGTTTTTCATATGAGCTCCTAGAATAATTCTAATATACCGTTATGGTTGGTTCAAGTGAAGTATAACTATCATTGTATTAAACTACAGATATTGGGCCGTACTTCTCCCAATGACCGTAGCTTATTCACACTTTTAGCATACCCATCTCTTACATTGCTGTAAGTTAATTAATGTTAATGAAATAGTCTTACTGCGCCTTCATTTCTTGCAAAGCAGCATATCCTGATAAACGCTTGCGTTCAGCGTCGTCAAACAACTGCTGCTCAAGTTGTTTTATCTGAATCTGTGCTTGGCTTTGATCTGCACTTTGACTTAATAAACGCTGTTTTTGCGCCTCATACTGGTTGAAGCGCTGGTCAAAATTGGCATCTTCTAGATCGACTTGTGCCAGTCTCTCTGCCGCTGGTGCGCCGACGAGCTCTCGGCGCATATTATATAAGGCTTCGGGTGTTGCACCGCGCGCTTTCATTTGTTCGGTACGAGCCATCAGCTCACCAAGATTGGCTTGCTGCTGGATATTGGTTTTGGTGGCATTATCGGGCAAGCGACTGACATAGTCTTGCCTAGCGGCTTGCTTTTGAGCGTCGCTCATTTGCTGGTTTTGATTGATTCTGACCATTTCTACACTATAGTCATCATAATCATCTGCAGCACCGAAGAACGCCGTAATGGTCGCTTTGTCAAAATATTGCTGACGTAAGCTGGCCACGTCTTGCTTTTGTTGAGCGACTGCATTCAAGTCCAGCTCGCCACTTTTGGTCGCTTGTAACTGTAGATTACCGTAACGCTTTTCTATCTCTGGCAGTGCTTTGAGATATGCGACATACTTGTTAAATATAGCAACTGCTTGACTCGCAGCAGGTTCTGGCGTGTGGTGACGGATGTAACTCTCAACACGTGCGATGATAACCGTTTCGTCCTCCTCACCAAGTGCGGATAAAAAATAATCGAATAAACGCCGCAGCCCTTCTGTAACGACCAATTGCTTGTTTTCATCAATGATGATTTCGCCATCGATTTGCGTGTCCTTTAGTGATCGTGGCAGACGCTCCAGTCCAGTGACAAATGCAGACTGGTTTTGGAGTGTTGTCGCTTCCACAACTTGACCAGCAGCTAACTCAGTTGAGATCGACTCGTTGTACTCACTATCCTCAACAGAAGCCGTCGTTTGAGCTGAGCTTATCTCATTATTATCAGGCTTGAACCACATAATCACCACCGCAGTTAGCGCTATGATAACCGCGGCGATTATAGCGATGGGTAAATAGGCTGGGCGGCGATTATTCGACATAAATGAGGGTTCTTTTTACTAGTCAGCTTTAGGACTTATGTTTTTAAAATCTTGCGTTTTTAAAATCCTGCGTTTTAAAACCTTACGCTCTTAAAGGTTAGCGTTTTTGAGACGATTGACCTGAGTACGGTAGATAGATTTTGGTTCAGAATCACCCCATGCTGTCAGACCTAGCACCTGATCAGCTGAATCCAAATGGTTCATTCTATAATTATCACGAATCACATAACCAAGGCGACTCGAACAGGCAGATACCAACCCATCATTAGACTCACCTGCAAACGGTACACCCGTCGCGGCCAATAGATAATCGCTAGGATCAAGTGCGCTTGTGATTTGTCCAACACCGCTAAATGAGTAGTATTTAATGCCATTGACCGCAGTACTGGTTGGCTGACCACAATAATTTCTTGGCATTGCTGCAGGGAATTTGGCATTAAAGCGCGCTGCACCATCAGTCGATAACGCCATGAGTGCTTGCCAGCCATCTTGCTCTTGTATCTCTTTAAAACTGATACCTGAACCAACATCTGCAAAACCACCAATCAAATTAAAGACACCTGATACTAACTCTGTGGTGATGTTCGATGGCGTACCAGTATTATTATTTGGTTCGAGGACGTTTTTGACAAAATCGGCTGTTTTTGACCCTTGCTCTGGGCTCGACACTGCTGTGACTGACGCGACGTACTTTGGTGCGACGCCAGCGACGTAACGAATATCTATACCGCCTTGACTGTGCCCAAACAAATTAACTTTAGGATCGCCTGAAATCGCGGCGATGGTTTTGACTTGTTGTAGCAGCTGCTCTCCGCGAATCTCACTATTATTGACGGCTGACGTCTTGGTGGTATATACCTCCGAGCCACCCTTCATCAACTCTGTAGGGATGCCATTGAAGTAATCAATAACCCCAAATAACTGGGTAAACCCGCCAAGTCCATGAGCCATAACGACTGGGTATTTGGTTTTGGTATAGCTAGATGTGAAGTACCTACTGTCAACCAGCTTACAACCATTGGCATTGGCACAATTATAGTACTGTCCTGCTGCTTGGGCTGATGTGGTTTGTAGCGTCATTAACAAGACACCAGTACCGATTGAACCCAGTATTGGCAAAAAGGCTTTTGGTGTGATGGCGGCACGAACGTATGAAGAGAGTGTCATAACAACATCCTTGTTATCGTTGAGTTTGGTTATCCGTACCGCACAAGAGCGATAAAGATTGCTGCTAATTCCTTTAGCAGGCAAAATTACATTACTGATATCTTCTGTAACATTCAACTAAATTGTCAAAATATGAATATATTAGTGTGACTACAGGGTCATGTTCAGTTTTTATAGGCTGTAAAGCAATTATTATCAATCATAATGATAGGTTGACTATCACTTAACCTAGAACTGCCGTTCTTCCATTTATGGTATAATCTGTCCACATGAAACCCATAATTACAAGATAGATGACGATGACTAAAAAAACCCTTATCCAGTCGGCTGATGCCATAGAAAAAATGCGCGTGGCTGGCAAACTCGCTAGTGATGTTCTGGTGATGCTCGATGAACATGTCAAAGTTGGCGTCAGTACCGAGGCATTGAACCAAATCGCTCATGACTATATTGTTAACGTACAGCAGGCTATCCCTGCACCGCTTAACTATAATGGATTTCCAAAATCCATTTGTACTTCAGTTAATCACGTGGTCTGTCACGGTATTCCAACTGAAAGCAAGCTATTAAAAGACGGTGACATCATCAACATTGATGTGACTGTTATTAAAGATGGCTATTATGGCGATACCTCAAAAATGTGGATCGTTGGTAACGGCTCTATTATGGCGCAGCGTATTTGCAAAGTGGCACAAGACGCTCTATATGCTGGTATGAGTGTGGTCAAAAATGGCGCGCGTTTAGGCGATGTTGGCGCTGCAATCCAAGCAGTGGTAGAACCTGAGCGTTTTAGTATCGTGCGTGAGTTCTGTGGTCACGGTATCAGTAATGAGTTCCATCATGAGCCGCAGGTTATGCATTATGGCAAAAAAGGCACTGGGTTTGAGCTAAAAACAGGTATGACCTTTACCATTGAGCCTATGATCAATCAAGGCACATGGCAGACTAAAATCTTGCCAGATGAATGGACCGCCATTACCAAAGATCGTAAGCTATCTGCTCAGTGGGAGCACACTATGGTCGTGACAGACAATGGCTGTGAAGTCTTTACGACTCGCCCTGAAGAAGATTTAAGCTTTTTGACACAGTAAGACAATAAAAGATCGCCTAGGCGGTCTTTTTTTTGGCTCATTTTTTGGTCTGTGGTTAGGACATCTTTAGTCGAGCGATATTGAGTATTGTGCTGACAGGGTTTTTATCTTTATACTCTAATGACCTAACCCTTTTTATTGATGGCTTTTGCCAGCAAGCAATGTGTTGATTGACCAGACATGCCAACTTCATAGACTAGCTTGATAGATTGACTTACAAACTCTTAATTGGATAACGCTCATGTTTAATTGCGATGGCGCTTCTATTGATCTCACGCCTCTACCACTACTAGCTAACGCTACCGACAAACCATTGCTTGGGATTCCTGAATGGTTGACACAGGTCAACGAGGATATCAGTCGCGAACTCGAACGTGGCACCAATATCCGTCAGTTGGTTGGCGCACGTGCTTGCGCTATCGATAGTTTACTCGTCGCTTTGTTCAAGTGGTTTGAGCTAGACAAAACTGATTTGGCGTTTTTTGCGACTGGTGGCTATGGACGCGGTGAGCTATCTCTATATTCAGATATTGATATTTTGCTACTGTCTCCTGACGAAATAGACGCTGATGCCAGTAGCAAGATCGATAAGCTAGTTGCGTTGCTGTGGGATATTAGGTTAGAGCCTGCACTTTCTGTACGTAGTGTCAGTGATGCCCTAGAGGCTGCGCTTGATCATACTATCGCTAGTGCCCAGCTAGAAGCCCGACTGCTTATCGGCAACGAATCGTTGCAAGATATGCCGATCCAAATTGTGAATAAACAGTGGTCTCCTCGCGCTTTTTTTGATGCAAAAATAGAAGAGACTAAAGCGCGCTATCTACAGCACAACTCTACCGAGTATAACCTTGAGCCAAATATCAAAACAGCACCTGGTGGTTTACGTGATATTCATATTATTGGCTGGGTCACCAAGCGCTACTTTCGAGTAAGTAAGCTCTATGACTTGGTACAGCAGAACTTTTTGACTGAAAAAGAGTTTGATGAGCTTAATTTTGCAGAAGGCTATTTATGGCAGATACGTCACTACTTACATGTATTGACAGGCCGCAACGAAAACAAGTTACTGTTTGATTATCAGCGTGAGATTGCGCAGCTGATGGGTTACGAGACCCAACCAGACGATCAGCCCAATGCTGCCGTCGAACGCTTTATGCGCGACTATTATCGCTGTGCTATGCAGATATCCACGCTGTCTGAGATGCTCACCAGTCATTATTATGAGACCATCATAGAACCTCAGCTGCCTGATGATGAACGTCCAAAAAAGCAGCCAATCAATGCTAGATTTAACCGTATTGGTAATCAAATCGCTATAGCGCATCATCGCGTTTTCGCCCAGCATCCTGAGTCTATTTTAGAGATGTTTTTATTGATGGGTCAGCATGGTATCGATAAGGTTCGCACTCATACGTTACGTGCTCTAAAAATTGCCGCCCGAGGTATTGATCAAGTTTATCGAGACAACCCCGCTCATAAGACGCTGTTCTTATCTAACTTAAAAGAGCAAAACTATCTGTTCCATCGTCTACGTACCATGAATCGTTATGGGGTATTGGGCAACTATATTCCCGCTTTTGCTCAAGTCACAGGTCTCATGCAATATGACTTGTTCCATCGTTATACGGTAGATGCACATACTTTATTTTTGATTCGAATTTTGCATCGCTTTACCGACCCAATGTTCTCTGAGGATTTTCCGCTGGTCAGTGCTATCTTTCAGCGTATCGAACGCAAAGAGATATTGGTACTCGCGGCGATGTTCCATGATATTGCCAAAGGTCGTGGCGGCGATCATAGTGAGCTTGGTCAAACTGAATCGATTGAGTTTTGTTTGTCGCATGGGATGAGTCTGGCGGACGCCAACTTAGTGGGTTGGCTGACTCGCTATCATCTGTTAATGTCGATCACTGCCCAGAAAAAAGACATCTCAGACCCTGAAGTTGTGACCATCTTTTCAGATCTTATTGGCAACGTCACACACCTAAACCATCTGTATGTACTGACAGTGGCAGATATGAACGCGACCAATCCACAGCTGTGGAACAGCTGGCGGGCGACACTCATGAAACAGCTGTACTCACAGACTCGGCGCATTTTGCGCGCTGATATCGATGCGCCGACCAACCGCCAAGACATGATTAGCGCCACACGCACACAAGCGCTAACCATGCTAGATAACGTCAATAATCAGCATATGAACCGCGATGAAGTGTTGCGTTTATGGGATGATCTGGGAGATGAGTACTTCTTGCGAGAGATTGCAGAGGATATTTTGTGGCACACTGAAGCTATCTTGAACCATCCACCGATTGGTCTTGCTTCTAATGCGGATAGTCCGCCACTGGTGGTCTTGCGTGAGCATCGTGAGCTGGCACTCGATGCGGTACAGGTCTTCGTCTATACCCAAGATCAGATTAATCTGTTTGCCGTTACCATGGCTGTTTTTGATCAGATGAATCTCGATGTATTGGATGCCCGTATTATTACCGCGACCCGCGATTTTGCCCTAGATTCTTATGTATTACTAGATCCTAGCGGCACACTGTTGGTGGATCAAGACAGTCAGCAAGAGCTTAAACAGCGCTTGATTGATGCATTTAAAGATCCTACCGTTCTGAAGCTGGCAAACAAACGTATGCCGCGTCAGCTGAGACATTTTGAGGTTGAGACAGTTATTAGCTTTGAATTCAACGAAGCATCGAACCAACACATCATGAGTCTCGAGACACTGGACCAGCCAGGACTATTGGCTCGAGTTGGACAGATGTTTTTGCAGGAGCAAATCGAAGTTCATGCGGCGCGTATTACTACCCTAGGTGAGCGTGCAGAAGATATGTTTTATATCAGTGACCAAAACGATAAACCACTATCTGCCGATAGGCTTGAAGCGTTAAAGTCAGCATTATTAGCCAGTCTAACAACCAAAAGAGAAGATAACGTGGTCTATAGCTACTAGCGTTACCGCTACTGGACATATAACTACCATGGATAATGGCTATCAGTCGGTCAACCACTAACTGGCATGACTGATATGGCTGACATAATAGCCAATAGGATTAAGGGCACGCTTTATAGCGTGCTCTTATATATTATATTATCTGCATGTTCATGCAGTTCAGCGTCAGCAAGATCAGGTGGCAGTACGCCCAATTCAAGCGCTGTTTGAGTCATTATTAGACGTCCTGCGCTGATTTCTTTTTGTAGCAAACATTGTAAGCTTGCCAAATGAAACTGTCCTTTGAGGTAGTCATCTAACTGCGCTAAAGAGATAGGTGCTTTAGCATGCACATCAGGATAAAGGCTGTCCTCTGCTAGAATAACCATCTCATTGAGCATCTCTTCGCTCATGAGCTCATCTTTATCTATTTTGCGTTGTAGTTTATTTTCTAATCGACCTTTGGTAGCAAAAGCACTGATATAGAGTATGGTCTGCAGTACAAACAACGATACATACTGCCATGCCGTTAGCGATATATTCAGCAGGTTATTAAGCAGCATCAATGCCATGGCTACGACCACATAACCAACCAGCTGCCACACTAGCCACATGATCAGGCTGTTTTCGCCAAACCAAAACACTTTCTTTTCTTGACGTTCAATCAGTTGCTCCCGCGCTTGCCACCAGCACTGTTCACGCTCTTTTAGCAACTTGTATAAATTAGTAGACTGCAAGTCAGTATTAGGATTTTTATTGTTGGTATCTTGAGCGATGAGATCATCGTTATTTATCACATTAGACATATCAAATCATCCTCAAAATGATCTACCCCTTATGCTGGTAGCCATCTTTTATATTGTTATAAGGTATTAACCGTAAAGCGATTTGATCGATTTGGGTATTATAATATGGGCTGTCGTAGAAGCAGCCCTAGGCATCAGATATCAGGAATTCGCACGCGCGGTATAAGAACAAAAAAGACAAAAAATAAGAGAAGTGCTACACTGCTCTTATGTAAACTTTCTTTATAACTTTATTATTAATTGTCTATTATAGTTACCAAACATATGAATCACAACTTAGAGAATCTGCACCCCTATCCATTTGCAAAGATGGCAACGTTGTTGGCTGATAGCAAGCCTGCCAACGGTTACAGTGAAATCAAACTAGGTATTGGTGAGCCAAAACATAAGCCGCCTGCGTTTGTGCTGGACGTGCTAAGCGAAAACTTGGACAAAATAAGTCGTTACCCGACCACGAACGGTATGTTTGAGTTGCGTCAGACGATTGCCCATTGGTTAGAGAAGCGCTTTTTTCTTAATCATGTTGATGCTAATACCCAAGTACTGCCTGTAATGGGGACTCGTGAAGCGATATTTAGCTTTGTACAGGCCGTTGTCGATCAAGATACAGGTGAACCTGCGGTGTCACCGACCGTTGTCATGCCCAACCCGTTCTATCAGATATACGAGGGCGCAGCCATACTGGCACAAGCGGCGCCTTACTTTGTTCCTTGTACATCGGACAATGACTTTAAAGGTGATTATCGCGCTGTGCCGCAAGAGGTGTGGGCACGTACGCAGCTTCTTTTTGTGTGTAGTCCGAATAATCCAACCGGCTCGGTTATGACTATGGAGGATTGGGAATACCTTATTCGCCTATCGGATCAGTATGGTTTTATCATTGCTAGTGATGAGTGCTATAGCGAGCTATATTTTGATACCGCTCCCATCGGACTATTGCAGGCTTGCGCGGCGCTCGGTCGACGTGACTTTAAGAACTGCGTTGTCTTTCACTCTTTATCTAAGCGCTCAAACCTACCTGGTCTACGCTCTGGTTTTGTGGCAGGTGATGCCAAGATTTTGCAGGCGTATTTGCAGTATCGTACTTATCAAGGCTGTGCGATGCCGATACCACATCAGCTTGCCTCTATTGCAGCATGGCAAGACGAGAAGCATGTGGCACACAACCGTGCCCTGTATCAAGAGAAGTTTGCGCTATGGATGTCTGAGCTGGGTCAGCTGCTAGAGCTACGGATGCCAGATGCTGGCTTTTACTTTTGGATAAAAGTGCCTGAGCAGTTCGATGGTGACGATGAAGTTTTCGTCAAAGCCCTATATGAACAGGCTAATATTCACGCGTTGGCAGGACGCTATCTATCGCGCGAGGTTGATGGTAACAATCCTGGACAAGGGTTTGTCCGTGTTGCGCTCGTTGCTAGTGTCGATGAGAGCCGCGAAGCGATACATCGTGTTCGCAAATTACTAGGAGCATAGACAGCTACTTAGAAATTTTCACTCTAAGCAGTACAACAGTCTCTAACAACCTTAATATAAATAGGGTTGTTAGAGGCTTTTTGCATTAAGGGTTTTGCAGTAATAGTGCTATAGTAAAAGCTCTATTGCAGAATATGCCATCAAGGATGATGCCATGCCCCATCTTGATTTTACCCAGCCGCCATTTGATGTATTGAGCTTAGCTGAGCGTCAAAGCATCAGAAAAAACACTCAAATCCGCTACCTTGCTAAAAATGAAAGCTTGCCGATAGAAGAGATGCAATATCTGTATGTGGTCATTAAAGGACAGATTGAGCAATCGCTCGGTGGTGAGTTTGTTGCCTCCTATCTAGGGAGTAATCATTCTGATGATCCGAACAACAATGATTGGTTTGATAGCCGGCGTTTGCCTGAGTCACTCATCAAAAGCAGCACACAAAAAACTGAGAGCACACCTGTACAATCGTATCAATTTCGAGCCAATGAAGAGACCTTATTACTGCAAGTTAATGGCACCACCGTCGATAAGATCAGCGCACAAAATCATCTGGTACGACAAATGTTATCAGACAAATTACCAGAACGACTAAAAGCCTTGCAGCAGCGCCGTAGCAACTATAAAGCACGAGATCCTACCCGCTATACCAATCAACAAGAAGTACAGCAAATTATGCTACAACCGGTGAGAGAGGTTCATCTATTACCAGTACATATCGTCGATGCCAATAGCAGCTTATATGACGCTGCGCGTATCATGACCCAAGCTGGGCTAAAGCATGTGCTGGTACGACCGCTTGAACATATAGAAAATATATCAAGGACCGAAGACGAAATGCCGCTCGTGCTAGGTATTCTCACTGATACTGATATCTGCCGTGCCATCAGTGACAGACAAGATCCTGCCAAAACCCTTTGCCAGCGCTATACTAATTTTAAGCTACGTACCATCAAAGCCACTGACGAAATTGGTGACGCACTACTCACCATGACCCGCTACCGCATTCATAGACTGCCAGTAATTGATGGTAATGGTAGTGTCATTGGTGTACTGGGGCAAAGCGATATGCTGGCTCATATTGGTCATCATTCGCAGCTCATCAGTATTCAAATAGAGCAAGCAACTGATCTATCGAGCCTAGATACGGCAGTCGAACTCATCGGTCGCTATATTCGGGCGCAGCATCAAAACGGTGTAAAAATCGGTAATATCAGCCGGATGGTGCAGACCTTAAATGCACAAGTATTTACTAAGCTGTGGCAACTGATCGTACCTGATGAGGTCATACGCAACACTTGCCTCATCGTCATGGGTTCAGAAGGTCGCGGTGAGCAAATCATGCGTACCGATCAAGACAACGCACTCATCATTCGTGATGACTATACTCATCCTGATTTGGCGCAGTTTGCCGAGACGTTCAATACCCACTTAGCAACGCTTGGTTATCCGCTGTGCGATGGTAATATCATGATGACTAACACCATGTGGCGGCAACCCCTCAAACTGTTTACCGCACAGATTGGCTTATGGTTTAGAAACACTGATCCGATGCATGCTATTTACCTGTCTGCCATACTAGATGGAGAATACGTCTGCGGTGATGAGACCCTGCTCACACAGGTGCGTCAGCATCTAAAGCTTGCTCATAGACAAGCCGATCCAATGTTTGTACGTCAGTTTGCACGTGCGGCACTGCAGTTTGGTGATGTCAATCAGTGGTGGCAAAAGTTTGTCCCTTTGATAGGCGGTAAACCAGTATCAGCAGATATTGATCTAAAAAAAGCAGGTATCTTTCCACTGGTTCACGGTATTCGTGCCTTGGCAATAGAATATGATGTGCTCGATGTTCCTAGTAGCAAAGGTCGCTTAAAAGCCTTGGTACAGGCTGACGCCTTGAGCCAAGAGCGCGCCAGTACATTACTAGAGGCTTTAGAGTTCTTTATGGCGCAGCGTTTGTCAGTGGCTCTGTCAACCGATGACAAACACGCACGGCAGGTCAATCCGATGACGCTGACTGCCCTTGAACGTGATCTATTCAAAGAGTGTCTGGCAGTCGTAAAAAGCTTTAAGAATCAGCTGCGTCAACACTATCAGCTAGAAATAGCATAAATGGATGAGTAATTAATATGAGCTGGCTACAGCAGTTATCTCGCGCTTGGCAAAAGACGCAGCTACAGCGTCCAGAGCTAGAAACCATGTTCACCACACCTTTGGCTGAGCAGTGGGTAGCGATTGACTGTGAAATGACCGGAATAAATCCTAAAAAACATCATTTGCTATCTGTAGCGGCAATACATATCAATGGCAATACGATCAACACAGGTGATGGTATGCATGTGGTATGCAGGCCTCCTGTGATGCCAGATCGCGACACCATTGTCATTCATGGTCTGCGTACTGCCGATGTCGAACATGGTATGAGTTATGAGGATATGTTGGCGTTATTGCTACCCTTTATAGGCAATCGACCGATTGTCGGATTTTGCACACAGCTAGACATGGCGTTTTTGAATCCGTTGGTCAAACGTTACATGGGCACAGCGCTGCCAAACGACATTATCGACTTACGCCATTTACACAGTCAGCGTATGAGTGGTCAGGCCCAGAACCTTCTTGGTCAGTCTCAGGACTTAACCCGTATCCTAGCGCATTATGATATTCCTGAGCTTGGCACTCACGACGCTTATAACGATGCGATCATGACAGCGATGGCATTTTTGCATGTGCGCTAATATCTGCCATCGGTGATAAAATTGAGCTTGTGACAGCATGGGCGAAAACAGTAACTCATGTTACCATAGGCGGTTTTTACCACCTGATGAAACCTGCTCATGCGATACCCTGCTAAGTGCGATATACCCAAGCGAAATAATCATCCATCTATCACGCCTAAAATCAAAGCATGTATCAGGGGTTGTAATCGTATGCTGTCGTTCAACCAATCGACTAAACACCTATCTGTGTTGGCACTATTGTCAGCAGCGCTAGTGACGCCAGTTCACGCGTACGCCGCACTGCCAGACGCTATTCGATCGGCATTGTCGCGGGCCGATCTCACAGACTCGGATATCAGTATTGTCATCACACCCGTAGGTGATAAGAATACCAGTCGTCTGCCCTCTCCTATTCAGGTGACCGACAGCAGTGATTCTAATAAGCAATCGACGCAGGCGGCAGTAGCTAAAGATACAGCGACTGATATGACTACTGGCAAGAACCGCTCTAGCCATGTTGCAGATCATCCTGACCAGCAGAGCGCACTGATCACGATAGAACAGCGCACTATTGAAAAACACGAGCAAAAAATACACGCTTATACTGATGACCCTTATACTTATCAGAGTGTAGAAAGCATCCCAACCGTACTGCCTGACGACACACCTAAGTTGACTCATAATACGAATAGTGCTGTTGACACTAGTCGCACAGTTAACAATGAAAGCACCTCAATAAAGATTTCTTTTTCACCTTTGCTAGACCATCAGTCGGACATCCCTCGTACTCCTGCCAGCACTATGAAACTCGTTCCCAGTTTTATTGCTTTAGATACATTAGGAGCGGATTTTGTCTGGTACACACGGGTCTACCACACTGGTATCGTCATCGGCGGTCGCCTGTATGGTGATTTGATCATTCAGGGTAGCGGTGATCCAAAGATGACTCACGAGCGGTTGAAACAACTGCTTTATAAAGTACAAGCCTCAGGTATTCGCCACATCGATGGCGATATTATTGTCGATAGCGCTATATTTAAGAACGTAAGCGAAGATCCCGCTGCCTTTGATAACTCGCCTTTGCGCCCTTATAACGCAAGCCCCGATGGGTTTTTGGTTAACTTTAGCACTATCGGTATCAAAACCTATCCTTTAGAGAATGGTCAAGCCAGCCTAGTCTATAAGCCGCGATTGGCAAGCTATAACCTGCCAGATAAAATAAACACCCGCGAAGCTTCCTGTGGACAGGCAAGCTATAGTCTAGCGCCGCAGTGGCAAGCAGAGCAGCTCACACTCAATGCCAGCCTACCAGAGCGTTGCGGTGAGCATGTGTTTTATGTCGCGTATCCTAATGCGAAGGAGTTTTCCGCCTATGTCGTCGCGGCAAAATGGCAAGCGCTAGGTAATACCTTGAGCGGAAAAGTTATCTCGCAAGAGACGCCTTACCATAATCATAAAATCCGAAAGACAGCACCTAGTCTCACAGCTATTGCGATGTCACCTCTGCCGATAGTCAGCTTCCCTTCTTTGAATCTTACGCAGCAAATTCATGATATTAACCACTTCTCAAACAATGTCATGGCTGAGCAAGTAGCACTATCTATAGGGGCGTACGACAAATCAGAAATGGCGCCAGCCATGTCTGCTGGTGAGTCTATCTCTGATCCAAACAGCACATCAACAAGCAATAAAAAACCAAGTGCACAAGATGATTCTCAAAAGAGCGATAGCTTATATCAGTTTGGTAAACCTCATACAACCGATTACTCATCAGCCTTACAGACCATTGATCACTGGTGGCAAGCCAATCTGAGCACACCGTCCCCTTACCTAACCAATGGCTCAGGACTGTGCCGTAGCTGTACCATCACAGCCGCCAACCTTGCCGAGCTGTTGACGTATGCTTATGGTCACCCAAGCTTTGCCGCTTACGTTGACTCGTTAGGTATCGCAGGGGTCAGTGGCACAATTGCGGCTCATAGCGAGCGCTTACCTGAGTCGGCAGCGATTGGCCGAGCATGGATAAAGACAGGCACACTAAATAATGTCACCTCGATGGCAGGTTATGTTAAAGGGGTATCCGGTCAAGACTATGTGGTCGTTGGTATCATCAATACCGAGCAAGCGCTAAATCCTTATACCGCCAGACCCGTACTCGATGCGATGCTTGACTGGACCGCTCAGCGCTGACTCTAATAACATTTTTTGGCAAATCGTAAACACTCAAATAGGCACTCATCGTATTCAGTGTTTTGACGCAGGCACTATGATGTTTTGCTGCGTGTATTATCCCTATATCTCTACTATTTTATTTTACAAAGGTAAGCCTATGTCACGCCAGACAACCACACTCAATAAGTCGCCAGCGCTTACAACCACTCAGCCTAAACTGGCGCAATACGTCGGTTTTTTTGCAATTGGCTATACGCTTGCCAGTACGATATTTATGATGATTCAGACTCAGTTTGCGCTCAACTCACAACTGGTGATGGTGGTCTCTATCATTGTCGGCGCCTATATTGCTGTGAGCAAATTTATCAAGCATCATCAGCGAGCCTTGGCTAAAGGCGAAATCAATACCCTCATGTTTGGCGGCGTCGCTATTGTCTGGTTATTGACAGCTATTTATTTTTTGGCAATATGGTTTTGGTTGTTTGATATGGTCAGCCGTGAGGTATTGTTTGAGATGGCGATGGTACGTCCGCTACCACTGCTCTCTTCTCTGGTGATGATGTTTGTATTCACTTTGGTCAGCGCGCGCCTTAGCATCTGGGTGATCAATCATTTTTTGAACCCTATACATAAGAACACCTAAGCACAGCCAACTGTCTACAAGGTACTACAAAGTTTTCCCCTACTCATACGTAAAATCCGTTAGGCTAACTTTAACGAGTAAGATTTTAATGGTTATGTGTTTTATCTGATAAGAGGAGCAAACATCATGGAAATGGTCTTTTTTGATAACATAGATAAGCTTGGTCGCATTGTTCTGACAACGGTCATGGTCTATGTGCTAATCGTACTGGTCACCAAAGCCTCAGGTAAGCGATCGACGTCACAGCTCAATAACTTCGATTGGATCGTCACGGTCATGATTGGCTCGTTGGGCGCCAGTACTATTTTGCTAAAAAACATCCCATTCATCGAAGGGGTATCTTCTATTTTAGTATTGTACCTCTTGCAGTTCTTGGTAACCAAGTACGCCTCTATCTCGCCGCAATTTAGTAGTGTGATTTTGTCCGATCCACGGATTGTGTTTTATCAAGGACAGTTTTTGCCAGAGGCGATGCGCGCGGAGCGTTTAACGCGCCAAGAAATCGAATGTGCGATGCGCGCTGAAGGTATAAACAACTTTGACGACATTGAAGCCGTTGTCTTTGAATCTGATGCCAAGCTCAGCGTGATTCCAAAACCAAAACCATCTGATGAGAACGATGATAGCCAAAGTAAAGATCGTAGCGTATCAGAAACGCTCAAGCCGTTGATGTGAGTTTTTGAAGATAACGTAGTAGATATCGTGTTGTCGTATACACAGTAGTTTTCGTGATGATTTTGATAGTTATTGATAATTAAGTTGGTAGGTATTATGAAAGTAAGAATTTTGAGCGTTGGTAATAAAATGCCGAGCTGGGTACAAACAGGGTTTGATGAATACTTTAAGCGTATTCAGCCGATGCTAAGCACAGAGATTGTAGAGATTGCTGCCGCAAAACGGGCAAAGAACCCATCAGATGCCAATCTAGCACAGTACCGTGAGCAAGAAGGTCAAGCGATATTGGCCGCGCACAATGCTGCAAGCCGTGAGCAGCTATGGGTACTCGATGTCAAAGGTAAAATGCTATCGACCGAGGGACTGGCAGATAAACTCTCAGGTGCCATGCAGCAAGGCGATGATATTGCCTTGGTCATTGGCGGTGCAGATGGGGTATCACCAGAAGTGCTGGCAAAGGCAGATGTAAAATGGTCTTTGTCGGCGCTGACATTACCGCATCCTCTAGTTCGTGTTGTTCTCATGGAGCAGTTATACCGCGCGATGAGTATCAACAACAACCATCCTTATCACCGTGGTAATTAGATACGAGCCATAACAGCGGTCTTACTCTAAAATATCCATCAGACAACGGATTGAAAAACCAGCGCGCGCCCTAATAAATGCTACATGAAATATCCAAAACGCGCGACCTCTAACGCCTCTCAAATTACGCAACAGCGTGATCATTATCACGATAGTGCACCGACGCCCATTACCTCTGCCGCGGCATGGGACAGTGCGTCTGCGGTAATTTCTAATACGGCCAAACTACCGGCACTGTTTATCTCGCATGGGGCACCCACACTTGCAATTGAGCAATCTGCCACAACCAGCGCACTAGCACGTATAGGGCAAAACCTACCGAAACCACGTGCCATCGTCATTATGTCGGCACATTGGCAATCAGCAAAGCTCGAGATTAGCAGTAACCCGCAGCCAAAGACGTGGCATGATTTTTCGGGGTTTTCGCCTGAACTGTACGAGCTGCAGTATCCTGCATCAGGTCAGCCAGCGCTAGCTGAGACACTTGCTCAGCAGCTCACCGCACGTGGTATCACCTGTAGCGTCAACCCAATGCGCGCTTGTGACCATGGGGTGTGGGCGCCGCTGAGACATCTGTACCCAGAGGCAGATGTACCTATTGTCCAAGTATCCTTGCCGCAGCATTATGACAGTATCGCCTGCTATCAATTGGGGGCGCAGCTTGCGCACCTACGTGATGAGCAGATACTTGTGATTGGTTCAGGTAATATCACTCACAACCTGCAAGCACTACGCTGGGAAGCCGATAGTATCGATCAAGCGGCCAAAGCCTTTAAGCAATGGTTGCTCCAGCAGCTCAAGATAGATATACCTACTGCCCTCGACTGGCAACAATACCCTGAGTACAAAGACATTCACCCAAGCGACGAGCATTTGCTACCGCTGTTTTTTGCGTTAGGTGCCGGTCAGCGCGTCTCTGTCGTTCATCAAAGCATGGCGCATCATAGCTTGGGCATGGATATTTATCGCTTTGACTAGCTCCTGTTTATTAGCGCCTACTTATTATTAGCGCCTACTTATCTAATCAAAACGCATAAAACTACTTCTCAAAAGCAGGTTTAGTAAATAAGCCTGCTCGTTCTATCTCACCTGCTAGACTCAATAAGGTCGCCTCATCATTCATACGGCCGATGAGCTGCATACCAATCGGCAAGCCTTTTTTGCTCATGCCGACAGGTACTGACATAGCTGGCAACCCTGTAATATTGCCCAATAGTGTAAAGCCCATTTTTCCTAATACAGGGGCGCTCAGCTTTTCGATCATGCCTGACTTAAAGGCGTATCCACCCATATCAAACCCTTTATTGAGCACTCCAGCACTACGCATCATCATCTCATCCATGCGACTAGGTGGTAGCACACCATGTTTGACAGCAGGCGTCGGTACGGTCGGGGACAAAATCATATCGTAAGTATCTAATAACAGACCCGTTTGATATTGACTGTGATGCCAACCGTGCTTGGCATGGACCAAATCTACTGCCGATAACGAGCGTCCAAGTAGCGCCATATTATAGGTTTGCGGCTCTAGGTTTTTGATATGCTCAGACCCAAACTCCCGCTCGATATTATCAATCGTAAAGGCAGTATGTGCGCACACCACTACGATAAAGTCGTGCCAAAACTGCTCGATATTGATATCTGGCTCAGCGTGTACGACCTGATGCCCCATAGACTCTAGTTGCTTGGCGGTTTGCTCTAGTACAGCAAGGACTTCTTTATCCACGGCAGTATTGGCGATCAGTGGCTGCTGCTGCAACGCAATTTTGAGTGGTCTGGGCGCACGCATCGCCGCTTGCAAAAAAGTCCCATCTGGCGGCGCAATGACATATGGCGCCCCAATCTCTTCACCACTCGTGGCATCGAGCATCGCGGCACTATCACGTACTGAGCGTGTGATCACATGATCGGCAACTGCCCCGTCCCAGCCTTCACCAAGATTAGGTCCCATTGGGTTGCGTCCGCGGCTGGGTTTTAGTCCAAATGTACCGCACCACGCAGAGGGAAACCGTATCGAGCCGCCACCGTCACCGCCGCCTGCCATCGGTACGACACCGCTCGCGACTGCTGCTGCACTACCGCCTGATGAGCCACCAGAGCTATAGCCTTTTTTAAACGGATTGTGAGTGGCGCCATGCGCTTTTGGCTCGGTGGTGATAATTAAACCAAACTCTGGCGTATTGGTCTTACCGAAGGTGTTGACGCCTGTCGACTTCATTCGTTTGACGATTTCGCTGTCTTGTGCTGAGATGATATTGACACTACGGCTACCCATCGTAATAGGCTCATCAGCGAAGCTAAATGACAGATCTTTGAGCAAGTAAGGTACACCCGTAAACACACCAGATGGCAGTCCTGCCTGCGCAGCATCGTAAGCGCGCTCATCAAATCGATGCACAATGGCATTGAGCTTGGGGTTCACTTCATTGGCTTGATAGACCGCGGCGTCCAACAGCTCCTTTGCACTGACGTCACCTGCATTGACCAATGCCGCTAACCCTATGGCATCATACTGAGTATATTCTTTAAACATAACTGACCTTCCTTGGAGAGTAACTGTCGTAAATTTTGGGATGATTGCTTTTTAAAATATATACATATTTGCCTAATATACTTCTTTTAGTTTAGTACAAAAAGCCATCACGAATAATGGATAAACAAACTCATTAGTCATTTGAAGTATTCAGTGACGTCTACTTGAATATAGACACAGTTCACTTCAACACTTTCAACTTAAAGATATCTATCTTAATTTAAAGCAAAAAAAACGAGCCACTTTCGTGACTCGCTTTTCCGTTATCAACTTGAACCTATCGCTACATCAATAGTTCACGCTTACCACTTTTGCCCATAGAGCTGACCAATCCCGCTTCTTCCATAGAGTCAACAATACGCGCCGCACGGTTGTAGCCGATACTAAATTTACGCTGGATACTAGAGGCTGAAACCTTGCGCGTTTCCATGATAAAGGCGACCGCATCATTGTATAGGTCATCGTCTTCACCAGAAGCATTGGCACTACCACCGCTACCCGGACTAGACAGCTCAAAGTTCCCCGCCATATTATCGATATAGTCAGGCGCACCGCGCTCACGCCACGCATCACAGACACGGTTGACCTCTTCGTCACTCACATAAGCACCATGCACACGATCTGGCTCAATCTGCCCAGGTCCTAAGAACAACATATCACCGTTGCCCAGCATATCTTCAGCACCGCCACTATCTAGGATCGTACGTGAATCGACTTTTGAGTTGACTCGTAGCGCTGCACGCACGGGAATGTTTGCTTTGATCAAACCAGTAATAACATCGACGGATGGACGCTGTGTGGCTAGCATCAGATGGATGCCTGCTGCCCGTGATTTTTGTGCCAAACGCGTGATGAGCTCTTCGGCTTGTTTACCAACCTGCATTATCATATCCGCAAACTCATCGGCGACAATAACAATCATCGGTAAGGTTTTGAGCTTTGGTGCTTGACTGATACTGACGCTATCGTTCGGTCGCCATAGTGGGTCGAGCATAGGATTGCCTGATTGTTCTGCTGCCATGACCTTTTTGTTGAACTCATTGAGCTTACGCACTTTGAGTAGGCTCATTAATTGATAGCGGCGCTCCATCTCTGCCACACACCACGACAAGCTACTGGCAGCCTCTGTCATATCAGTGACTACCGGTGTTAATAGATGCGGAATGTCATTATAGTTGGCAAGCTCAAGCTGCTTTGGATCAATCAAGATCAGGCGCAGCTCGTTGGGCGTATATTTGAGTAGCATAGAGAGCAGCATCGAGTTGACCAGTACTGACTTACCAGAGCCTGTCGTACCAGCAACCAGCATATGCGGCGCGCGCGCAAGATCAGTGATAATAGGGTTGCCACCGATATCTTTTCCCATTGCCATACTGATTTGTGCTTTGGGGTCTTTGAAAGTATCCGTATTTAACAGCTCAATTAAGCGTACCATTTCACGTTTTTTATTGGGTACTTCGATACCGATATATGGCTTGCCCGGTATTACTTCGACCACACGTAGTGACGCCATAGATAGTGAACGCGCCAAGTCACGCGAGATACCCGTTACCTTACTCGCTTTGACACCAGCAGCCAGCTCTACCTCAAAACGAGTCACAACAGGCCCTGGGATAGCGTTAACGACAGACGCTTTTACATTGAACTCCTGTAGCTTAATCTCTAACAATTCAGATAACTGTTCAAGCTCAGCGACGGTATAGCTAGGCTTACGGTCAGGATCGGGCTTATCCAGTATAGAGACCTCTGGAATGGGCGTAAGGCTGCTGCGATAGGCCGCCGTTTGCATAGAGCGTGATTTTTGACTGAATGCTGCATCATCGCTAATGTGCGGCATAACTGGGGCACTCGCATTCTTAGCACTGTCATCTTCTGGCATCATATCCGTGATATGGTTGCTGCTATCACCCTCAGGTACAGCAAAACTAACAGATGGTTTTGCTGCGGTTGTTGGCTGTGTGTCTGCAACTGGGCTTACCGATTCTACTGTTGGAGCTGCCTTCGGGTTTGCAGGTGGTGTATTGGTTGGTGTCATATCTGAGGTATCTGACACGGTTGGTACGACGTCCATTGCTGCTGCAATCGGCTCTTCAGATACAGATAGTGATGCCTCATCATACGGCTGTTCTGCTGGCTCAGCAGCTGGCTTAGGAGACGACTTATCTGTAGAGCTAGCGGTTACCTGTGGTATGGGCTCTATTATTTGTTCCTGTACCGCTTGTTTAGCGACAGGTTGTTCAATTGCAGGCTTTTCGATTACTTCCTGAACTTTAGCCTGTTCAACTTCAGGTTGCTCAATGACGGCTTGCTCAACTCGAGCCTGTTCCGTTATAGCAGTATCTTGAATACTCTGAGAGTCTTGCATTGCACCGTTTGTGGCAGGTTCAGATAGATCACCATGCTCGGCCAGCCATGCTTCTGCTAACTGATCGACGCTTTGGCTCGTATCACTTGATTGAGTTGTTTCAGGCTCATTAGCTTGTAGCTGATCAGCGAACTCCTGGTTATATTCAGCAGGTTCAGTCGCAGCTGTTTGCGCAATTGGCATCGTCTGGGAGTTTGATGCCCGCTCCTCTTCGGGCATGTCTATAGTCGTGTCTGTCTGAGTATAGTTAAGTACAGGCGCACTAGAGCTCTCTATACTGCTGGCACCATAAACCATATGCTCACTCGCGAGCAGGTCATCAACCGTATTAGCATCGTTCCATGCAAAACTTGGCTCGACTTTTCGAGCAGGTATCGCGGTAGGAGCTGACATTGCTGGTGGTGCCATATGGTTCGCTGCGCTATCAGCCATAACACTGGTAGTCGCCGCCGCTGTATATAGTGGTGCACTTTTCTCATCGCTTGACGTAGTGGCTTCTTTTGCGGTCGCTATAGAGGCTTTGACGCTGTCTGCTAACCCTGATGTCGACAAGAAATCTGACAACACATTACTGAATCGGCTACTGTTATCTACCTCATTAATACTATCAGTATGATCAGCTGATTGCAGCTTAAGTGGCAGTTGTTCATGCTCTACTTGCTGCTCAGCCTGATCATCTACGCTGTGGCTATCGTCTTGTGACGCACTGATTGGCAGAGTAACGTCTACAGCCTCTTTGTTTTTTACGCCTGAGCCAAGCCACGATAACGCCGTAATCTTCTGATATATCGCAAGCCAATGAATATTGAAAGCAAAAGTAGCTGTAATCACGACGAATACCGCCAAGAAAGCCACACTACCCCACTGCAATAGTAGCTGCGCCAAGCGCTCTTGTAACTCAAGACCGATAATACCACCAGCAACACCTTCAAGTCCCATCGATGCAGGGTTAGTCACTTGTTGAATTAGGGCGACCAGTTGTGCAAATAACGCACTAGCAGTCAGCAACAAAAACACGTAAGCGACCAGTCGCATGAGCCAAAACGTGGGTTTATTGTCCCACCAAATAAGAATCGACTCATAAACGACAAATGCTAAAAACCACCAGGCACCAAACCCAAAAAAGCTGTAGAGCAAGTCAGATAACCAAGCACCCGTCTGACCACCCATATTATTGATGGTTGTCATGTCACTACTAATATGCGACCAGCTAGGATCATTACCTGTGTAAGTCATTAGAATGACAAACAGATATACGGCCAGTATTAACCCAAGGAGGGTAAACATTCCCTTTTTTAAATACTCAATATGCGGTGCTGATATCACGTAAAATCTGCCTTGTTGTTAATACTAAATGGTCGCCAACGCATGACTAAGCCTAATCATGCTGACATAAAGTGCTGACATAGATGTACCTCGCAGAGTGTTTTTGGTAGGGAGGCATTTATCATAAGACGCTAGCATCATAAGAACGCACAACCGTCATTGTCACCCAAACCCTACCTCACTCGGCATAACTCCTTATAATAACAAATACATAGGTACAGTGGCGACAGTCTTATAAATAAAGCGTGTAGGAAAGTAAATCGAGACGCTATTTGTGCAAAAAAACCGTCCACCAATAGAGTATTGCTAACAGAATACTGCTAGCGGTTTTGTACAAACGCTATAAAATACCAGCTGTTTCTAGCGCTAGTATTTCAAGGTTATTATGCTTTGATTCTAATGATAGCTGTGTTTGTTTTAGCAAACTTGCACTTTTCGACCTATGCCCTTATGTTATTATCACACAGCAATTAGAAAAACCATATTAGTCATAATTTTTGATTTTTTTATTATATTTATAACTAACATTATTCATTCGTATTTTTAGAAAGGAACACCTCATGGCAACTGACACTACTGCTCCACGTCACGAAAAACTTATTATTTTGGGCTCAGGTCCTGCTGGTTACTCTGCTGCGGTATACGCTGCACGTGCCAATCTTAAACCAGTTATGGTTACAGGTATGGAAGTTGGCGGTCAATTAACGACTACCACCGAAGTCGATAACTGGCCAGGCGATGCACATGATTTGACAGGTCCAGCGCTGATGGAGCGTATGAAGGCGCATGCTGAGCGCTTCGGTACAGAGTTGGTTTATGACCATATCAATGAAGTCAATCTAAACGAGCGCCCATTTCAGTTGTCAGGTAACAACGGCGACTATACTTGTGATGCCTTGATCATCTCAACAGGTGCGTCTGCACAGTATTTAGGGCTAGAATCAGAAACCAAATTTAAAGGGCTTGGCGTATCTGCTTGTGCCACTTGTGACGGTTTTTTCTACAAAGACCAAAAAGTCGCTGTGATTGGTGGTGGTAATACCGCCGTCGAAGAAGCCTTATATCTGTCTAATATTGCTTCTGAAGTCACCTTGGTGCATCGCCGTGATAGCTTACGCTCTGAAAAAATCCTACAAGACAAGCTGTTTGAAAAAGCCAAAAATGGCAATGTCAAAATCGAGTGGAACCATCAGGTAAAAGAGGTGGTTGGTGATGATATGGGTGTCAATGGTGTCGTTATCGAATCAATGATTGATGGTAGCACCAAACAACTAGACGCAATGGGTATGTTTGTCGCGATCGGTCACAAGCCTAATACTGACCTATTCACCGGTCAATTGGACATGAAAGATGGCTATCTGACTGTCAATAGTGGTCTCAATGGTAACGCTACACAAACTAGCATTGAGGGTGTATTTGCAGCTGGCGACGTCGCTGATCATGTTTATCGTCAGGCTATTACCTCTGCTGGTACAGGTTGTATGGCAGCACTTGATGCTGAAAAGTACTTAGATGCTATCGGTGAAGCAACGGCGAAAGACCATACGTATGCATCAACCCTAACTGCTGATCAAGAAGAGTAAATGGATAACTTCACGCAGCACGATGATACCACTCAATACATCACGCCTGAGACTCTAAAAAGTCTTGGGCGTTATGACTTTCCTAATCCTATCTCTGTCGATCCTGATGGGATTGGCATTGTCGCGATGGGCGGCGATCTAACACCCGAGACATTAATATCTGCTTATGCACGGGGACTATTCCCGTGGTTCAATGAAGACGAACCTATTGCTTGGTGGTGTCCTGAGCCACGCTGTGTGATAGTACCATCTGATTATCAACCGAGTAAGTCGCTACGTAAGCAAGCAAGCCGCGCGCGTTGGCAGTTGACACTCAATCAAGCTTTTGATGAGGTCATACACGCCTGTAGTCTACCGCGAAGCGATGGTCTTAATAATGACTTGCCTGAAGGCGAGCATACTTGGATTCATGATGAGATGATTGAGGCCTATACCAAATTGCATGCGCAAGGCTTCGCCCACAGTATTGAGGTCTGGGATGAGAAAGGTCAGCTGATTGGCGGACTTTACGGACTAAAAATAGGCAATATTTATTTTGGCGAGTCTATGTTCCATCGTGCGTCCAATGCCTCAAAGATAGCCTTCTGGGGTTTGATGCGCTTATGCGAACAAAGTCACGTGGCACTCGTCGATTGCCAATTGCCAAATGATCACCTCATGAGCTTGGGCGCTACCACCCTGCCGCGTACTGATTTCCTTGCCCAGTTAGATAGCCTGATAGGTCATCGTTTTGTTCAGTGGGATTACAGCTTGCACAAACCATTAGCAGTGACGCGACTTGATACTACAGAGCCTTGGCAACGCATATCATGATAATGACAATAGCTAAGCAACAACGAGGTTTTTATGGCGCTTGATATCTCATTTTTGTTGATCGGAGAGCTGGCAGCGAAGGCCAATACCACCAAAGACACGGTACGTCATTATGAGCAGTTAGGTCTGCTAAAATCACGTAAACGTCAGGCAGGGTCACGCTTGTATACGGAGTTTCATCCTGAGTGTATCGAACGTATTGAGTTGATTAAGAGTGCACAAGCTATTGGCTTCACCCTCATCGAGATCAAAAACAGCTTAAACGATTATTACGATGGTCAACTGGATATTGATTTGCAGCTCATGCTGACTCAGCAAAAGCTAGAACAAGTCAAAAAACAACAAGCCAATATCAGTATGATGGTAGAGCTACTGAGCGAGCGCATCGACATTCTTGTTCAGATGCAGGCAGATAGTGAGTATCAGCTGGATATTGAAGTTTGTAAAAAGACGATACCTTCACAGTAAGTACGCTGAGCGCCGTAACCATAATAACTCTGCTTGATATCCCGTACTTGCCTTCAGAAACACTACTATCTTGACTATCAACTAGATTTCCTCCAGTCTACTCGGTATAAGTGTGCTGCATAATAAGCGCATCAACTGCTGGCTGATGTGATGATTGATAGTAGCCTTTGCGCTTATGGATCACGACGAAGTTTTGCCGCTCATATAACGCAATCGCCGCATGATTATTTGCACGCACCTCTAACAACAAACTTTCCACTTGATTACTCTGCAAAAATTCATGTAGCTTATCAATGGTCTGTGAAGCAATACCTTGTCGTTGATAATCAGGATGCGTACCAATACGCAAAATCTCTGCTTGCTCAAATATCATCTGATATAAACAATATCCAATCACTTGTTTATCTTCAGTCCACTCTTCTTTCTCTTGTTTATAGACTATTAGCATATTAGTACTGTCTTGCTCAAGCAGTTCAAGCAAAGTCTGATAGTTCCAAGCGCTTTGCGACTGAACGATGGCTTCGATATTGGCTACGGCTTGAATCATTTTCTCAGAATCTGCTGCATTGAGTGCTAACGCTTCTATCGCAAACATGACTGTCCTTTTATGCTTGTCATTTAATTAGTCTTACCGTTTAGTTCAGTTTAGATTATATAAGTAGATAGGCTACATTATTTATTATTTACTACAAAAAAAGCCACCCTAAATAGGGTGGCTTTTTTATGACTAGCTCATAAGCTCATTACTGAGACTTAATGATTAGT
>NZ_JBQQEX010000014.1:0-51152 GCF_052258185.1 Psychrobacter sp. T6-6
CCACTTGCGGTTGTGCCAAACCCAGAAGCAATTGCTCTACTACCTGAAGTAGTCGCATAAGCACCTGATGCTGTGGTTTCAAAACCGGTTGCGGTGGCTTCTATACCCGTCGCTTTACCTCTAACGCCCGTTGCGGTGGTGTTTATCTTGTCTGCCAGTGAATCTTGGCCAATTGCCGTGCTGTTTACACCTGTCGCTCTACTGCTTGCACCCATGGCTGTTGTGCTTACGGCCGTTGCTTGTGCGTTTTGTCCGGTTGCTGTGCTGTTTAGACCAGTTGCTAGTGAGTTTGCACCAGTTGCTGTACTGTTATTGGCTGAGGCCACACTGTCATAACCTGCCGCTGTTGCACGATCTGCTATCGCTTCACTTTGTGCACCACTTGCGGTTGTGCCAAACCCAGAAGCAATTGCTCTACTACCTGAAGTAGTCGCATAAGCACCTGATGCTGTGGTTTCAAAACCGGTTGCGGTGGCTTCTATACCTTGCGCTGTACTATTGACACCAGTTGCGATTGTATTGACGGCGGTGGCTTTCGCATTGCGACCTAACGCTGTTGCATTCGCTTGGGTGGCTTGTGCGTTTTGTCCGGTTGCTGTGCTGTTTAGACCAGTTGCGAGTGAGTTTGCACCGGTTGCTGTACTGTTATTGGCTGAAGCCACACTGTCATAACCTGCCGCTGTTGCACGATCTGCTATCGCTTCACTTTGTGCACCACTTGCGGTTGTGCCAAACCCAGAAGCAATTGCTCTACTGCCTGAAGTAGTCGCATAAGCACCTGATGCTGTGGTTTCAAAACCGGTTGCGGTGGCTTCTATACCTTGCGCTGTACTATTGACACCAGTTGCGATTGTATTGACGGCGGTGGCTTTCGCATTGCGACCTAACGCTGTTGCATTCGCTTGGGTGGCTTGTGCGTTTTGTCCGGTTGCTGTGCTGTTTAGACCAGTTGCGCTACTGCTCACACCGGTTGCAGTTGTGTTCAGTTTGTCGGCTAATGCACCTTGTCCAAGTGCCGTTGCATTCTCTGCAATAGCTTGTGCATTTTGTCCGGTTGCTGTGCTGCTTAGACCCGTTGCTCTACTGCTTACACCTGTTGCTGTGCTGCTTGTATTGGTAGCTTGCGCATCCTGTCCATTAGCTGTACTATCTGTACCCGTCGCTCTACTGCTCACACCCATTGCCGTTGTATTCGTGTTGGTGGCTTGCGCACCCTGTCCATTAGCCGTACTATCCGTACCCATCGCTCTACTGCTCACGCCCATTGCTGTTGTATTTGTATTGGTGGCTTGCGCATCCTGTCCATTAGCCGTACTATCCGTACCCGTCGCTCTACTGCTCACACCCATTGCCGTTGTATTCGTATTGGTGGCTTGCGCATCCTGTCCATTAGCCGTACTATCCGTACCCGTCGCTCTACTGCTCATGCCCATTGCCGTTGTATTTGTATTGGTGGCTTGCGCATCCTGTCCATTAGCCGTACTATCCGTACCCGTCGCTCTACTGTTCATACCTGTTGCTGTAGTATTCAGCTGGTTAGCTAATGCGCCTTGTCCAACAGCTGTACTGTTCTCTCCTATCGCTCTACTACTTGCACCCGTTGCGGTGGCGTTGTTTTCAGTTGCCTGAGCATCTCGTCCAATTGCAGTACTGTTTTCGCCTGTCGCTTGAGACTGTCCACCATAACTACTTGAATTTAATCCACTAGCTACGGCGGTTTCCCCAATAGCCGTACTATTCAAGGCTGTTGCTCTAGCACTGTTTCCGATCGCAATAGCAGTACGGTTTGATGCTGTGGCTAAGTTTCCATCACCTGCTCCTGTAATTTGTCCACCACCAATAGCTACGCCGGGTTGTAGGTTACCGTTTCCATCAGGACCTAATGATATTGTTCTATTGCCTTGCGCATCACTAACGATGACATTTGCACCTTCTGTCACCTCTACATCACCGACAAACTCTTGCCCACATGATGGTGCATCAGCAGCTTGGGCATCTAGTTCCAATGCACCAAACCCCAGTGCAATATTAGCTGCTTGAGTCGCTAGTGACCCAACGATCAGAACGGAACCTCCAGCCCCTGCACCAAAAGGTGCCGCTTGTATTGCTTCACCAGCTGCTTCTATGGCTATTGCCGCTATATCGACACCTAGCTGTGTATATTCTATAGCACGAATATCATTTTCAATTGTTTCTGAACAGGTCCTACCACTCACAGGCGCTGATGTTAAATTTCCATTACCCCCAGATGATGGAGGCGGCGCATTTGGATCTGGCACAGTTGGTCCAGGTGGAACAACTGGTGTTGCTGGTGGATTATCTCTAAGATCTCTTAATTCTTGTATGAAAGGCTCATTGGCACCGATTCGATTACTGTTATCGATACTTCGATCACGATTACTGACAATAACTTGGCCTTCATCACCATACGTATAAGTATCATCACCAGGAGCTAGTGCATATGAGGGAAAGCTCACTGCACTCATAGCGATTATGAGTGCTGTTTTTTGTAGTGTAGGTTTTTTGGTAGTGGTCTTTATCATAAGTCATACTCTTTTTTTAAATAAAAATTCATTACAACACGCAGTAAAAATGTGCTTGAAACTATAAATAAATTTCGAGTTTTACCCATGTCTGATAGATACTACATACAAAAGGCTTACAAGAAGTGAGACAGCTATATAAGAAATATTAAAATTACATACCGCAAAATTAGTTTATATACAATACCGTCTGTCATATAAAAATAACCGTTCGTACTACTAAAATGACCGTTCGTCGCTCACACAATTTATGACATAAAATTAATTACAGTTGTATATTTGTAATTAATAGCTACTACTTTGTAAGAGTATTATTGTTTCGCAATTATTGCAAGGATATATTTATAAAATGATATGAATACACAACCAAGTGATTCTATATACCAACAATCCTATTTAAATCACTGGTTAAGCTTGTATTGTTTATTTTTATAAAAGTGGCTATAGTAGAAAAATAGCCAAAGAAAGGTCTTCTAAAAATCTTTATCGAAAATAGTTTGTTAACTTCATAGCTGCTTTGTAGTTACTTTATAGAAATATTTATTACGAAAATGTGCAGTGATAATCCATGTTGATCGGACCATCAATGAAAAAGGCAACCGATTAAATAAAATGCACATAAGCCAAATGAGAGATAAAGAACGTATAGAATGTCAGCTTGTAAACAAAAAAAACCACCCTAGCCATACAAGCGAGGGTGGTTTTTTTGTTTTTAAAATTATGCTTTCTAATACATCTCTAAGTCTTACGCAGTCCAACCTTCCAACACTATCTTGCCATGCGCTTGTTGATTCTCTAGCATTTGGTGCGCACTACGTAGATGTTCAGCGGTGATAGCCCCAAGATTGTAAGCGACCGTGGTTTTGATCTCGCCTGCATCAATCAATTTTGCCACCGCATTTAATAAATAATGCTGTTCAATCATGTCTGGCGTATTGAACATTGAGCGTGCAAACATAAACTCCCAATGCAGGCTTAAGCTTTTGGTTTTAAGAGGGTTGGCATCTAGTGATTTTGGATCATCAATTAGTCCAAGCTTACCCTGCGGCTTTAAGCATTTAATGATTTCTTCATAATGATCCTCAGTGTTATTGAGACTCACCACGTAGTCTACTTCAGCAATACCTGTTTTTTGTAGTTCATCAGACAATGGGTTGCGGTGATTGATCACATGATCTACGCCTAAATCCTTTAACCACTGTACACTCTCATCTCGTGATGCCGTACCGATGACTGTAGCAGAGGTCCGTGTTTTTAATAGCTGCGTTAAGATAGAACCAACCCCGCCCGCTGCACCAATGACCAATACTGAAACGTCATTAGCACGCTCATCACTACCGTTTTTATCTGCCGAGCGATTAGTAACAGGCACTTGCAGGCGCTCAAACAACATCTCCCAAGCCGTGATCGTGGTGAGTGGTAATGCCGCTGCCTCAGCAAATGACAGCGATGCTGGCATGTGCCCAACGATACGCTCATCGACCAACTGATATTCAGCATTGCTGCCTGGACGGGTCAAATCTCCAGCATAATAGACGTTGTCGCCTACTGAGAATAGGCTGACTTCTTCGCCAACCGCTGTCACGATGCCTGCCGCATCCCAACCAATCACTGCGTACTCACCCTCTGGTGCAGGACGTGATTGACGAATCTTATAATCCACTGGATTTACGGATATGGCTTTGACCTCTACTAGAATGTCACGGCCTGTAGCAGTTGGCTTATCAAGAGTAATGTCTTGTAGTGCTTGTTCGTTATCGATAACGAGATTATCTTGATAGCCAATGGCTTTGATGGTGGTCATAATGCTGTATCCTATTTTTAATAAAGGTATTTATTTTTGGTTATTCAATTTCTGATAGCTAATCAATACCGCGAGACATAAGTGTCGTAAAAAAATAGTGCTAGTCAAAAACGGACTGCAATACGGTTTGAGTTTGCGCTTCAAGCTCGGCAATGGTTTCTTTATTTAACGCATCGGCATGCGGTTGTCCGAATTCGCCTCTGGCATCGCCATGTGCGCCATCTTTGATATCGTTATCAAAGTATTTGCCCGTGTTGTCCGCGAACTCATCCGAGACCGCTAATGCCGTTAAGATATTTGCGCCTTTGTCTGCTGATGACCAATACTGACCATACGCTTCATCGACCATCTTGGTATTCAATAGCGATCCTGGGTTGACCGCAATCACGTTAATATTATCGCTGGCAACCCTATCCGCTAAGTGCATACTCCACATCGTTAATGCCAGCTTACTTTGCGCATAGGCGGCTTTATCATCCAGACGCTCTTGTCCCATAAATGCCTTATGAGATATCGGCGCTTGGGCAGCTGAGCTTAAGTTTATAATGCGCGGATTTACGCTACTCGATTGAGCAGACTGTTTGAGCAACGGTAATAGCGCGTTGGTCAGCTCGTAAGGCGCGAGATAGTTCACCACAAAGCGTACATCTAGACCCTCTTTGGTCATCGCTGATGCCGTGGTATAAATTCCTGCGTTGTTTATGAGGACATCAAGCTTTGGCAGCTTTTCATTGACGTCTGCAGCCATCTTGAGTACCTCTGTCAGGTCTGAGAAATCCGCGACAAACCCATCAATATGCTCTATCGCGTCGCCTGTTGCCACTGCTTGGACTTCAGCTATCACACTAGCAAGCTTGTCAGCATCGCGGCCATGCAGGTAAACGTGATGCCCAGCCTCTGCTAATTTTAAAGCAGCCAATTTACCGATACCGTCGGTGCTACCGGTGATCAAAATAGTTTTAGTTTTACTCATAGTTATCAACCATCCTTATGGTTCGAATTATAGTTATCGCTCTGGATATATGGTTTATTTTATCCACCGTTATGGCACCTATTGTAATGAAAGTGTTGTCATTCAAACAGCAGCCATTATCAAAAACACTTTCAATATTATTTTGATAATAATTTATTTTATCGTCAGTTCTTTGCTATATTTTAGACAATAGTTTCTATTCGTGCCTCAAGCAAATAGCTGACATACCCTATATTTGGTACTTCGATAAGATAATATTATGAAAAATTTACAGGACTTACGTATTTTTATAGAGACAGCACGGATGGAGAGTTTATCTGCTTGCGCGCGCCACATGGACCTCTCTCCAGCAGTCGTTAGTGCCGCTATCAAACGTTTGGAGAGCGATATCAACACCGTATTGTTTATTCGCTCAACACGCAAAATTCGTCTCACTGATAAGGGTGTGCAGTTCTTGCAGCACTGTAAAGAAGCGGTGGGTATCTTGGACAATGCCTACGCTGAGCTACAGAATAATGATGCTGAGCTCACCGGTACTATCAGCATGTCAGCACCTTCAGACTTGGGTCGTAACTGTGTGTTGCACTGGTTAGACGACTTTATGCAGACTCATCCCAATGTTGATTTGCAGCTTCATGTCTCTGATGGTCAGGTAGACCTATATGGACAACAGATTGACTTAGCATTGCGTTATGGCAACCCAAAAGACTCTTCACTAATTGCACTGCCTATCGTTTTGGACAACCGTCCTATCCTATGCGCTGCACCAGCGTATCTAGAAAAATTTGGCGAACCTAGAACGCCGCAAGATTTGACTGACCATAACTGTCTTTGTATTGGACACAATGACAAATACTTTAGTCAATGGGCGTTTGAGCGTGCAGGTAAGCAAGCGAGTGTCGCCGTGTCGGGCAATCGGCGCAGTAAGGATGGTGACGTTGCCAGACGTTGGGCTATATTGGGCCATGGTATTGCGCTGAAATCTCGTCTGGATGTTGCCTCTGACATAAAAGAAGGACAACTGATTGAGATCAAATTAGACGGCTGGCAAGTCGCGCGCTATCCGCTATATCTAATTTGCCCTGAAAGGCGTTTGATTGATCCCTTATTTAACGCAGTAAAGGACTACTTAATTAGCTGTGTACAGCACATATCACTCTGAACATAAGATAAGTAGAAAAATATAGCGGATACCTAAACGCTCAGAATTAAGAAGTGTAACAAGTCCGTTACTATAAAGTAATATCGGTGATGTTGGATATATCAATAGTGTATTATAGATACATATGTTGTGTACAAAAACTTAACTCACGTGAGCGGAAACAAAAGATGAAACTTCAAAATTCATTTGGTGCAATAACCAGAAATCTAGGCTTGCCTCTATTAGTAGCGATTGGATTAACAGGATGTAATACGACTACTGATGAGAGTGCAGAACACTCACATGATAATGGTGAAGTGCACAGTCATGACCATGTAGAACCTCATACTGATGTAGAAATGTTTAAGCAAGCTTTTGCAAATGATGGCATCGAGATAGCAGATGAATTGGTGGAATGTACCTTGGCAAGTGGTACAAAAACTGAGTGTTTTCAGTTAACCGTGGAGCTAAATAAGAACAGAGGGCATGAAGTAGGTCCATGGTGTCCACGCAACGTCAGTGAAGGTGCTGATAGTGCTGGTATCTGGCTAGATGAAGGTCAAGTCTACGATGCGGATGGCAACTTTATAAAAAACCTAGCCACCTTCTATAAAGATGACGAATGGCAATTATATAATCCGATCACAGGTGATATTAAAGTCACAGACAGCAAGCAAGCGTGTTTGGCAGCAGCTAAACCTAATGTAGAAGCTGAATATCAAAATTACTGTGTTGAGTGCCAACCAGAATATGTAGAGACACAAACCCTTACTTATCTGATTCCAGCTTACCCAAAGACCGGTGCTGATATGTACCAAATTACTGCAGCTTCTGGTGTGGGACTTGCTTTAAATGGGGTAAAGTTTGATGCTTCGGCACCTGTTGATGCTATTTTGGGTGCGCATACGCTTGCGCCATTCGATGATTTTGGCGGTCATGTCAATCCTCACGTCGGCTATCATTATCATGCCGTTACTGACAAAACGACCAAAAGCTTGGGCGTAGCAAACGATCACGCGACGTTACTTGGCTACGCAGCAGATGGATTTACCCTTTGGAGCCATACTGATACTAAAGGCAGTGAGGTATCAGGCCTAGATCAATGCAATGGTCATAGTACGCAGGCGCTAGGCTATCATTACCATGCTGGGGCAGCAGGATCGAATAAAATTCTAGGTTGCTTCACATCAGAGCCCGGTTGTAGCGTTGAAGCGGGTGAAACTGAATGCAAGGCAGATATGCGTGGCAATAGAGGCGCTCCCCCTGTTGACGAAAATGGTAACCCTTTGCCAAAGCCTGAATCTAACCAATAACGTATGCTATAAAGTAGGCACTGAATCAAAAAACCTCTGCTATCATATGAATGAATAGCAGAGGTTAGTGTCGTACATAAAGTTATGCTGCATTGCTCACCTAGCAACTATCGTAAATCATCAACGACAGCCATCATAGCAACAAGCGAGGCCTCACCTAGCTGCATAGAGCGCTCTGGCGACCAGCCCATCTCCTCATCAGGCAGATTATCGTTATCTTTAAACGGCATCTCCAAAGTATTGGCAAGACAATCAAAATGCTCAGCGACCCAATTGGTTGCAAGTGTCATATTTGCCTCTCCTGGGGCGTCAACGTCATACCCAACTTCAGTCTGAAAGTCCGCACTGGCGAGTGTCAATACTTCTGAAAATCTATCGCGTAGATGTGCCAGACGCTCATTATAGCTTGGTATTCCTTGAGAGCCTGCGAGGAACGCATATGGCAGCGCCTCATCACCATGTACATCATAAAACAGATCAACGCCCGTTTCTTTCATCTTATGAATCACATAAAAGACTTCAGGGCTTTTGTCCAAACTTGGATTTGCCCATTCGCGATTGAGATTGGTTCCGGCGGCATTTGTACGTAGATGTCCACGCACACTACCATCGGGGTTCATATTAGGCACGATATAGAAATTGGCTTTTTCTAATAACTGTCTGCCTGTTGCGTTGTCACTATCTAACAAGCTATACAGCAACCCCTCAATCAGCCACTCCGCCATCGTCTCACCAGGGTGCTGACGCGCTGTAATCCAGATGTTATGCTTACTCGTGTCACCATCACCGATTTTTACTAACGTTAAATCACGCTTGTCGAGGGTGTCCCCTAAATGCTCTAGAGTCACGAATGGATGCGTCTGGACGGCAGCCAATAAGTCTTGATGACGCTCATAGCTATAAGGGGCAAAGTAAGCAATTTGGATAGTTTCGCACTCTAACTCTGCCACGATGGTCAATGTGCCCTCCCTATAAGAAGTTGGTAGACGAAACCAATACTGACGATCATACGACGCCACTGCTTGGTAGCCCTCCCACCCTTCTAGATAAGACGCCTCTCCTGCATTGACAATATTGAGAACGTACTCTTCGCCAACCTCGCCTGAGAGGCGAAAGTTAAACCACTGGAAAAATGCTTCGCCAACGTCCGGACGAATAGACAGTTGGATATCTTTTTTATCTTCTATGTTAAGTATTTCAATGTTACCAGCGTCGAAATTAGCTGTAATGCGCATAACTGCTCCTTATCTAATTATTATAATCGTACTCTATCGGTGTGTTATAAACTGATGGTTTTATCTCAATACTTATTTTGCTAGCGCCTATAACCGCTATACTTAATTGGTCATGGTACAATTCTTTTCAAGTCAGAAACTTACTAAGCTGACGGTACTAGGATACTACACCCACTATTGCTCAATCAGATTGCTTCTCATGCCATCAAAAATTTATATCCGCACAATAAAATAACGGCCTTACATTAGCAAAGCCGTCATCAGCTATAAAACTCATTTAGAACGAGTAATCGGACCATAACATTCTGACGTCGTGCTCAGGGTCATCGACCGCTTCAGAATCTACATCGAATCTCATAGTTGTTCGATCTGTAAGCTTATAGTTATCCCAGCTCACCTGCCCAGTACGAGCAAACTCAATCCAGTTTTGGTGTATGGTATTGGCAAGTTTTTGCGGTGGCTCATCGCCAACAAAACTTTTGGCTTGCTCGCTACCGAGCGCATTAAAGGTAAAAGGCACATCTACAAAGTGCGCCGCGCCTAGCCGTCCATCGAATGCTGGTGAAAACCACGAAAAGTTATAATGCCATACTTTATTGCCGTTTTTGATTAAATGCTCAGCGATGTGTACTGCTGGCATGCGAAAAGTATAATCTGATTGAATGTCAGCAAAGCTATCGCCAACAGACTTGTCGCTATTAGTAGGTGCATATACCTTAAGTGGCTTACCATTCAACGACAAGTCATTTAGCAACTGAGACCGTTGTGTAGAGGTAATCTTATCAATAGCACCTCCTGGTACAGAGTAAAGCCTTGCCTCTTGATCGGTACTACCGACAATCACTGGAATAGACGCATCTGCATATTTTATTAGGTCTTTCATTGGTGATTCTTTGATGATATCACCATCGGTCACAGGCAAAAACGCCGTACCACCCCAAGACATCATGCCCCACTCGTCTCTATCTTTTACTGTGTTGCCAATATTAATCACTTCAGAGACCAAATCGTCAAGCGGTACCTGAGAGATATCGGTCGTCGTAGGTGCTACCCCAAGCGCTTCAGCAAAAAGGGTACTGACTCGACCTGCTTGTTCTGTGGTCACAAACTGCATCGGGGGACTTTGCATAATTGCCTGTTGAAACAGACCTTTTGCTCTATCAGTGCCCAAAAGTACCGCGACACTTTCAGCACCAGCTGATTGACCAAACAAGGTAACTTTGTTTGGATCACCACCAAAATCGGCAATGTTTTGCTGCACCCATTTTAATGCAGCGATTTGATCTAGGATACCTCTATTATCTGGAGCGCCATCTAAATGCATAAATCCATCAACACCAACTCGGTAGTTTACCGTGACGACAATCGTGTCGTTTTTTGCAAAGCTAGTACCGTTATAGGCTTCCTCGCCTGCATCTGCCCGTATAAAAGCACCACCGGGTAGCCAAACCATGACAGGTAACTGTTTATCTGATTTTCGGGCGTTTGTGGGTGCCCATATATTTAATGTCAAGTCACCTGCAGCGCCCACAAGTTGAACTTTTTTCTCTCGTCCTGGCTGCGGTACGGGTGCCGTTTTTGCGGTAGCATCTAATACGCCTTCCCATTTCTCGTAGGGCTGCGGCGCCTTAAATCTAAGCGCTTTTGTGAAAGGGTTATGTGCATAAGGAATACCGTAAAAGGTAGTAACGCCATTATCTGCTTTGCCTTTTAACTCACCTTGAGAAACAGTAATGTTCATTTCTTCCCATTCATTATTTGCAGCAAATGCAGAAACCATACTAACACTCAACAGTACAACGCCTACCTTTTGACACACCCTACTTACCCTGTTACTCATCATGGCTGCTACTCCCTTTTTATTTTATGTCGATTGCCTACCTGCTGTCCTCTTAATAACCATCAAAACAGCGACTTTCCTCTAGGGCGTGTCTTCATTTTAAAAATGGTAATAAAAATGAGATAAATTGCCGTCAAACAAGGAAAATAGTATAGATAATATCGAGATATTAACCAGCTATTTGACGCGGTTTGACAAAATTTAGCCATTTTTAGTCCATTTAGATGACCATCGATTGAATTGAAGACACGCCCTAGAATAATACTGTTTTCTTGTGCAGGTTTTTATGAGACAAACGTAAGGGTTTTATCATTTGCGAGTCCGTTCTGATAAGACGACAAGAGTCATACTCGCAACTTTTGAGAGACCACTACTATACGTTACTAGGAAAAAGTAAAACTGCTGTATCAGCATTTAGCCAAACTGAAAAGCCGATAACTGCGTTTTAAGCACTTGCTCGGAGTAAATTTTGGCGCCTTTATCATTACCTGCCGCACCTGCTATCACCATCAGCGGCAGTAAATGCTCCTCTGCCCCTAATGGATGTGAGTCAAGCGCATGAGGCGCCGTCGACCAGTCTCTAAGCGCTGCCTCTCGCTGCTCTGAGTCAGATCCAATCGTTTGGGTCAACCAATCATCGAAACGCTCTGATGGCATCGTAAAATGTGCATCGCCATAGCCCCTCATATTATGAAAGCTCATACCGCTTCCGATGATTAATACACCTTCTTGACGTAATGCCTGCAGTGCTTGACCTGCCGCCAAATGCACTTGCGGGTCTAGATTATTACGCAGTGACAACTGTACTACTGGAATATCTGCCTTAGGAAAAATCACCTTTAGCGGTATAAATACCCCGTGATCCAAACCGCGTGACGCATCTTGCGTATTTGGGATGCCTGCCGCTGTCAGCAAATTACTAACTCGCTTAGACAATACTGGCTCACCTGATGCTGGATAAATCAGCTGATACGTATGATCAGGAAAACCATAGTAATCATAAATGAGATCAGGCGCTATGCTCGTAGTAATTGTAAACTCAGGCGTCTGCCAGTGCGCGCTAATGATTAAGATAGCCTTTGGACGCTCCGGAAGTCGAGTATGAATACCTGTCAAAAAATCCGCCATACCGTCCCATGTATTTGTAGGTTGCCAATCCATAAAAAAACAAGGTCCAGCACCATGTGGTATAAACAGGACAGGTTGAATAACTGTCTGGCCAGATGAACGTGCTGTCATGACTCTCTCCTTGTCCTATTAATCAAAGGTGACTGTTAATAGTAGGTCGTTTTTTTACTAACTTTGGTTTTTACTGACTTTTATCTATACTGATTACGATTACAGGTAAGCTCTTAAAAACAACTGTCAAAAAGTGACCCTCTAAAGCCAACTATGACGCATGCCCTAGCTTTTCTGCCAATGCTTTGTCTATACTAAAAGAGCCACCACCTTGTACGGCCAAAGACAGTAAAGCAACCATCAAGGTCAATGCATACTCGTAGCCACCGTTAGCAGAGAATAGCCCGTTGCTGATATGCACAGAAAAAATAGCCACTAGCATCGTGAATGCAGCGACCAGTGCAGCGGGCCGTGTCAGTAGTCCAAGCACTAAGGCGATGCCACCGAAAAACTCAGCGCCGCCAGCCAATATGGCCATCAACAACCCAGGCTCCATGCCCATACTGCTAAGCCACTGTGCCGTTCCTGCGAGCCCATTACCATCAAACCAGCCAAAGAGCTTTTGGGCACCGTGCGCCATCAAAATCAAGCCGACGGGTACACGAAGAATTAGGGCCGCTATCCCAGCTTTAGAGGCCAACATTTTATTTAGTAGCGATGATGTCATTAGTACTTACTCCATAACGTATTAGTGCGATAAGTGATTGAATATTGGTATAAACATACTTTACTATCGTCACTATGAAAGAGTAAGCCCACTTATATTGAATAATTATCAACACAGTGTTTATAATTGGTTTGGTATTGAATAGTAGAAAAAATGGATGGCAATGACATTGATGCAATCCCTCGACAAGCTATCACCGCACTACTTAAACGCTTAAGGCAAAAAGACTAATAAAGATAAAAAGAACAACCATACTGATATAGGAGCACCTAAACTACGCGTGGTCTGCGAGTACCATGATGGGCTGCCCATACTCAACACCTTGCCCATTTTTAACCAAGATTGTGGTGACAATACCACTCTTATCACTCACAACTGGTAGCAAGCGGGTCAACTCATCAATAAAGCAAACGGTTTGACCTTTTTGGATATGGTCGCCTTTTTTAATGAGATTGTCAGTTGTAGCGTCCTCGCTTAAGTAGACCTGCCCCACATAAGTCGCACATATTTGTCGTATTTTACGGTCTGGTTTATTGGGCTCAGTAGTAGCGCTAGTAACATCGTTAGTAGTATCGTCAGTGGCTACATGACTTGCCTTACTTGGTACTCCTAGGTTGTTGACCACTCTAATGGACTGATCACCATCAGCAATAGTCACTTCATGTAATTGACTGCTTTCAACCAATGTGACCACACGCGCTATTTGCTCTATATCCATAATAGATTCCTTAACTTAATTTTTAACTGAGACCGAAATATTTAGTAGGCAGATATCGTGATACCTTTGAGCTCTAGTTGTTTCTTGATTTCTTGGGCAAATAAAATGGCGTGTTCACTATCCCCATGTAGGCAGATGCTTTGCGCTTCTACTGGTACGGTCTGACCACAAATACTGGTGACCGTCCCTTCAGTAATCATCTGCAACACATGCTTAACCGCATCGTCTATGTCGGTTATCAGGGCGTTGTCCTTGCTACGAGAGACCAGCGAGCCGTCTTTTTCATAGTTTCTATCGGCAAACACTTCTGATATGGCTTCTAAACCATGCTTCTTAGCTGATTTAACCAAATAGCCACCGGACAAACCCATGACCTTTAGGCTTGGATCAAATCGTTTGATTTCACTTACCAAGATGTCTGATAAATCTTCATCAATAGCGGCTTGGTTGTACAATGCTCCGTGCGGTTTTACGTAGTCTAATGACACACCAACCAAGTCACAGAGCGCTTTGGTTGCACCCAACTGATACACCAATAAAGCACGGTAGTCGGCTTCGCTTAACGGCTCATGAATACGGCCAAAGTTTTCTCTGTTATTGAGACCTGGATGCGCACCCACGCTTACGTTGTTTTCTTTTGCCAACTGCAATGTTGCTAGCATCTCGCAATAGGACCCAGCGTGCAAGCCGCAGCAGACATTGGCTGAGCTGACTATCGTTAGTAATTTATCGTCTTGTCCGCAGCCTTCAGCCACATCGGCGTTTAAATCAATTTTCATTGGCATACTCCTTGATTTGATCAATATAATGTTGTCTTTTAAGTTGTTCATTTAATGCTTGCTCTAATGACACAACGGCAAACTGGCAGGCTTTGCCGAATCTGATCTGTGCCATCAGACCTATGTCTGCGCGGATGATAGTCGCGATTTTGGGATAACCGCCAGTCGTTTGACCATCTGCCATCAAAATAATGGGTTGGCCTTGTGGCGGTACTTGAATCATCCCAATATCAACACCATGTGAACTCATTTCTACAGGCTTACTAAATTCAAGGGCAGTTGCCCCGTCTAAACGATAGCCCATACGGTTACTACTGGTTTGTAATTTCCAAGGCTGTGTTTCAAAAGCTTGTTGAGACGACTCAGTGAAGCAATCATACTCACTGCTTTTTATCACTCGAATAACCTCGGTTGGGGCAAGCCGAGCCACCCCAATGACAGGCAGGTTTGATTCGGTTTTGACCGTTAAGCTGTCATCGGCTTTTAGGTATCTACCTTCAAATCCGCCAAATCCTGCTTTGAGATTGGTGCTAACCGACTGTAATACTGGCTCGATATCAAAGCCGCCATGCACACATAAATAGGTATACATGCCTTGTAGCGGCCGCAAAAGCTTGAGCGTCTGCCCAGCTGTCGCATTGATACGCCAATAGCAAGGAACGCGCTTGTCGTCCAAATACGCCTCGTATAAAGCACCGGTTAAGCAAAAGCTGACGTTTTCTTCAAACTGTATGGTCAGCGCGCCAAGCGCTATTTCAATAGCCGGTTCGTTTGCCTCATTTTTCATCAAAGCGTTACCAGCTTGTAGCGCCCAGCTGTCCATTACGCCATTTCTACCCACACCCATACTGCGGTAACCCAGTCTTCCCGAATCTTGAATACTGGCAAGGGCACTTGCGGTTAAAATTTTCATTGATACCACCTGTTTATTTGTCTATTTGATTCATGCATCTTTTATTTATCGCTTATTGATGAATATCAATCGCTTTAAATGTCAAAGTATCGCCTGCGTTAAGCAACGTCGGAGAGGTCTTGGTCAAATCAAATAAAGCAGTATCCGTCTGGCCTAGTAGCTGCCAACCGCCTGGAGACTCAAAAGGGTACACCCCTGTCTGCTCGCCACCGATACCCACTGAGCCTGCGGGTACTTGGGTTCTAGGTACGGCATGCCTTGGGATGTATAAGGACTCAGACAAGCCGCCAAGATAAGGAAATCCTGGCTGAAAACCGATAAAGTAAACGGTATAAGTAGCTTTAGTATGTAGATCGACAACGGCTTCAACTGAGAGATTTAGGTCATTCGCCATGGCCGCTAGATCGGGGCCATACTTTCCACCGTACTGCACTGGTATCTCGACGTGCTTACCTTGGATGGTTTTTGAAGGGATATCATTGAGCAGGTCTGATAGCTTATCTTTGAAAGTATTCAGCTCAGCCCATGTCAGTGCCACAGTAAATACACTGAGCGTATTCATGCCAATCACTACTTCGATGACTTCTGGCATTTTCTGGATGCTATCTGATAGCGCCCAGCATTTTTGTTGTTTTTCTAAGGTGGTTGGTTTAGGGAAAAACAACGCTAGATTGGTTTCACTGCATATTTGCCATTGTAGTTCCATCAGTATGGGCTCCATTATCTGTTATCTTTATTCTGACGCTAATGTCAGATTTGGTTTTCATTTTTGCGGGCAAGACTGGATTTATATATTGTCTTGTATCCACTCTTCTAGATAATGAATGCTCATTTGACCCTGACAAAACACCTCATCTTCAAACAAACGTTGATGCAGACCAATATTGGTATCAATACCCGTGATTTGCGCCTCCCATAAGGCCGCACGCATTTTTTCTATCGCTTTTTCTCTTGAACGATCTTGTACACATATCTTGGCAATCAAACTGTCATAAGATGGCGGTACGGTGTAGTTCGATTCAGCATGACTGTCTACTCTGATACCAAACCCTGCTGGCATGTGGCAGTAGTCTATGCGTCCAGCATTTGGCAAAAATGTCTGCGCGTTTTCAGCATTGATACGGCACTCAAAAGCGTGTCCGGTAATGGCGATATCATTCTGTTTGTATGCTAGCGTAAGCCCTGCAGCTACTCTGATTTGCTCTTCCACAATATCAACACCCGTCACCATCTCAGTAATGGTGTGCTCAACTTGCACACGAGTATTCATCTCGATAAAAAAGAACTCGCCGTTTTCATATAAAAACTCAAACGTGCCAGCGCCTCTATACTGCATTTGCTCACAAGCTGTGACACAGGCTTGGCCGATTTTCTGACGCTGCGCCTCGGTAATGCCAGGTGCTGGCGCTTCTTCAATGACTTTTTGATGACGGCGCTGCATAGAGCAATCACGCTCACCTAAATAAATCGCATTGCCGTGGGTATCGGACATGACTTGCACTTCGATATGACGCGGTGCTTGTAAGTATTTTTCAAGATAAACGATAGCGCTACCAAAATTGACTTGGGCTTCTGTTTGCGTCATAGAAATCGCAGAGAGTAAGTCGGCTTCTTTTTCGACCACACGCATACCACGACCGCCGCCGCCACTTGCTGCTTTGATGATGACTGGATAGCCAACATCACTGGCAATCTTGATAACCTCATCTGAATCGGTAGGCAACGCGCCATTTGATCCAGGTACACAAGGCACGCCAGCCATGGTCATTTGTTTTTTGGCTTCAACCTTGTCGCCCATGTTTCTGATATTGTCAGCCGTTGGGCCAATAAACGTGAGACCCGAGTCTTCAACCAAAGCGGCAAAGTCAGCGTTTTCAGACAAAAAGCCATAGCCTGGATGGATAACTTGCGCATTGGTAAGCTTTGCAGCAGACACAATCGCTCGTTGGTTAAGATAACTGTGTGTGGCATGGGCAGGCCCGATGCATACTGCTTCATCGGCTAGGCGTACGGGTAACGAGTCTTTGTCTGATTCAGAATGGGCAATGACTGACTGAATACCCAACTGCTTACAAGCTCGAATAATACGTAGCGCAATCTCGCCACGATTGGCAATTAAGATTTTTGTGAACATGTTTATTCCCTTAAAAATATAGTGTCAAATGCAGTGTTTGTGCAGCGTCTATACAATGTGGAGCAACTATTGAGTGACTTTAACTGTCTGGCACTATAATAAATAAGGGCTGTGCATATTCTACGACCTCACCTTCCTCGATCAGAATCTCTTGAATCGTACCGTTAACTTCTGCCTTTACCTCATGCATCATTTTCATGGCTTCAATGATACATAGTGTCTGCCCTACTGCTACCTGATCGCCTTCCTTAAAGAACGCCTCAGCGGACGGCTCAGAGCGAAGATAAAAAGTACCGAGCATAGGCGCTATTACTTGAGAATGAGTGTCTGCCGCCGCTGTAACGCCAGCCTTATGATCACCCTCTACATCGGTATCAATTTGCGGCTTTAGATGTGCTGTCTTGGAGTGGGTATTATTGATGTGATTTGAGCTGTCTTCACTGTGATCAGATTGACAAATGATAGAGATACGCGCATCACCATCACTCACTTCTAAGGATTGTATATCGGCACTTTCTGCCAGCTCGATGAGTCTTTCTAGATCTGCAAAATTGATATTCATATGATTGGGCATTCCATCAGAGTGAAGTAAAAATTGTTATTCTAAGTTTTAACAGTACTATTTGAGTGACTCCCTCAACGACCTGAGCTTAATTTGAGGGACGTCAGATAAGAACAATAATGAAAAACAGTAATCTGGCTAAAACCATAACGCACCCTATCCTTTCAAACAACTATTGGGCCTAAAAAAGTAATTTTCTCAAAACGCTACTCAGTAAAATCACCACTTATTTAAATAACGACACACTGTAAAGAAAATTAGACAGCAACGATCACAGGGTCTGTTACAGTGTCTGCCGTTTGGTTGTGCTAGGACTATCCCGTTTATGACTTATATGTTTAATTCTCAAACCCATTCAATCGCCATAATAATCACGATAATCAGCACACCGTTCGGTAGTTGGATACCGAACCTTTATGATAAAAGGAATAAGTCTATCTATGATCCAATTTATTGAACGACATCCTCAGCTGCTCAGCTTGGGCATGGTACTTATTTTTATCATGGCATTATTATGGCTGATACAACACTTATTGATTCGTTATGGCAAGCGTGCATTGGCATTAGTCTCTCGCGCTGATCTTTGGCTACGCGAACATCTGGCACGCCTGCCAATGATGGTACGACTACAGCGTAGATACCCAGCGCTATTTGGCTTTATCGCAGAGCGCTTTGCACGTGGTCACTTTTCTGGATTGATACTCACTGTATCAACGCTGTTGAATATCTATATTTTGGCGCTGTTTGCAGGGTTGGTTGAGGATGTGGTGAGTGCTGACTCTATCGTGACCACCGATCTGTTTGTGTCGCAGCATATGAGTGTACTGCGCGAATCTGGCATTATAGATTTTTTTATTTTAATTACCAGTTCAGGCTCTACTCCCGTCACCTGTTTGATCATCTTACTGACTGCTATTTTATGTATGATGTTGCGTCAGCCTTATATCATCATAGGCTTACTGATCTCGACTATTGGCAGCACTGCTTTTACTTTTATAAATAAGATGGTCTTTCAGCGCGCTCGCCCGATTGATATTTTGCTGCAAGAGCATACCTATTCGTTTCCAAGTGGTCATGCCACCATCAGCATTGCACTGTATGGGTTTCTTGCGTACATGATGATTCGTTTTAGCCAAAGTTTTGTTCGACAAGTACGTATCTTGTCACTTGCTCTGTTGCTATTTTTGCTTATAGGACTGAGTCGAATCGTCCTCAATGAGCATTATCTTAGCGATGTGATTGGTGGGTTTTTGGTTGGGTCATTGTGGCTAATCATCGCTATTAGCATAATGGAGTGGCTGACCGCGCGGAGCAAGATTAATTGGCATGTGTCATGGTCAGCGCATCAGCGCTATATGGTGTGGTTCAGTGTCGTCGCTGTGCTGATTGCTATTTTCGTTTATGCCAATATTTATCAGTTTCCGCTGCTCACGTAGCACTATAGGCTAGGATGGTGAAAGCTGCATATTCAATATTATCATCCAACCTCTCCACAGCAAGCGCTTGATCCAATACCTCAAAATATGTGGATCGGTCGCTCGGACAACATTAAAGCACATAAAATGTTCCGTGATTTGCGACTGATTAAATATATTAAAACAAATTTAAGTACCATCAGTTGGCACCCTTCCAAAAATTGCAGAAACTTTACCTCGTTATCAACACTCTATCTGAGTCACCTTTAGATGACGAGCCGAACACGTAGTAGATAGCGTATTTGGCTCGTCATTTATCCTATTGTCATAACAACATGCGTTATTCGCATCATAATCCATGGATAATATAATCGATTAATACCGCGACTAACAAGCTTCCCAAAATGTATTAAGGCTCTAGTGAAAAAACGAATTTATGATGTTGAGTAAGCATCGTCTCTAGAGTATTGCTAACTTGCCTGCCGTTAGCACAAGGCACTTACAATGGTATCAATGGCTGAGTGATTGATGGAAAAAGTCACCTTTCTTTAACTTTCATAAAAGTATGTAACACTACAACCCGCTATTATCTACTTATGCAATAGAGCGACGTTCTATTTATATATTTTTAATCACTTAACAATTACTCATACTTATAATGAGCTTAAAAGGACCCTACTATGAAAAACATCAACTTAAAAAATATTGCTATCAGCTCACTAATTGCTTTATCTACTTGCTTTGCTGCTATTGGTCCAGCGAATGCTGCTCCTCAACAAGACACAAATCATTTGACCCAAAAACAGAAAAATACAATAGAAGCTAAGCAAAAAGCAAAATATAATGCCGAACTCAAAGCCAAACAACAAGCAGCATTAAAGGTTAAACAAAAAGCAGCTCAGCAGAAAGCAGCACTAAAGGCTAAGCAAAAATCTCAGCATGACAGTAAAACAAAACACATAGATAGTAAGGTTGAACAGAGCAGAAAACATAGCTAAGTGACGTCTATAGCTATTAGATAGGAAAACCCACTACCGAATCCCCTTCCTGCCATGGCTGAAATTTCGGCTATGGCAAACTATAAAAGATATCATAATCTACATGAGCAAATGGGCGCACGAACGGCATGATACCGATATCAGTAACAGTTACGCTATTACCTAGTAGATACGTATTCTTAGCCAATAATATTTCTGACTTCCATAACAACGCTTTACCTTGCTGTCGATATTTAGTCTGAGTCATTATTTATTTTAGATAGCTGGTAATGAGTTAAACCTGATTTTTCATTAAAAGAAAATGCTTCCGGTTCGATGACGCGCTTTACTATGAGTCAAGCAACAGCGTAAGATAACTGACAACAGAGTGTTGATAACCGCTGGAAGGAAAGTCCAAATTATGGATAGAATTGATGCGATGCGGGCATTTGTATCAGTAGTGACTGAGGGCAGTTTTAGTAATGCCGCCACAGCCATGCAGCTGTCGCCGCAACTGGTGAGCAAATATGTGTCAAAGTTAGAAGAGCGACTGGGTATACGTTTGCTGAACCGCACTACCCGTCAGGTTAGCTTAACTGAGGCAGGGACTCATTACTTTGAGCATGCACAGCAGGTATTACTCAGTATCGATGATATGGAATCCAAGTTAGGTGGGCTGCAGCAAAACCCAAAAGGCACGTTAAGAATAAGTGCGCCTGTGTCCTTTGCTCTCAAACACATGGCACAATTGGTCACGGACTTTCAGGCACTTTACCCTTTGGTTAATGTCGATTTGCAACTGAACGATCGCAAAGTGGATATCGTTGAGGAAGGGTTTGATGTGGCGCTGCGTATCGGTCAGCTCAGAAGCTCTTCACTGATTGCCAAGCAAGTTGCGCCTATCCGTGTCATCCTGTGTGCCTCCCCTGACTATCTCAAAAAGTATGGCGTGCCTAGCAAACCTGAAGATCTAAAAAACCATCGTTATTTGCATTACAGTTATATGGAAAAATATGGCAAAGAAGATATCTATCAGTGTCTACATACCAGCAATCAGCCCAGCTCGGAGCTAACCAGCAACAACGGAGATTTGCTTGTCAATGCTGCGATAGCAGGTGCTGGAATAGCATTACAGCCTACGTTTATTGCGAGTGAAGCACTGAGCAAAGGGGAGCTGATGATGGTGTTGCCTGATTACGAGCCCGAGACGTTGGGATTGTATGCGGTGTATGCTCATAGAAAGCTATTGCCACACAAAATCAGATGTTTTATTGATTTTATCGAAGGATATTACGGTTCACCGCCCTATTGGGATGAACCGATACAGCATTTATAGATAGTGAGTAGCAACCGCCACCAAAACACCCCGTGCATTGATAAATGTCTGGGGTGTTTTTTAATGCGCTTAGCAGCATGACAAGTCTATCGTGAGCTAGATTATAAATGTCACCAAAAACAGCACCCCTCTCAATTTATCACTCTCAAAACTCGTATTTAGCCATCACTTCTATTTGCTGACCTGCTGGCATCCACGGAAAGGTCGTGACGTCTTGATTTCTCCACTCAATACCCAAATCCAAATCTGGTAGGTACTCATAGATAAGATTGGCGCTTTTGACATTAGCAGAAGTATCTGCCGCATCCTCGACATTGACCTCGCCATAACGCAAGTTGCCACGCAGCTTTTGAGTAAATTGATGCTTATAACCGACGCTATAGCCCGTTTGTGAGATCAGCTTACCATTTTCGGCATCACAATCAGCACCGCCATTCATAATAAGAGGTCCACCAACACAGACGGCAGAATAGGCACCCATGCCTTCACCACTAAACACGCTACCATGAAGCGAATGCTCTCCCAAAGCCAGCTTACCTGCTAATGAGATACCGACGCCCACATCCGAATCGTCTCCATTCTCAGCTTCGCGAGCGGTCACCGCCACATTATAATCAAAATCAGCTATCTTATCTTTGTAGCTGACCACCATATCAGGCAGGCTGGCATCGTCATAGACAGGATCTTGGGCGGTAAAACGCAGTCCCTTATAAGTATAATGCACCGTCAAATCTGGACGAATATATGAGCCGCCACCTGAGGCTGTACCGATACCTGTACCCCAAAAATCAAGCTGCTCGGTGGAGAGTGGCGCGACTGCCAAGAACTGACCATTCCACGTTTTACCCACTGTCAGATCATCTACCTGAATATACGCATGGCGCAAACGTAGGTTCGATCCACCCTTGGCATAATCGCCATAAAAATCGCCTTCGATAAACCCAGTTAGTTTTTTATCATCCACCGACTTAGTCGTCTTGATGTTAATGCGTGACTGACGTAAGTTTCCCTTAAACTCCGAATCCTCGTCATCAGGAGAGTTAAACAATCCTTCTGCTTTGATATAACCACCGATACTCAACGTGGTATCACCCGTCGTCACAATATCTATCGCTTGTGCAGAGGCACATGTTGCCGCTATAGCCAAACCTACAGATAGCCTCTTTGTAAAAAGCATCATTCATCCATTCCCTGTTTTATGTTGATATCCTTATCAATCCAAATTACTGTGACGTTTTTCGCTCCGTTACCATTAGCCTCGTCACTATCAGCTCCGTCACCATCAGTAGTGTTTTTGCGCTGCATTATCTTTTATATAAAAGTTAGCTCTTCTTCACAAAAACAATCACGGCGTGATCGACGTATTGGGCGCTATGCTTCTTGGTCAATATTCTCTAACGCCGCTATCGCCTCTTTTTGCGATTCATCGATCGGTTTTTTTTGTCCGCTCACTTTATCGAGATAGACCAGCACTGACTCACCAATTGCAACGACTGCCTTTTGCGCCGTACTATAATAGGTATATTCGTGAATTAGACTTGAGTTACCGATTTTTTTGACCTTGATGCCAATCCATAACTCATCAGGATAAGCAACCGATTTGAGATATCGACATGACGAGGCTGCCATCACCGAAGACGTCTGTTCGTTAAACAAACCCAATCGCCTGTTGTAATAAATACGAGCGTTTTGAGCATATTCGTAATAAACCACATTATTGACATGACCAAAGGAGTCCATATCTCCCCATTCCACTTGCTGAGGATAGATAACCGTAAAGTCATGCAACGGGTGATTGTCATCGCTTGTGACAGTCTCTTGTATTTTTGGGAACGTTGGTGCAGCTTCCATAATTTTTCTCTTTTTATTAGAAAGATTCTGTTATACAGATGATGAATGTGACTCAGGGTGTTCGTGACACACACCTTCCCCGTCCCTAGCATTTAGTCAGACACTAGGGTTTATGTATATTTTCAGTTTTATCGAAGTCGTTTTAGTGGTGACAAGGTTGTTTGACTATATGAGATTTTCTGAGCACATCGAGCGCATGCGTTTTTTATCAAGTTTTCCAACGCTGGTTTTTGGCATTTCTGATAGAAATTTCACTTCACTTGGTACACCGTATTTTGGTAAATGACCTCTCTCAACCGCTTGATGACCCAGTGCCAAAATATCTGTCGATGTTGTATCGATATAATCTGGCTTTAGCACGACCAATGCGAGAGGACGCTCGCCCCAACGCTCATCTGGAACACCAATCACAGCGATATCAGCGACGCTCGGATGAAAAGAGAGAATTGTTTCGACCTCAAGCGAGGACACCCACTCACCGCCTGACTTGATGACGTCCTTTAGCCTATCGGTAATGCTGAGCGTACCATCAGCGGTCATACAAGCAATATCCTGCGTATGCATCCAGCCACCTTTCCACAACTCATTACCTGCATCGGGGTTTTTAAAATAGCTTTGGGTCAGCCACGGTGCTCGTATCACAAGTTCGCCCGTCGATTTGCCATCCATTGGTTGAGGTTGTCCGTTTTCGTCCCAGATCTCCATCGATACCAGCATAATTGGCGAACCTGATAGACAGCGATAATTGAGATTGTCTTCTAAGCTCATCGACTCGGTCTTGTCATCAAATACCGCTCGAGACAGCACAGGGCATGATTCTGACATCCCAAACCCTGACATAAACTCGATACCGCACTCGATAGCAGCTTTGGCCAAGCCTTCGTTGAGCTTTGAGCCACCTAGCAGTAGTTTTAGATTCTCAAATTTGCGACCGCGTTCTGCCATTTCTTTGAGGAGCATTTGCAGTATTGCAGGGACGCCATGTGACAGCGTGACCTTATGCTCCTCAATCAAATCGACTAGCTTTGGTGCCAGATATCGTCCTGGATATACTTGTTTTAGCCCGATCATGGTAGCGCCATACGGCCAGCACCATGCATGAACATGGAATAAAGGCGTCATCGGCATGTATACATCGTTATAGCGCGCGCCTTGACCTTCAGCATTGAGCGCTGATGCAAGTGTGCTTGCCATCGTTTGTAGTACAATCTGGCGATGAGTGAAGAAAACTCCTTTTGGATCACCTGTGGTGCCACTGGTGTAGAACGTAGTGGCGATGGTGTTTTCATCGAAATCTGGAAAATCAAACTCATCACTAGCGGCTGCCAACAGCGCCTCGTACTCACCATCGACATAGTCAGGTAGCGCTGCTTTCTCACCCTCTGCATCATCCGCCCACATCACATGCTCAATAGAAGGCGCATCGTCACGGTAGTCTTTGATCATTGGTGCAAATTCAGCATTTAACAATAAGGCTTTTGGGGCAGCATGGTTGACGGTGTACAGCACTTTTTCTTCAGACAGACGCACATTGACGGTCTGTAAAATCATACCCGACATCGGTACGGCAAAATACGCCTCAAGATAACGATGACTGTCCCAATCCATGACCGCGACCACATCACCTGCCTGCAATCCCATGTTTTTTAGGACATTGGCCAAGCGATTGATACGCTTAAAAAACTCAGCATAAGTATAAGTGACTTTGTCCGCATAGCTGATGGTTTGGTTAGTAGAGGCGATTTTGGCACGGTTGAGCAGCTGCTTAATAATTAACGGAAACCCATACGCGTCTTCGGCTTGATGGTAGTTATCGTGTTGGTTGAGTATGGTTGTCATAATGTCTTCCTTGATATTAAATAGTCCTTGATATAGTCAATCCTCTATAAAGAGTTACCGCGCTGCCCTCACTTGAAGTATCACATAGTCATCTGCGCTTGGTTGCCTGGTCTCTCTTTTAAGCTAAATCAACTATAATCAGTAATTCGGTGTGCGCCCTTTTAATATCAGACGCGCTCTATCACCATGGCAAGTCCTTGCCCGATGCCAATGCACAAGCTAACCACTGCGTATTTACCGCCCGTACGCTGTAGCTCTCGAGCGGTACTCAAGGCAATTCTTGCACCAGATGCACCCAGCGGATGCCCAACCGCGATAGCGCCGCCATTGGGGTTGACACGCTTATCATCAAAATCAACATCCAACCCTTTTAGACAACCCAATACTTGTGAAGCAAAGGCTTCATTGATCTCAATGACAGACATATCATCAAGGGTTAAATCCGCACGCTTTAGTGCCAGCTTGATCGCTTCAACAGGACCCACACCCATAATATTGGGTTCAACACCCATCGCCCCTGATGATAAGATCTTGGCAATCGGTTTGAAGCCTAGCTTTTCTTCTGCTTGTTTTGAGCCGATGATGAGCGCGGCAGCACCATCATTGATACCAGACGCATTGCCTGCCGTAACAACGCCATCTTTATTTAAAGGTTTAAGTTTTTGTAGCGCTGCAATATCGGAGCTGGCGCGAGGGTGCTCATCATCTATCACGACTTTTTCGGGTAACTTCTTACCTTGGGGGGCGGTGATAGGCGTTATCTCATCGTCAAAGAACCCTGCTTGCTTGGCAGCTTGGTATTTGGCTTGTGATGCGGCTGCAAATTTATCGGCTTCCTCGCGCGTAATGCCATACTTTTGCGCGACGTTATCGCCCGTCTGCGGCATGGTATCACTGCCGAACTGCTCAATAATCTTTGGGTTGGGAAAACGGCTACCGATAGTCGTATCAAATACCTTAAAGTCACGGCTAAAGGGCTTTTCTGTCTTGGCAAAGACGAAGGGCGCACGCGTCATGGATTCAACACCACCTGCCAATATAATATCCCCTTCGTTGCACGTAATACTGCGAGCAGCATCGACCACGGTAGATAGACCTGACGCACATAGACGATTGACGGTCTGACCTGGCGTTGTGACATCTAATCCTGCTAATAGAGCCGCGTTACGTGCGATATTGCGAGAGTCCTCGCCAGCTTGGTTAGCACTGCCTAGCAACACTTCATCAAAAACATCATTAGACAATTGATGCTTTTCGACCAACGCTTTCATGACTGCAGCAACGAGATCATCAGGGCGCACGGTTGCTAAAGCACCAACATAGCGACCAAATGGGCTTCTTAATCCGTCATAAATATAAGCATCTAACATAACGTTTCCTTGTCGTATTTTTTAATTCTAAATAATGGTTTGGCGACAATACTTTGTCGTTCGTATTAATAGGTGGTTTGCTGAGTAAACAATGACACATCTAGTTTGGCACGGCGTTGCAACCAAGGGCTTGGGCGGTAACGCGGATCACCTGTAAGCGCATAGATACGCTCTAAAATAAGCAATATACGTGAGGAACCAAGATGATCACCCCAAGAGATCGGGCCGTATGGATAACCTAGCCCAAGCTTGACAGCATTATCGATATCCTCTGGCGTGGCAATTCCTTGCATCGCAATATCACAGCCAAGATTGATCACCATCGCAACCACACGCTGCGCCACAAAACCTGTACTCTCAGCAATCAGCGTGGCACTCCCCGTATCTTGCATATCTGCTTTACTACTATCTAAGTCTTTATTACCTGTGCTGCTAAATAGCGCGTAGGCCTGTGCTACAAACTGCTCTTGTGTCACAAGACTTGGCATCAACGTACGATGTTTTGTAAGCTCGGTGAGCATATCAACGGCAACCGCTTGCTTGGGATCGACCTGATAACGAATCGCCGCGTTGGTCGTATCCTCGCCATAGATGGCGAGCAGCGCCAAACTATCAGGACTCGGCTTGTCGTTGTCATCGATAGTGATACCCTGAGACTTTAGGTAATCGACCAGTTGATTTTTGTCTTCTGCCAGATCAGCGCCAACCCAAACTGAGGTAATAACGGCATCAGATATGAGTGCTTCGGACGACTGATCTTGAGCAGTAGCTGCTGACAACTTCTGACCGTTTTCGTAGTGATAAAACCCCTCGCCAACCTTACGGCCGAGCTTTTTGCCTACCAGCATCTGACGGGTTAATGGATGCGGACGGTAGCGCGCTTCTTGGTAGTACTGCTCATAGATCGACTCCATCACAGGGTGCGACACGTCAACGCCAGTCAGATCCATCAGCTCAAACGGACCCATACGAAACCCGGCGCCATCACGCAAGATACGGTCAATCTGCTCAAAATTTGCGATACCCTCGCCTAGTATCTTTAGGGACTCGGTACCGTACGCTCGGCCTGCATGATTGACGATAAATCCTGGTGTATCTTTTGCGACCACACCCAGATGTCCCATACGTTTGGCCAAACTAGTGAGCGCGTCAACAACTGAATGCTGCGTAGATATTCCTGGAATAATCTCCACGATTTTCATCAGTGGTACTGGGTTAAAGAAGTGAAAACCGACCACGCGCTCTGGATGGTCACAGTCAGCAGCGATTGCTGTGACAGATAGCGATGAGGTATTGGACGCCAAAATAGTATCGGCAGCGACAACCTCCTCTAACTGGGCAAACAGCTGTTTTTTGATGTCTAAGTTTTCGATAATGGCTTCAACCACGATCTCAGCGGTAGCAATCTGGCTCAGCTCCTGAATGACAATCAAATTGTTTAAAGTTGCTTGCAGCTCATCAGCAGTAAACTTGCCTTTGGCAGCCAGTTTTTCAAGCGTACCCTGTAGTGATGCTCGTCCTTGTTCAGCAGCGCCTGATTTGGCATCATATAAAAGGACTTGGATACCCGCTTGGGCAGCGATTTGGGCAATGCCCATGCCCATGATGCCAGTGCCAACAATGGCCAATGTGTTCACAGTCATAATCATTCTCTATGTAATTTGCGATAGGGTTTGGTCGGCGTGGACCTCAACAGAAATAAGGAACGTGATGGCGTTTAATAGCCTTTATACTCTGCAGGACGCTTCTCCAAAAAGGCTTTGGCGCCTTCTTTTTGATCATGAGTATCAAATAGGATTTGAAACGCCTTACGCTCCAACGCCAACGCACTATCTAGAGGCATGTCGGGACCGAGCATTGACACTTCTTTAATCTGAGTCAAGGCAATGGGTGAATAACTTGCCAGCTGCTTAGCAATCTCAATAGCACGGGTGAGGGTACTGTCGTCTGCAACCACTTCAGACACCAATCCCATTCGGTCCGCTTCATCAGCATCAATCATGTCACCTGTTAGTATCATCTTCATGGCTTTGTGTTTGCCAATAGCACGAAACAATCGCTGAGTGCCGCCTGCACCTGGCATAAGCCCTATTTTAATCTCTGGCTGTCCAAATTTAGCAGATTGCCCCGCCACAATGATGTCAGCATGCATGGCAAGCTCACAGCCACCGCCAAGCGCATAGCCGTTCACCGCGGCGATAATCGGCTTTTGGCAATCAGTAATCGCACGCCAATATTGCTCACTACGACGTAAGTACACATCGACTGTCTTAGCTGTTAAGAAATCATTAATGTCAGCACCTGCGGCAAACACCTTATTACCACCCGTCAGCACGATCGCTTTGGTTTGTGGATCGTCATTTAATTGAATGAACAGTTCTGCCATTTGTTGGCGTAATTCAGTATTTAGTGCATTGCGCACTTTGGGACGATTCAATGTGATAACACTGACACCCTCTCCTTGTTTTTCACAAATAATGAGTTGTTCTTCCATGATTACCTCTTTTTACATTTGTTTGTTTTATCCAAGATAATAAAAGCCATCTCTTCAACACTAACAATACCGCACAGCGATATTTGATACCAATATATAGCGTTTATTTTCATTTGTGAAGTAAAAACTGGCTAAATCTCAAAATATTTGTTCAATTTCTCATAAATATCACTTGTATTTAAACCGCAATGCGGTTTTTTAAACCAAAACTATTGTAATTTAATAAACCATCGATTATGCTGTTTGCCTAAGACAATTAGATTGTTGTTCAGTATTAATCATATTGTTTATCAAAAACTAAGATTTCTCCCAACTCAGGATGCTTATAAAACCACTATTAACAGTAGCGGTTAATCAAACAAGGAAGATTCACATGATTAGAGATAAAGAAACCCTCGACCATATCACCCAAACCATTCGTAACTTCGTAAACGATCAACTCGTCCCATTGGAGCATTGGGTGGCAGAAAACGATCGTCTCCCAGAAGAGATTATTGAGCAGATGCGTGAGCTGGGGCTTTTTGGACTGACTATTCCTGAAGAGTACGGCGGACTAGGTGTCACGATGGAAGAAGAGGTTACATTGGCGTTTGAACTAGGTCGCACCTCCCCTGCGTTTCGCTCGCTTATAGGGACCAATAACGGTATCGGCTCATCTGGACTAGTGATCGACGGTACTGAAGCGCAAAAGCAGAAATACTTACCCAGGTTGGCCAGCGGTGAGATTATCGGTTCGTTTTGTTTGACTGAGCCGGAGTCAGGCTCAGATGCGGCGTCACTGAAGACGACTGCTATAAAAGATGGCGATACTTATATCATCAACGGTACCAAGCGCTATATCACCAACGCCCCGCAGGCTGGCATATTCACAGTTATGGCACGCACAGATCCCCAAAACAAACGTTCTGGCGGGATTTCAGCGTTTATCGTTGAGAGCGATACACCTGGTATTACCTTGGGCAAGATAGACAAAAAAATGGGACAAAAAGGCGCGCATACCTGCGATGTGATCTTTGATAACTGTGTCGTACCAGCAGACGCGCTAATTGGTGGTGTTGAAGGTGTTGGGTTTAAGACCGCAATGAAAGTGCTTGATAAAGGTCGTCTACATATTGCCGCCGCCAGTACTGGTGCTGCCACTCGTATGTTGGACGATGCCCTACACTATGCCGTCGATCGCAAGCAGTTTGGTCAGCCGATTGCCAGTTTTCAGCTGATCCAAGGCATGCTTGCTGACTCAAAAGCAGAGATATATGCAGCACGCTCTATGGTGTTAGATGCCTCACGTCTGCGCGACGAAGGCAAAGACGTCGTCACCGAATCGTCGTGTGCCAAGATGTTTGCCACTGAAATGTGTGGCCGCGTGGCTGACAGAGCCGTACAGATTCATGGCGGCGCAGGCTATATCGCTGACTACGGAATCGAGCGTTTTTATCGTGATGTGCGTCTCTATCGTTTGTATGAAGGTACCACTCAGATCCAGCAAGTTATCATCGCTCGCAACATGATCAAAGAAGCCAGCGAGTAGGCTTGGTTGACCATCGAGATGTATCGCGGTATTGGCTAGGATGCCGGTACCGTCTTTTTTTGTACTTCGTTACTCTTTTGTTCTCACAACGATAAGGATATACATTGTGAAAAGTGCTGTTATGACGTCAGACCCAAGCGCAAGCGCTGTCCAAAAACAACCTTGGAAACTGGCCTTTGTATTTTGTTTTTTGGTTCTGTTATGTGATGGGGCTGATATTGGTATTCTCGCCTTTACCTTATCCAGCCTAAAACTGGAGTTTGCATTGACCAATGTGCAGGCAGGGGCGCTCGGCAGCTGGTCTCTATTTGGTATGGCTATCGGTGGGTTTTTTGGTGGCTGGGCTTGCGATCGGTTTGGCAGAGTACGAGTGATTGTTCTGGCTACTGGGATGTTCTCAATACTGTCTGGGTTTAGTGGCATGGTACAGAGCTACGAGCAGTTTATAGCCCTACGGACCTTTGCTTGTTTGGGTCTGGGCAGTCTTTATATCGCTACCAACACGCTGATGTCAGAGATGGTGCCTACCAAGCACCGTACTACCGTCCTTGCTGCCTTGATGACTGGATTCACCTTAGGCTCATTGGTTATCACCAGTATATCCGCTTGGATCATCCCCAGTTATGGTTGGCGCACACTATATCTGTTGACTTTCTTGCCCCTTATCCTCGCCGTCGCGATGTACTTTCTGGTTCCTGAACCTCAATCTTGGAAGGACGCTCGAGCGTTGAAGTTGAGCGGCGCAAAAGATCCACTCAAAAAAGCCGAGAACCCATACAAGGCAATATTAGACAACCCAAGACACCGTATCATGTTTATTCTGTGGTCGATGAGCTCAGGGCTATTACTGTTCGGTTATTTTGGCGTAAGCAACTGGTTACCCTCTTACCTAGAGACCGAGCTTGGAATTAAGTTTAAAGAAATGGCGTTATATATGGCCGGTACGTACTTGACCATGATGTTTGCCAAAGTAGTCGCAGGATACATGGCAGATAAGATCGGTCGCAAAATCGTCTTTGCCTTTGGCACCATGGGTACCGCATTGTTTATCCCGATATTGGTCTATATGCATACCCCAGCCAATATTGGTTGGCTCATGATCACCTTTGGTTTCTTATATGGTATTCCTTATGCGATTAACGCCACTTATTTAACCGAAAGCTTCCCTACTGCTATTCGAGGTACGGCTATTGGTGGTGCGTTCAATATTGGTCGACTGGGTTCTGTAATTGCGCCTGTTGCGATTGGTTATATGGCGATGCACAATTCTATCGGTGCTGGTCTACTACTGATGGCAGGTGCTTATTTCTTATGTGGTCTTATCCCAACGCTATTCATCAAAGAAAAGCAGTATGACCCGCAACAAGCGTAGTCGCACGTTGAGTGTAGGAGCATTTGTAACGATGCTCTTAGTAGCTTATATCGCTACCACTCATACCGCATAGCGAAACAATCTATACATATCGTGCTATGCTGAGGGTTCAATGATAACTTATTATAGTATAATTGGATGGATAGACTGCCCTCAGCACGTGGCTATAGACTTATACTATCAGCCATTGTAAGAATCAATATAAACGCTTGTATTGGCTCATAGATGCGCTAGGTAGTGAAATTATGATGTTCGTATGGACTTAATTGGGAATAGTAGACTGCATATGACGAATGATACCCTTGCCAATGAAGATGCTAACAATGAGATGCATATCGAGCTGTTAGAGCCCATTGCAGAGATGCGTGACAAAAACGACAGACAGTTTGTCACTGCGCTCGCTCGAGGGCTAGAGCTGCTGCGCTGTTTTACCCCGCAGCGTCCCTATCTGGGCAATCAAGACTTAAGTCAGCTGACAGGGCTACCCAAAGGGACCATCACTCGTCTGACTTATACCTTAGTCAAATTAGGCTATCTAAAACAGTCTACCAATAGCAGTAAGTACCAGCTCTCTACAGGTGTACTTGGGTTTGGTTATACGATGATGACCAACATCTCTATCAATAACCTTGCCACCCCTTATATGGAAGAGCTGGCAGATTATGCCAATAGCGCTGTTGCCATGGCGACCCGCGATCGTCTGATGATGGTCTACCTCAATGTCGTACAAGGTGCTGGTAGCACCACCATGCAGCGCAATGTCGGCTCTTATTTACCTATTCATTTAAGCTCGATGGGACGGGCCTGCCTAGCCAGCATGCCACCTGCTGAGCAAGAGTTTATCTTAAATGCTATTCGTAGTAAGTATAAGGATGATTGGCTCAAAATCAGACGAGGATTAGATAAAGCCTTTCAAGATTACGAAGAGTACGGCTACTGTTTTTCGATTAGTGAATGGCAAAAGGACGTCAATGCGGTCGCTATTGCGCTGATGCATCCGACGGAAGGGCTACTCACCTTTAACTGTGGCGCGCCCAGTTTTATCCTGAGCCGTACCAAGCTAGAAGAAGATATTGCCCCTCGTCTACTGCATATGAAAAACATGATTGAGAGTAATTTGTATATTAGTTAGTTGTTGATAGTAAGATCGCCTTCGTATCAGTAGCTGACTAGAAGTTGGTACTTACTCTTTCATAGCACATTCTATAGAGCTAACATCAACTTTACTTTGAGAAATGTAAGGTTAGTTTCATCACTGCTGGTGAAGTTAAACTTACCCTTTGTGACTTCATTGAATCTTTCAAAATAATAGTTAAGGAGTGGGTCATATTTATCACTGTGTACCCAACTATAGAACTTTGACAGTTCATAGCCTAACTGCATGCTAAGATTTGAGCGAACTCTAAGCATAGCATCATCTTCTAAATCAACGATGTTCATTACTTGAAGATTAGTCTTAATTTCTTCAATTATAGGCAAGAGGGAATCTTTGTAATTATCAGCTATTTCCATAAGTTTAGGATCAGTAACTTTCGCTTCGAAGATCATAATTAGATCATTAATTTCGCCATTATAATAATCGTTGTCTAAGCGTTTTTTAGACTCATTCCTAAGAATATAAAGCTGTTCAAGTGGATCGGATTTTATTTCAATCGTTTGGCTTGAAAGGCTTTTCTGATATTCACTGAATAAACTTTCTATTTTGTCAGCAATAACATCTAGATATTCATACCGAATAAGGAGAAATTCTAATAACTCATTTATGTTAAGACTTAGCAATAGATCCTCTTCGTTTACGTCTCTACTGTATAAGTGGACACATAAATCCCCGTTATTGGAAAAACTTTCAAAAGGCCAACTAGCAAAGCGTTTCGAGTTCGATTGATTTAAAGATACGGGGTGAGCGCCAAAACAAGCTCTTATTGTCTTGAAATAATTGTTATCATCTTCATTAGGGAACAATCGCTCATCAAAACACTTCTTCTCACCTGAAAATGGTATACTTTTTTCGCTTATAAATACTCTGTGTAGCTGTTTGATTGATTCAAATATAAGGTCAATCGAAGATATCAGAGAATAGACCTGCATAGATTTTCTATCTATATTTTTATCAAACTCAATTATGTTTTCCAAATGACGAACTGATACTGTGATCCAGTCCAAACAAGAACAGACTAGATTAAATAGATTCTTACCACCTTTATCTTTATATATTTGATATACAAAGCTTGAGTTAGAATTTACTAAATCACGGAAGTCTCCGATCTTATCAATACTAATGACATTTCCCATTTATTACTAACCTTATAATTGGTTAAAAGGTATACATCCTTCAGCTCGGACTAGCTAAACTTTAACTCATAACATTACTTAGGCTATTTATCTACACCTGCTACTTGTATTCTCTCAACCAAAAAATCTACCGCCGCTTTTACCTTGGGTACTAGGTAGCGCTGTTTTTGATACAGCAGATAAACCGCCATATCCGAATGCTGAGTGATGGTTAACTTGTGTTCAAAGGTTAGCTCTTGCAGTGCGCCTGACTCAAGATACGACGCCAGCGCCCACCGAGTGGACATTAAGATACCTTCGCCATTACTGGCTTTCTGTGCCAGCCATGGTCCTTTATTTGAGATCGCAACCGCAGGCCCTGAGACATCGTGCCACTGATCATCTACATGACACAGCCACGGTGTTGGGCCGTTTGGCGCTTTAAAGTACAGACCACGATGATTCTTGAGTTCCATCACATGCTTGGGGGTGCCATGCTGCTCTAGGTAGCTCGGAGAGGCAACAGGAATAAAGCTATTGTCCATAAGCCTGATAGCAAGCACACGTTCGTTTGGCGCGTAGCCACCGCGGATCGCAATATCAACGTCATCACGTCCGAGTGCCGATAGCTCGTCACTCAAGCTGACATCCAATATAATCTGCGGATATAGAGCACTAAAATCATCTAGTAAAGGCAGTAGTATCCTCTCCCCAAACCCTACCATTGAGCTGATACGCAGACGCCCCATCGGGGTGGTTTGGTAGCTCCGAACCGTCTCTTTGCTTTGCTCTAGTTGGTTCAGTATATGCTGCACATCATTGTAGTAGACATGCCCCACTTCGGTCAGCTTAACCATTCGGGTCGAACGCTGTAACAGGGTCGCGCCCAAACTCTTCTCCAAATCAGACACGCGTCTTGATAGTGAGGACGGCGGTACGTCGAATGCCTTTGCAGCCTTGGTAAAGCTCCCCGTTTCGACCACTTTACTAAAATATCGTATTGCCCGTAATTGATCCAATCCACTTCTCCATTGACTATCTAAGCTTGAGTAGCCAAGTATTTTGTCTCTATTGTTGTCTTAAAAGCAATAGTGATTGACGTTTTATCCTATATATAACCATGTTAAAACCAGTAATAATGTGGTTAACTTGAGCGTCAAGACTAAAACGCGATTAAAACACGACTAAAAATAACCCATCACGTCAACAATGGAAGAATGACATATGATTACTTTGCACGGTTTTGCTGCAAGCAACTATTACAACATCGTCAAACATACCCTACTGTACAAACAGATACCTTTTGAAGAAAACCTAATCTTCGCTGGTAGCGACGAGCTACTCTCAGTCAGCCCCGTGGGTAAAGTACCAGCCATCACCACTGATGACGGACTCAATATTTCAGAGTCGAGCGTGATTTGTGATTTTATCGAAGAGACTCACCCTGATATGCCGCTATATCCTGCAGATGCTGGTGAGCGTGCTGTCGTACGTCAAATTATGAAAATAGCAGAGCTTTACTTTGAGCTGCCAAGTCGCCGACTCATACCGTATGTATTTTCGGGTGCTGCAGCGCCTGAGCCACTCAAAGCTGAAGTACGCCAAGTGTTGGAGCGCGGAATTGGGGCTTTAAATAGCTTGTGCCAGTTCTCACCTTGGATTGCAGGCGAGCAGTTCACCATGGCTGATATCTACGTCCACTATGTGAACCTTATTGTTAATACCTTTGCCTCAAGCCAGCTCGAATGGGATGTACTGGCACAAATCCCTGGTATGAAAGAGTGGAGCACCTCTATGAGCCAATCTGATATTGCCCAGACTGTCGAAAAAGATCGTTTGGCAAATATGCCTGAATTCATGCAGCATGTACAAGCTCAGATACAAGCGACCCAAACTAAATAAGGCATGAAAGTAATGCGCAACAAAAACACCCACTATTAAAATAAGTGCGTTGATTAAACAACACTCCAAACCTAACCAACACACTAATATAAGTGGTCCAATACCTATAATTATTTGCAGGAGCAAATTTTATGACTGATAAAAATATCCAACTGACCTCGACCGTTAGTGATGACAATAAACTGACCCTAGCGCTACAAGATATCGAGATGCCAACCCCTGGTGCAGATGAAGTCGTTGTACGCATTGAAGCCGCCCCATTGAACCCTTCTGATTTTGGGGTGATGTTCAGCGCCGCTGATATGTCAACTGCCGTACAGTCAGGCACCGAGCAAAGCCCAGTCGTTACTGCCGATATACCTACCAAATTCATGCCATCGCTGAAAACACGTGTCAATGAAGACACTCCAGTAGGTAATGAAGGCGCCGGTACCGTCGTTGCAGCAGGGTCGTCAGAGTCGGCGCAAGCATTGATGGGTAAGATGGTTGCTGTGATCGGCGGTGGTACTTATCGTCAGTACCACTGTGTCAATGTAAAGAGCTGCCTTGAGTTAAAAGAAGGCACGACTGCCAAAGAAGGTGCGTCTTCTTTTGTGAACCCGCTTACTGCCCTAGCAATGGTTGAAACCATGCGTGCTGAAGGTCACAAAGCCATCATTCATGCAGCCGCTGCCTCTAGTCTAGGTCAAATGCTCAACCGTATCTGTATGGCAGATGGTATCGATTTGATCAACATCGTGCGTAAAGAAGAACAAGAAAAACTACTGCGTGATATGGGCGCAAAGTACGTGGTCAACTCAAGCAATGATACGTTCTTGAAAGATTTGACAGCAGCGATTGTCGAAACAGGGGCTACTATTTCGTTCGATCCTGTAGGCGGCGGTCAATTGACCAGCGATATCCTAAACTGCATGGAAGCGGCCATCACTCGCGATGTGGAAGAGTATAGCGTATACGGCTCAAACACGTTCAAACAAGCCTATATCTATGGCGCTCTTAACCGTGGACCTATCACGCTAAATCGTAACTTTGGTTTTGCTTGGGGTGTTAATGGTTTCTTACTATTCAATGCACTCGGCAAACTAGGTACCAAAACCGTTATGTCGATGCGTCAAAGAGTTGCAGAAGAAATCACCACTACCTTTGCAAGCAGCTATACCCATGAAGTGACGTTAGAGGAAGCATTGCAATTAAAGTCAATCGCTACTTATGGCAAGCAAGCCACTGGTGAGAAATACTTGATCACACCACAAGGCTAATCACGCCTGCAAAAAAACCTATTAACAGATTGGTTTTGATGCACATAGCATGAAAAAAAGCAGATATCTATGATGTCTGCTTTTTTGTAGGTTATAAAGGTTAATAATTAATATTAAAATAGTACTAGATTTATTTTCACTTAAACTCTTTTCTATATACTATTTATTTTTAGCAAGCGATATTACTGCGAACATAGAATGTGATAAATTATCGACCTCAGCTTTCTTGTCAAGTTTATCTGTAACATATTTACCAAAGCTAAATGCTGCTCCACTTACAGGTAGTAACACCCCTAAAAATGGAGCTAACACAGGAAACATGGTAACTGCGAATGTGCCACCAGCAATCAATGCTGTAGATTTGTTTTTCGCTTCATATTTATTATTTAACGAAGAAATCTGCTTTTCATGCTTAGATACTGCACTTTCAATGTGAGAGCATACTTCGGCAGTAACATATCCTAAGTCATCAAGTTTAGTATCAGATAAGCTATTAACTAAATTTCGTAAATCCCTTCTAAACTCAATATTTTCATTAGTTTTTCTCAACATAACTAGTTGAGAGTCTTTAATATTAGCGAGATAATCAAGCCTTTTAGAATTTAGTGACTGTAAAATAGGAAATACGGAAGGATCAAATGAAGCTTTCGCACCAATAGTTGAATTTTTCATGTTTGCGATAAGTTGGTAATAATGAGCTTGTGCACTAATGCATAGAAGTGGATGACTCCTAAGTTCATCAGCATTTTCTAATAAATGGTAGTTTGGAATAATACGTTCAAAAATAGCATTTGTCACAATGTTAACGTCACCTTTCGAAAACAATTCATTACACCAGTCCTCTGTTCTCCAACGTCTCATTTCCGCTTTGTAGTTTTCTAACGCTACTTTAACAGACTCACCAGGTTCAGAACCAGGTGAGACAAAGAGCCTTGAAGCTTCAATCTTTTTATAATATTCATCAGGGTTTCTTGAAGCAAACTCAATAATATTTTGGGGATGTGTGATACCAGAGTCTACATAGTGCGAAAATACATCAGTGATAAGCTGAATGCTATTTTCTTGTGTTTGTTGATCATGTTCTTCTAGTGACTTCTCAAAGCTTGGAAATACAAAAAATGGTGGTAGGTCAAAATCACTGCCTCTGAGATCTGACAAATGCAATATAAAAAAAACCATTTGAAGAGGAATAACATACTGAAACTGTTCTTCATCACGCTTTTTTTCTAACCATGGCATGACAGGATCTGGAATTAAAACTGTATCAGAGTATAAAAGCGATTTGCGCGTAGCATTTAATTGTGTTTGTAAGAAACGACTACTCCCACCTAAGTTTAACTTGCACGCATCTAATTTTTTGGCTGCACCAAAAGCTTTCCCACCTTCTTCTGCGTATAGTTTTTTGAGGTCTTTTTCAAGAACAGAGAATGCAATAAAAGACTTTTCGATTTTAGTATGGCTTTCTTTTAAAGTACTCGCCATTCTTTGAATTGACTCGGAGAAGTTCTCTAAAGATGAAAAATCACGTGGCAAATACCCAGTCACACTAATGAAAAATCCAGTTAGTATCTCAAAATACCTATCTTGGTAAATGATTAGATCGTGCAGTTCTTGTTGATGCATCTAACGACTCCATTTGAAATATGATATTTTATCTAATCATATATATTCCAGTAACTCCATCGCATTGTACAAAACGATAGATTTAGTCTTAGCCATGTACAGATTATCACCATAAGAAAATAAATACTGATCATAGTGCTGACTTTTTTATGTCCGGTTGGAAGTCATCGCTACTTCGTATTTACTCATAATTTGTATAGATGTTATTAAGGATAATCTCGCCATAATACCCTCAAAATCGGTGAATCAGATGCCAAAAGTAATCAATTAACATTACTACTAAACTTTTGGTTGCATCTGCTCCTTATTACGCCTAGTATTTCGCCCTTCTAAATAATTCTGCTATTTACAATAAAGAGGGATTTATTATGGCAACTAATTCAGTCACTATTATCGATGGCGGCATGGGACGAGAATTAGCGAAGCGCGGCGCACCGTTTCGTCAACCTGAATGGTCGGCACTGGCAATGATAGAAGCGCCCGAAGTCGTTCGCGACGTACACCGCGCTTATATCAAAAGCGGCGCCGATGTTATCACCACCAACAGCTACGCTCTTGTGCCCTTTCATATTGGCGCAGAACGCTTTGCGCAGCAGGGGCAAGAGTTAGCCGCATCAGCAGGCGAAATGGCACGTGCAGCAGTTATCCTAGAAGGCACTACAACCCAAATAGCAGGGTCTATCCCGCCATTATTTGGCTCTTACCGTGCCGATTTGTTTGATGCTGACCATGTAGAAGACATTGCGGCTCCGCTTATAAATGGATTGAGCCCGTATGTAGATTTTTGGCTCGCTGAAACCCAAAGTCTGATCGCAGAATCTATCGCTGTTCGTGAATTACTAAGTAGGCTAGACACAGATCATAAGCCAATATGGATTGCTTTTACTTTAGAAGATAACATGGAGATCGATGTACCACGCCTGCGTTCAGGAGAGATGGTAGCAGAAGCAGTTGCGGCAATGGCAGACCGCGACGTCGAAGCGATACTATTTAACTGCTGTCAGCCTGATGTTATCGATCAAGCATTAGATGTCGCCCAAAGCACGTTGCAAGATAAAAATGCGACCCATATTGAGCTTGGTGCCTATGCCAATGCCTTTCCGCCGCAACCGAAAAACGCCGCAGCAAATGATACGCTCAATCAGGTACGTGATGACCTAACGCCACCTGCTTATCTGCATTGGGCACAAAAATGGCAAGCACAGGGTGCCTCATTAATCGGAGGCTGCTGCGGTATTGGTCCTGAGCATATTCAGGAGTTGAGCAGCTACTTTTCGGGTACGCCTTCTGCATAGATACAACACCCCTTAAGCACAATGCTTAAGCACAATGCTATTGAGTATGACTCTCTACAATTCACAATATCTATAATATCGAAGCTGATTACCCTCACTGCCATCACGGTTAGCCTAATGGTTAGATCGATGGCAGTATAGATATTTTGGCTGATGACAAGATGTGCTTAAAGTGGCAAGTGCCAGTATTTTAGCTTTCATTATAGCTTTCGATAAACACTACAATAATTATTCCGATATTTCTCACTAACTGATACTGCCTGTCCGACAACCCTTTTACTCTTGCATCTCTCACAAACACAACGCTATAACCTAGAACTTCAATACACCTTCCTCTACATAGCCTAACCTTCTATATACCAACCTTCTATGGTCCAACTTTTTATAGATCAATTTTCTATAGACCAACTTCCTGTTTTTCTATTTGACCAAACATCGACTGTCGTCCAGTCATATTACATAGACTTACACCGTTAATTCACCATAAACAATTATCGGCTAAATAGTTACCTAATTTTGTATTAGTATTCATTGATATTGATTGAGTCGTTGGAGATACACACCCCTACCTTTGCTACAAGCACACAATTTCTATAAAAGATCTATTTCTTTATATAACTTTCACCTGCTTCATATGCCTAAGGACTAGATATGACTGCCAAACCAGAAGCTTTGACAACAGCAATGCTCAGTTTTCAATTGATGACGCGGGCTGAGCCTCCAGAGCTAGTTATTGCCACTATCAAGTCTTTATTAGCAGTCAAAAACGTTCACGATGAAATACTTATTATCGATAACAACAATACAGAGTCGGCGCTATATGAGCCCTTAGCAGCATTTTGTAACGGCTTGGATGATGCGCTAAATGTTCATTTTTATCATGTCGATCATGTCGCAGGATTTAAGGCAGGGGCTTTGAACTTAGCACTGGGGTTGATGGATCCAAGATGTACTCATATCGTTGTTGTCGATAGTGATTATCAGGCATTACCACATGCTAGACATGCTATCGCGCAAGCTATCGCACAGCACCCTGACCATACGCTACTCCAGTTTCCGCAGTTCTATCGTAATGAGGGACAAGTAGATGCCCATAGCGAGTTAAATCATTACTTTAACCATCACTTATATCGACCTTTTAATCGTACACGTGCTTTATCAACGGGTACGTACGCAGTGATTCGGCGTTCAGATCTTCTGACCATAGGTGGCTGGTCAGGGGCGTCTATTACTGAGGATGCTCAGATGGGCGTCCTCATGCATCGACAAGGGTTTCGCAGCCAGTTCATACCAGAGGTGATTGCCACAGGTCTACTGCCCAATACACTACATGATCTCATCTGTCAGCGACGACGCTGGATATATGGCAATATGCAAGTGCTTACTGATTATCTATCAACGCCACACTCTTCTCAATCGACACCTCCTTCTAAATACAAAAGCATTGGTGACCATCTAGGGTACATAAGGGCTCATCTGTCTCAGCTGAGCGCTTGGGTGAACTTCACAGGATTTTTTATCCTTTTGCATGTTTGCTCTTTGTTTTTAATCGCCAATCTACTTTCGATGGGTAATTCTGATACACCTATGATTGCCCCCTTATACCTAGTCTATGCAGGGTACGCGTTTTTTATTATCAGGCGTCTATGGGCATACTGCCGTGATCAAACTCCTTTGAATAAACAACTAGACCGCAGTCATCAACCACGCTTTGTAAAAGGCGTACGAGCCTGGCTGATGCACTTAAATTTTTGGGAGATTGGTGCATTGTCATGGCTACCTGTGTTGTGGGGTCAGAACAAACCGTTTGTCTGTACACCAAAACACAAGGACGTCCGTAGCCGTTATTCGTTACTTCTAAAGAACATCACGGCATTACCAAAATTACTGCTGATCGTAAATATCATTACCGCAGTGGCTGTTGCCCCGTTCTCACCGCTTTACTCCCCTGTCTTATTCATATGTGCCATGCTGGTTTGTATTTTGAAGCTTGCAGCAGCCAGTGTAGCCATAAACAATTTTACTGATATCGCATCAGGCACGTCTAGTATGAATGAAACGCTCAAGTACACCTTGAGAACAGCGCATAATAGGAACAAAGTCGTAACCACTTCTTATATGTCAGCGTTATTCAAAGACAAAAAAACCATCGACTCATAGAGGTGGATTTTAAGCATTATTAGCTTGTTTTTTACCATTTCTATACTAGGGCTACTGTGTATCGTCTTACCGATAGCCAAAACGTTTATCATTATAAAGGTCTTGATAACATGACTCGGTCTTCAACCTCGCCACTACGTATCGCTATCATTGCGCACTCACTGTACCCTATTGCTCAGCCCTATGCGGGTGGTCTAGAGATGATCACCCAACTCATTTGCGATGAACTGGTGGCACAAGGGCATGACGTACTACTTTATGCGCACGAAGATAGCGAGACCAACGCAACGCTGGTACCATTATTGACTCGTCATGAATTTGATGACATGGTCTATGACAATGAGCACGAAGCAGTAGCGATGGATCGTGAGGAGATGTATCAGTATCTTGCTTATCAGATAGCCCTACGAGATATCATCGAACGTGACGAGCGCGGTGAAATCGATATCGTACACAACCACAGTTTGCATCACATCCCAATGATGACAGGTCAAGCGCTTGGCAAAAGGTTTTTCACCACTTTTCATACGCCTATCTTCCCGCAACTGCGGTTGGCACTGTTGACCCTTCGTGCTGGTACAACCACTCAATTTACAGCCGTGAGCAAACACCAACAGCAACTGTTTTCTGAGTTTGTCCCCTCACACACCGTTTATAACGGTATCGACGTCGAGTCTTTTGTTGCCAATACTAAATCGAATAAAAATAGCGATAAAGAAACCTATTTCTGGTATGGACGTATCTGCCCCGAAAAAGGTACTCACTTAGCCATGCAGTACTGCCTAGAAGCAGGAAAAAATCTCGTCATTGCAGGACCTAAAAGCAACGAAGCGTACTTCGATCAATATGTAGCCCCCTTATTATCTAAAGACAGTGAACGTGGCAACAACAAACTATTTAGCTACGTCGGTCATGCCACTAAAGACGAAATTAATCACTATTTGTGTCAAGCAACTGCCATGCTGTTCACCAGTACTTGGGACGAGCCTTACGGATTGATCTTGGCTGAGAGTTTGGCATGTGGTACGCCAGTGATTGGTTTTGATGTTGGCGCCAGTGCCGAAATCATTACCCCAGATACTGGCATCATCGTTCCTAAAGGCGATAAAGCTGCTTTTATTAGTAGCTTTTCTATGATTAAGCAAATATCACGTAAGGCTTGCCGCGAGCGCGCATTGCAATTTTGTTCCGTGGCTGCCATGGTCGAAGGCTACTTGGTACTTTATAAAACAGCGCTAAAAGAAGACAATTCCATTAACCATCAAATGCAGTCTGATATGGTACATGACTCTTTTGAAGTTTCTAATAATGACGCTCATTCATCCGTTGCAACAGACCATGAGCTGGTCAGTATTGCAGGAGGAGCATAATGCGTATTGGTTATTATGCTCATCATCATGGCTCAGGGCACTGCCGACAAGCCGACAAACTCGCAGCGCTACTACCTGATGATGTCAGAGAACAACTGATAGTATTCACAAGTTTAGAAGCTGATACTTATCGCTTCACTTCGATCAATGAGCAGCAGATCATGCGGCTGTACCCAGAAGATGAGCGTCGTGATGACGTGCTAACAGGACGGGCTGGAGAATACTGGAAACCTGCAGGTCTGCACTACTCTCCTGTAGGTAATATCGATATTCAAAGACGCAGCCATCAAATACTCGATGCTATTCATCACTATGATATTGATCTCATGATTATTGATGTCAGCGCCGAAATCGCTATGTTATGCCGCGTGGCCAGTGTCCCTTATCTGTACGTTAGACTGCCAGGTATCCGCGATGATACTGCCCATCTAGAGACATTCGCGGGCGCGCTTGCCCTGCTGGCACCTTATCCTCAGAGTTTAGAATCGACCCATACTACTGGTTGGGTCTGCGATAAGACGCTATATCTTGATTTTATCTATACGCGCAACACCCAGTCACACACTCGTGAAGACTTTATAGACATACTGACGCGGCTAGACACGGATAAGCGTTTCTCTACAACGGTTCAATCTACTAAACCTGAATCAACGTATGATCCTGAGCCTATGATATCGGCCATGCCTATAGCGACTACTCAGACTATTATTACGATTATAAAAGGCTATGGTGGACATCAATCAATCGATGATAAGTTGCCTGAACTTCGTGGACTGCTGCCTCAAGCACTGATTATCTCTCTTGGTCCTATTGATGATGATAAACGAGGTTATGTCGATATCTCAGCGCAAGTAGATGACGTCACACCATATATTAATCATAGCGATTATTTGATTATGGCATGCGGCTTGAATGCCGTGGCGCAAGCGTATCATTATGCAACCCCTCTTATCGTGATACCTGATGACCGACCACATCAAGAACAAGTGGTCATGGCACAGGCATTACTCGCCCAAGACAAGGCATTGAACTGGGAGCAGTTTAAAGCCTTGATGATAGCTCAACACGGTAAATCTGAATGTTTTGATACTATGAGTCAAGCTATGAGCCATGCACCAGAAAAACAATATAGGGTACCAGTGAGTAATGATGATATAGACGAAACAAACACGTTGATGGCTGCTCAAGCTTTTATGAATAGTCTATGCGCTTATCCTAGTACGAAGCTCTGGTTTGAGAATTGGCTACTTACCAAAATCAAATCAAAGCCTGAATCAACTCATAAGCAATGATACGTCAAACACGACAAATAATATAATAGCGAGACGAGCATACACAATGACCATTGTTAATAATACCAATACAGCACCGATAACCATTATCACGACTTGCTATGGACGTAACCGCCACCTTTATAACCTGCTCAGCAGTCTAGAGAACAGTAGCATAAGACCGGCTGAGGTCATCGTCGTCAATGATGATGCCGATTGTGACCGACTGGCTTATTTCTCCTTAAATATCATAAAGTTACCGACTACTATTCAATCATCTACGAATGATAAATGCGATACACAGACTGCAGCGTTTGATATCGGTCACAATCGCAATCTTGGGGCGCAGCATGCTATTCATGACACCCTGATATTCTTAGATGTCGATTGTATCGTCGTCCCTACATTTATTGAGCACATGTATCACAAGCTCATGCAACATCCCGATGCGCTACTGATGGGACAACCACGCTATCTTACCCGACCTTTGTCAGATTTAGAGAGTGTACAATTACAAAGCAATCACTTGTCTCTTTCTTTTCTAAATGAGTTGTCTGTTTATAACCCTTATCGGTATAACTTCGATGAGGCAGACTCAATTCCTACCGAAACTGGGATAACAGCGATCAAGAGAACTGATGATTACGGGGCGTTTTGGAGCTTATGTTTTGCTATTAAAAAACAGACTTTCGACGATATTGGTGGCTTTGATACTCAATATACAGGCTACGGAGCAGAGGACACAGATTTTGCCTTTAGCGCGCGTCAGTTGAATATTGATTTTTACCTTACTGCCGATGTGATCTATCATCAGCAGCATAGTGTGTATCGACCGCCCCTCAATCACTTAGATAGTATCATTATCAATGCCGATCGTTTTTATCAAAAATGGCAGTGTTGGCCCATGGCAGGATGGCTGTCACAATTTGCTGACATGGGGCTGATTGATTGGGCAGAAGAACAGTCTTCACCCATAGCTGTGAGACGGCAGCCTAGCGACGATGAAGTAAAGCATGCCCACTGTCCAAATGCGCCTTATGTTTAACTGTAACCGACACGCTCGGTGATAACGATCTTAGTATCGATGGATAGATACCCTAGGCGGTAATGCGCTCATCTCCTGACGTTCAAACGCCCAGTTGTGACCGTGCCAAAAATGAGCCGTTTTATCATTGTTGTTAAAGCCGATTAAGAGTAGCTCTAACGGTAGCTCTGTTTTTTGGGTATGATGCACATACTCTCGAGCTGCTAGCATCAATCGATATAACAAAAAACCTGACGAAGGTGCTGACGAATGAATATCTACAAAATATGGATAGTCAGCAACAACTGCATGACGTTCTGATAGCACGCTACAATAAGTAGGGCTCATCAACAACTCTTGCATTGGCAAAGGAACATTCAAAACGCGATGAGTGACAATAGGGTCATCGTCAGGGTTTGGGTCGTCAGTCAGCGATGGAAACGGATAAGATTGATTGCTCGTCAATATACCTAACGGGGCTGTTTTTGCCATTTGCTCCATCATGGAGAGGTTATTGCTTCTAGGCGGTAAGCCAAAATGCAGTTTGCTATCGCCAATTTGCCGAAAAAATAAGAGCTTAGGTAATAAACTTATTGCCTGATGGTTGGCAAAGAAATCAGCGTGGATAAAATGGTTAAATAGCACTAGGACATCATCAGGTTGTAACAATCTCTCAAGCTGCGCTGTCGTGATTGCAGGATTGTTTGCAATTACGACAACTCGCTTGGATTGTTCTAGTGCTGTTTGTATGACGACTGGTAGCGTTAAAAAAGCCTCTTTCACCTTATCTGTGGTGCTGGATATATATTTATTTTTATCCGATATCGATACGCTGCGTTGGTGCATTGGGGTATTTATATTAGACATAGTAGCCTTATTTGATATAGCGTTTTATATACTACTCTACTCTCACTGTAATTTTTCATGGATCGATTTGGCACCCATACTAAGTAGGAAAAACAACCACCTCATCACCTTCCTGCCATGGTTGAAACTTAGTCATAGCTTGGACAAATAATGGATGCTCAAGCCAATGTTGTAGCCACCGCTGTAAGTTTGGATAGGGCAAATTATAGAAAACCTCACGATCCACATGGGCAAACTGACGCACAAAAGGCATGATACCGATGTCTGCAATGGTTGGATTATCTCCTAATAAATAGATATTATCAGTCAACAAGCTCTCTAAGACTTGTAAAAACACTTCTCCCTTCTCTCGGTACTCGGACTGAGTCATCTCAGGGTGACGATCGGCATATTTGTACCGATCAAGCCACTGTTTAAACTCATTATCGTTTTGTGCTATCAGTGCATTAGCCTCAGATGAAACCTTTTCGTCGAGCAGCCCCTGAGGATCGTTTTGCTCAAGCGCCCACGTCATGATCTCTGCACTCTCTTCAATGACGGATCCATCTAAAAGCTGTAACACAGGGACCGTGCCTTTTGGACTAATCGCTAGCATTTTCTCTGGTTTGTTCTTTAGCGTGATTTCTCGTAGCTCTACGGACAGCTCGGCGAATATTAGACCAAGACGAGCGCGCATAGCATAGGGGCAACGGCGAAAGGTGTATAGGCGTGGCAGTGAAGCATTCATAGTTATTTCCATAATAAACAACGGGTTATATTTCGCTGACTTTTTATTGTATGAGTTTATAGACTCTATTTTACAGCAAAGGTAGTACTGTCTTTACCTCTAGTTATAACTGTTCTTGACTATAAGTAAGATAGATTTTGAGTAATCTTATCAAATTATAATATCTCTGTAGGCACATATCAAAAAACGCCCCCATTTGGGAGCGCTTTCTTTGTTATTTACTAGTGGCTAATGATTCTTAAATCACATTGTCATCTATAGAAGTTTGTACATATAGCTTGGCAGAGTTAGCACCATCTTGATATAAGTCATAACCCACTTGATCAGATGTAGCTGATTTAGTCATGCCCGATATATTAACCGTGTCTGTACTATCGCCTTTGATGAATAGCTCATTGTTATTATCAGTGATACTAACCACATCACTCAGTCCCAAGCTCAGGGTTTGAGAGGTGTCATTGGTCATATCGATAGTCTCAAAATTAACGACTTGAGTCATATCATTACCAGCAACAACATTGAGATCATTAATTAACAACGTATCATTATCTTGAATATTGGCTGAGCTTTCGCCTTCGCCTCCATCAACGACAAGATCGTTCCTGTCAAATACTACAGTATCGCTACCACTACCACCGAACAACGAGTCTATACCGCTCAAACCAATTAGAGTATCGTCTCCATCGCCACCTTCTATCACTTCAGCTTGGTTAGTTCCTACTAAGTAATCATTATCGGCAGTAGTGCGCGATGGAATACTGTTAATTGAGTCTGGGCTTTGAGGCGCTGCGTACTCATTGTAGTTTAGCGTTACCGTTGAGCTGGCTGTGTCACCATCAGAGTCCTGATATTCGAACGAGAATACATCAATGTCGTCTGCATTGGGATTCACGATATCAGCGATATTGTCTGCTGCATTAAATGTATAGCTCCCATCGGCATAACCAATAAACACACCATAATCAGTTTGGAACTCATAATTAGTTGCATCGCTGTCAGTATTAATGGTGGTAATTGTGCCATCACTATCTGTTGTCGATACACCAGACCAAACAATACCAGTTCCAGTCGAGTTAAGGTAGTTAACTGTATCAGCACCAACTGCAACTTTTCCTTCAACGACAATATTATTACTTAACTTTGGTAGCGGATTTAGCGGCGTTAACTTGCCAATAACATCATAAGTATTTTCTTGACCTTCTTCACTATTGACCACGAAAGTACCTGCGTCATCCAATGCAGGGTTATAGTCAGAACCATCTAACACGAGATCCGTATCAACGATGCCATCATTATTTGTATCAACTCTATCTATGACTCCGTCACCATCAGTGTCCTCAGCACGCTGACCTGTAGTACTATACACAATATAGTCAAGTCTGCCATCACCATTAATATCGACAGCATCATTTATGTTATCACCGTCAAAATCAATACCATCTGAAACTAAGTCTCTATCAGCATCAATATAAGCAATATCGTTATTGCCAAGAATAGTATATCTATAACCATCTGGTGTATTACGTGTATATTCTGCATCTCCTCTATCACCCAAAATACCATTACCATTTAAGTCATAGTAGAAAGTGCCATTCGCGGCTTGATCAATAAACCCACCTATTGAGTTCCCGACTGCAGAATATATTGACTCATCGACTCTACCATCACCGTCATTATCAACACCATCATAGCCTTGATATATTTTCAGGAAATCTTTGTTTTTATCGGAGTCAATACTGGAATCTGTATCTTGATTGGCAAGTGTGATATCAAGTTGATACTGTTGACCAGCGATATCAATAATTTTCGAAGCATTTGGTATCACAATAAAATCGCTCTGTACAAAAACATCTGAGTAAGTGTCAGTGTCCAACCCAAAGGTAGCAGTCGTGAAGCTATTAATTGTTTCATTGTGTTTTAATAAGTAATCGACATTTACCGGCTCAGAGTTACCATTTACATCCATTGTGAAATCAATGTTTAGCGTTGTCTCAATTAAAACACCACCATTTCCAAATACACCAAAGTTGATATGTGAGAAGTCACCCAAATCAAGATCGGTTTCGAACTTAATCTCTTCACCAGCACCTTGATAGTCAAGATCTTCACGAGTTGTATAACCAGCAGGAGGTGTCTCTTCTCCATTTTGATTAGCTGGTACACCCCAATAAATAGCTTCGTCGAGCGTATCTACGTAAGTATTACCATCTGCCGCCTGATATGTGGCATCTAGTTCAGCAAACAATTCACCAACTGTACCGCCATAATCTCTAGATGAGACAGTATTACCAGGGTTTGCAGATGACGGATTATTAGCAATCAAATAACCAGAAGTTGTTGGCTCAGTAAACAATGAGTCAGTAAAGCCCGTTTGTAAACCACTAATAGTAATAGTCTCTTGCTGTACATCAATATTCCACACCACAGGTTGAGACGCTGGAGAGTCATCTTCAATGATAGCTAACAGCTCATCAGATTGTACTAATGACTCAATAGCCGACGCATTTTCGAACACCTCAACACCGAAGTTGATAGACAATATACCTTCTACATCATCACCTTGCGTATGATCTACAGGAGCGGCCAATGTAACATCATAACCAAATTGATAACCGTCAGTAATGACTTCTTTATTACCATTTAGGCTTATGGTCAGGACATTCTGTATTTGGGTGACGTTATTACTGTCTATGTATTCATATTCACCAATGATATTTCCTGTGGCTGAATCAATTCTAAAAATAACAGGGTTACCTTGGCTCATAATATTGTTGCCAGTTGTTGGCAATGTAAATCCAACCACGGCATCTGCTAAGTCTGTATCGGTGTCGGTTACTCTAATCCAATTATCAACCGTATCAGATGCAGAGTCAGTGGTATCTAATGTTGAGTTTGGATCGCTATCTGGATTGCCACCTTCTAGCCCCTCTTCAGAAACACGACCAGGAGTCGCAACTTCAGTTCTAGTAGGTTGATCATAGTCGATGGTGACGGTAGCGGGATCAGAGGTGAGGTTCGTACTATCAGATACGGTATAACTAATAGGTGTTGGGTTACCTACAAATCTTTCTTCTGGCTCAAATGTAATGACACCTGTAGTTTCATTAACGCTCCACTTACCCTCATTCGCTACAACAACCGATTTACCATCAGTGGCAATGATGCTTCCAACTGGGGCCTGGGTAATAATGACGGTTGCTGGGTCAATGTCATTTTCAGGGTCGGTGTCGTTACTTAATACATCAAGAGTCACATCAGAACCAAATGTTTGGTCTAACTTTTTATCATCTACCGCTACTGGGGCATCATTCACCGGCTCAACCGTGATGTCTAAGGTGGTGCTGTCAGTGTTGCCCTCAGGGTCGGTCACTGTATAGCTCACTTGGGGCACGGTGCCGTT
>NZ_JBQQEX010000015.1:0-49396 GCF_052258185.1 Psychrobacter sp. T6-6
TATATAAGTATATAAGTATATAAGTATATAAGTATATAAGTATATAAGTATATAAGTATATAAGTATATAAGTATATAAGTATATAAGTATATAAGTATATAAGTATATAAGTATATAAGTATATAAGTATATAAGTATATAAGTATATAAGTATATAAGTATATAAGTATATAAGTATATAAGTATATAAGTATATAAGTATATAAGTATAACTAAAAATGTACGTCACATCACTATTAATAGCAATACTTCGTAGTCAAAATAGCATCGCCTTTTCTAACTAGCGTATATCCATCATGATAGACGTTCTGTATTAAAGACAGCATAACAAACTGCCTACTACTAGGTAAATTGCCGCCATTGAATATCAATTTGAGCTACTAAAAGGAATACGTTAGCCGCTCATATTCGTTATAATCCGCTCACCAATCAAAAACCACTAATCGTTAATGAGGAAACCACTATGGTGAAGTGTCACTTATCGACCATCATGGGCGAAAGACGCCTTAAAATTGCCGATGTCGCAAGGGATACTGGCATCAATCGTGGCACCATTACTCGCATGTATCATGAAGAAGCCACCCGAGTTGACCTAGATGTCATCGAGTCTTTATGCACGTATCTTAGAATCAATGTTGGTGATTTATATGAAATCATAAATGAGGACAGCAGCGAATCACCTGAGTGAACACCCTTACTCATAAGACATTATCACCTTTAGACGTATAAAAAGACCTCTAGAAGGTTATTTTCTCTTGTAATAGATTAAAATGTATGTATAATTTGACCTGTAGTAAGTCATTTTACTCTTTATTAACGTATAGTAATCTACAGGAGAATGCCCATGAACAATGATTTAACGCGGCTCAATAGCTGCATATGGTTTAGTGAACAGACTAAAGCTTTAGCCTCTCAGCTGTTATTCAGCTTACAAGTACAGCAAGGCGTACAGTTAGCATCATTACTTGGTGTGGACGCTATTCTTTATAATGATGAAGCGGTTTATGTCTGGGTACAACGACAGCTAGATGACGGTCTTATCGTTGACGACTACACTTTAAGCATCCTTAAAACTGCTTTTATTGATTTGGTCACAGCTAACACGGACCAAGTAGCATAACTGTTTTAGCTGGTATTCGCAGATATCTTGTTCGACAAGAAACAATAATCCTTAAAGCCAGATAAATTTTCATTATCTGGCTTTTTTCTGATATGGGCATAAAAATTTAACAGAAGCTATATTAATGGCTTTTTAATATAGACAAAGATAACGGCAGTCAAACAAAAGTTTTTTTAGTCTTATATTTTCTAAAAGACTTATTCTTTACTAGATTTATCAGCTGCCAGTATCTAGCCTAAGAATGCCCTTACAATTATCTACGCCACTATAAGTCTATAAAAGCCTCTTTGGGCAGTATGGTTCACTATTACCATAAACCTTTACTCAGTCGGTTTCGCGCGCGTCAACCCAGCTATTTTATAATAAACAAAGCCTTTTTCATCTCTCAAAACGCTTTTACTGTCTGCTCTGACGCACCAGCTGATCACATCAGGCTGCTCTTTATTAACATCACAAGCCAAAATAAACTGCGCACTTTGAGCATTATTAAAGGCCTGTTTCCAACCCGTTTCAAGCTCATCGATGCCGCGCTGTAGCTCTGCTTGCTGCTGTCTCATTTCTGCAATCTCATCAAAGCTTGGCACATACCAAAAGATCAGGGCCACAAGGCTTATTATCACAGCTGCCATACAGGCGGCGGCCACTGCTGCTATCCTTTTAATACTCATGGACTCAATAGACTTGTAAATCTTATCCAAGTCTTTTTCAGCCTCCTCTTTTACTTCTCCAATCCGCTTTTTTGTAGCGGTCTCAAGCGCCTCAATATCGGTAATAATCTGCTTATGACCAGCTTGGTACTGATTGGTAAAGAGTGCAAGACTGTCCGCACTAGCGCCAAGCTTATCAGCCACCGCTTGCATGGTAATCACTTGCGCCTCTATGCTGGCGTTTTTAGCAGTGACGACCGCCTGTACAGCCGTATCAATCTGCTGTTTCATATCGGTGATGATACCCGCTATTTTGTCATCATAACGACGCGGCATTTCAGTGTCAGTAAAGGTGGTCACTGCCGCTTGAAGCTGCTTTAATATAAGTTCTTGATACTGACTCAATGCCTTCGAGGCACTGCTTGCGCTACCATCCAGCTTTTGAGTAACTGAAGTCATCTCATCTATCTTGGTATCGATACGGCTAAGAGAGTGATCAAGGCGCGTTGCCACTACATCGTCAGCTTGTCCAATCAGTGCTCGCAGAGCTTCGATCACAGGTTTGAGTCTGGTCACGAGATTAATAAGCTCGTCGTGAATGTCCTGCTCATTGCTATTGTCTTTATTCATGGGATGCTCATTATCATAATGCCGCCTAAAATGGACGTGGTGATGGGTAGCGGCGTGTTTGTGCTTGTTCATGCGCTTGGATAGCGCTCTTCGTTTTTTGCAAATGATCTGTCACGGTTTGCGTGAGCGTTGCCGCATCTATGGTGATAGCAGGAACGTGCTCAAAGCGCTCATTGATCTGGGTTAATACCTCGACCTTATCTTGATTGTCAGGCAAGCGCTCAAGCTGTTGCCACAGCGATGTTGCTGCCTTCTGCACCTGCGTTGCAATTTTTTTGGCATCGGTGTCTCGTAAACTCTTTTGTAGTGTCGTAAAGCTGTCAGCGCGTTTTAGAGTGGTGAATATAAATGCTTGTGCGGCAACCGCCTCAGCCGCGTTGATCACTTCGATCGGTGCATCAACGGCCTTAAAATCAAGGGCATCAACGCGGTCACGCACCCGTACCACTAAATTGTCAAATCGATCTCGATATGCTTTGGTCTCATTGATTCGCTGACGCTTAAGAGATGCCTGCTGCCGTCTCTGTTGTAAAGCTACTCGCCGCCTGGTTAAAGCCTCCTCTCGTGCGCGCTCAGCCTCTTCCTTAAGCTTTGCTTGCTCATGTGCTTTATTGAGCTGGTGGTGAAGCACCATCGTACGGTTGCGCCAGTCATCAAGCCGATCTGCGTTCAATTGAGTGGTCTTGGTACGGGTAATCTCATCGTATAGGTCATCATCTTGCACAATCACAGCTTCACTTTGATCCAGTAAGGCGATACGCTGCTCATAAAACGGCGACAGGCGCTGATAGGTTTTTTGACTGGTATTAATTTGCTGCTTTAACTGTTTGATGTCTTCATTATTTGTGGTCTTAAACGCTTTAACATCAGCGGTCAATGCCGTTAAACGAGTGTAAGCATCCGCGTCTACCTCTACTGCTTTTAACGTACTGAGCGCCTCACGCTCTTTTTCAAGGTATTTAAAGCGCTCAACATCCAGATCTGCAAATGCAGCAAACTTATGATAAGTGTCCATGTTATTGGTGATATCTATCTCTTGTAGATCCGCAAACGCTTGATCCCACTGTAAGGATAAGTCGGATTTTTCAATATCAATCTCATCAAGTGCTTTAAAGCCAGTCGCCAGTTTATTCAGCTTTGCGGCAAATGGTTTTAGGGTGGCCTTTAACCCTTTGTAGTCAGCAACGACTTCATTATTAAGCGGGATCAGCTTTTTTAGCACCGCTTTATTGTTCAGCACCGTTTTATCAATCTGTGACAGCTGCTCTTCAAGACGGCTAACAGCGCGGCCTGTTTGTAGGGTATCATCTTGTCTAAACTGCTCAACCAACGCTAAAGCCTCATTTAGAGCCTCGCTTTTCTCTTTTGTGTTTATTTGCTTGGTAAGCTCAATCATTTTTTGGCGGGACGTGCTGTAATCCTGTCCCACCTCTTCGGTGAACCTCGGTGTGCTTTTAATATTTTTGTCAATAGTGATGGTCTGTTTAGACTGGTGTGCTAACTCTTCATGCAGCCTATCAATGGTTGAGAATAAGGCGCTGCGTACCATCTTTTTTTGACTCACAAAGTTGGCTGAGATTGCTAAAAGCTCATCAAGTGCGTGATCATTGGCCGCATCACTATGCGTCTGACTGTTATTTTTAGGAATAGCGGGTTCAAGTTTAGCGGCAGGATCTACAAAGCGGATGTTACTGAGCTCAATTCGCGCAAAGGGTTTACGCTTTTTATAATGTATTGTGACGCCGTTAACCTCTTGTTCATTGCTTTCTAGGTCAATACGTCCCTTGTCGTCGTACTCAATTACTAAACCATTTTTTTCAATGTAAGCATTGATCTCATCAATCGTCTCGTTGTACTCGTGAATCACTGAACGATTGCCTGTGAGAATATCCTTATATAGTGATTTACCCAGTTTCATTTTTGGCAAACGATTGATGCCCAGCTCACGGTAGGATTTCTCACTAATGGTTTTATTCTTAGGCAGTAGCTCATTGGCCATATCCGCCCAAAGGGTGCGTTGATATTTAAGCTCATCGCCGCGTCCGTTTAACCCCTTAGATAACCGCTCCTCCGTTGACCACTGCAACCAATTCTTGCGTGCTGATAAAGCATAACCCTCAACATCCGCTACTATCTCACGGCTTGAGAGTAAAATATGGGCATGAAAGTTACGACTGGTCAGCTCAACCACTTCAACCTCCCCCACATGTTTCTCGTGACTGTGGGGCCGATGAATGGCTACATCGACAAGCACGTTATAGCGATCAGATAAGGTTTGAGCGTAGCGCTCGGCCAAAACTATACGCTGATCAGCGGTGATCCCATCAGGAAACATCACATCAATCTCAGTACCCAATTGAGCGTTTTTACGAGTCTCAATGCGTTCGATATCATTCCAAAAACCCTCACGTGTCACTGCTAGATCCCCAGCAAGAGTTGGCGTTATCAACGCCGTATGCATCACATTTTTCTCAATAACTTGCGTGTATTTAGTACCATCACTGTCCACTAAATTTAAGATTTTGTCTTTAGCTTTACTGGTGTAATCGTGGACGACTCCTGACTGCTCATCAATCAGTTTTGAGCCAGAATTATAAGCCGACTTTGCCACCACGCTATGATTTTTCGCCTTACTAACGGCGCTAACTGACAGATGAAAACCTTTATTATTCATAGCAAAAAAACCCAATATTGAGTGATGATTTTTTGGGGGTTGTAGGGGGTTCGCCCCCTGCCGGACGACGGAGTTTATGTAAAAAAAATAGCGCCCCTTGTGGGCCTTTTTTACATAAACTCCTAAGTTCGCTCTTAACAGAGGGTTAAAATACTACTGCGCCCACGAAACGAAGTGGTCTTGTGTATTTTACTACCTTGCATACCTGTATATGTACTGCTAGGATCAACTCTATCATAGTTGGCTAAAAAAAGGATGAGGTAATGTCAGTAATATCAGATGATTTATTTGCAAATAAGATTAAGCAATTACAGGCTCTTAAAAAAGAGATTGATCAGGACAGGCTTGAAGCACATAAAATATTGGGGGAGTGGTTGGCCAACGCATTAGACGATGATGACAATCATGAACTGCAAGCTATTTTTTTAGATGCACACGATAATGAAAAATATGTCCGTTTGAAAAAGCACCGTGAGTTTTTAAAGTCAATTGCTCATAAGATGCAAGGTGAGGCTAAGATGGTATCAAGCAGTTTTACTTCACATGAAGACAATCAAGATAGTGAGTACGGTTCATTGTTTGATGACGATTCAGCAGCTCAATAACTGTTACTGTTAGCAATAGCCTATTCATCAGTACAACTGAATCGTCTTCTAATTAGCGAAATGCTAGAAGACGATTTTTAGCTGTTTTAAGCGTTTTAAAATAGCTTTAGCTACCATCGTATCGAACAGAGCGTAGAACGCATATAAGAGTATTTTTTATGCGTTTTAGCAATGCTTTAAGATGTGTTTACAGAGGTGTCGATAATGACTATTGAAAATGAAGACAAGTTATCTACAAAAAATGAGACTGATACTGAGAGTATGAAAACAGCGTTGGCCAGAATGACAGATGAAGACATTCAAAATATCTTTGACCGTGCTTTTGAAGATTTTCAAAGATCAAAGCTTAATCCGAACTATGAGAATAAAGATTGATACCGAGTAAATTGACCATAGCGTTTTGAGCTACTGAACAGTTCTATAAGTGATTGGTCGCTCATATTATCATCTCAAATCCGTCAGTTCTTGAGCTTTTTTCCTATTATTTAATATAAAAACATATTTTTTACTTTTAAAGATTTTTAAAGACTTTTAGGAAGCTCTCAGACCTTACCAGTTAAGGGCTTCAAGATCTATAAAGCTACAATCAGCTAGGTTAATGCTACAATCAGCTAGGTTAAAAGCTACAATCAGCTAGGTTAAAAGCTACAATCAGCAGGTATTATGCTACAATTAGATAGATTTGAGTATTAAGGCGTAGATATGACTAACCAAGTTGGTTTATATGAGAAGAAATACCCTGCAAATTGGGTTGTTATGCAAAATCGTATTCTACAAGCGTTTTATGAAATGACACTTGATGAAAAACGGTTGCTGTTGCTTGCTAGTTCAGTAGTGCGTTTGATAGATGCCACTGAAAAAGACACTATAGAGATAACCGCGAAAGCATTTGCAGAGGCTTGCAACATTCAAGTGGATTCTGCTTATACTCAATTAAAAGATGCTAGTGAAACGATGATGAGGCGATTTTTTAGCTATAGAAATGAACGCGGTAGCCGTGTCAATGTACAGTGGGTCATCAGATCAATATATGAAGATGGCTATGTGTCTCTATGTTTTACAGATGAAGTGCTACTGATGTTGAAGGTTTTTGATGAAAATAATCCATTCACTAAATATAAAAAAGAAGATGTACTTAAACTGAAGGGTGAATATTCAATAGATATATACCATCTGGCCAAAAAACATGAGGCAATGAGCTCGTGGACAATGTCACTTGAAGAAATTAGAGAGGAGCTAGCTCTTTCTAAATCTTACGAACGTATTAACAACCTAAAAAGTCGAGTCATCAACCCAAGCGTTGAAGAAATAACAGAAAAGTCAGATATTAAAATCACCTATGAAAACGTCAAACGTGGTCGTACCGTCACAGGACTAAAATTTAATGTAAAAGCTAAGCCCACCAAGAAAAAAAGTCTGGAGGACTTAAATCAGAATAATGAGAATAGAGATATACCATCCTTAACAGTCAAACAGATCGACCGTTTTGCGCCTCTATTGGCTAACTATGCCCCATTTGGTAGCTATGCGCCTTCAGGAAAAAGTACCCAAGAAGTGATCAGCTGGTTACACACTCAATTAAGAGATGAAGCTTTTTTAAAGACCCATAAAAAGCATTTGCTGGCGGTAGGTTATACGTTCCCTAAGCAAAAATCATAGCAAAGAAAAAAGAGTGATTAATCTGGTACTGTCTATACAAATGGTTTATATTATATGTACACAGATAAGCCATTTGTAATGCCATGACGACAACTAATTATAATATCAGGCTCGATCAAGAGCTAAAAGAAAATGCTTTTGCCGTGTTTGAAAGCTATGGTCTAACGCCGTCTCAAGCGATTAAATTGTTCTTGACCCAAGTGGCGCAAACCAATCAAGTACCGCTATCTTTTGAATACCAGAAAGTAACAGCTGTCAGTCAAGATGAATTGCTAATCTATAAAGAGCATACTGACAGAGAGAACAGATAAGTATTAGATTTGAATGGGATGAACAAAAAAAACACCAATCAGCGTAAGCACCGTTTATTATTTGAGGCAGCCGCCCGAGTTTTTCTAGACCTTTTATGCCTGCGTCAGCAAGACAGGTATGAAAATGATGAAAAGCAGTGGCAAGCGCTGGGTACAGTAGACGGTACCGCCGTCCTATTGGTAGCCCATACGCAAACAGAAATAGATAATGGTGAGGTTATACGCATTATCTCAGCTAGACGTGTCAAAAAAATGAAAGGGAGCCAGTGTGAACAAAGTTAGTTATCAAATAGACGAGCTACCACCACTAACGGCCAAGCAACAAGTAGATTTAGAGCATTTAGCAACGCTTAATGATGACGACATTGATCTATCAGACATTCCAGAAGTCACCGACTGGTCAGGTGTTAGCCGTGGCAGTATTAAACCATAAGCGTTCTTTACTGAGGCCAGTATCATTGCCAAATTTAAGGATAAAACCAAGCAAACAGGCGCTAATCATTAATAAATGATAGTAATGCGCTAGAAGAGTACTTAACTGATCGTTAGCCCTAATCTAATGATTGTGACCTCAAGATTACTTGAGGTTTTTTTAAGCCTTATATTGTAGTATGTTGTATATTGTATTATACTATATAAAAAATACTACAAACGCTACATATTTACTCATACAAAATTAAGGACAATAATTATGGCCATTACTACACAGCAAATTCATGCTATTGCTGATCAACTGCACGAACAAGGTATCAAACCTACTTTAGCCGAAGTGCGTAAGGCGCTGGGTGGTGGATCATTCACGACCATCAGTGAAGCTATGAAGTCTTGGCGTCAGGATAACCAACAAGAAGAGCAGCTAAGACAGGTTGAGCTACCAAGTGGTATCACTGAACGCTTACAAACGCTTGGTGCGGATATGTGGCAGACGGCCATTGATATTGCCAATGATCGTCTGGTTAAAGAACGGGAGGCTCTAGAGAGTATTAAGGCCAAGTCGCAAGCTGAGACAGATGAGGCTCAAGAAGCGGTTAAGACCCTAGAGAGTGAGCAGGCTGATTTGTTAGAACAGCTCGATGAGGTCACAGCAACTGCAGAGGCAACGGCTATCACCGCGGCTCAAGTGACTGCTGAACGGGATGTGCTGACACAGACACTCAGCGATACTCAGCACCAGCTAGAACTTGAACGAGCTAAAACAGTGGCAGCTCAGGCCCAACTTGGTGACCTGCGTAGCAGTTTTGATCAGCAATCAAAAGAGCTGAGTGCCAACATATCGAAGGTGGCCACGCTTGAAGCCACTGCTAATAGCGATAAAGCAGAGATCGCGCGTCTGCAAACAGAACTGACAGCAACTAAGGATGAGCTAAAGACAGTCGTTATTGAGCGCAACGAGATAACGAATCTTACAGCAGAAGTGAAAGGAGAGTTAAAGGCCATAATCGCTGAACGTGATAAGTTATCAGGGATTAATGAGCAGCTTACTCAAAAGCAAGCTAAGATTGAAGCAGATCATCAGCTACTGATTAAGCAACACGACACGTTAAATCATGAGAGAACTTTGCTTAGTACTGAGCACACTGCATTGAGTGAGCAGTATGATGAGCTTTCAATTAACTATCAATCAGAACAGGAAAAGAGTAGCTCATTGACTGCAGAGATTGAAAAGATGCGAGAGACAATTAACAATAAATAAGTCAATCCCGTTCTATTCACACTAAGCTTATGAATCCACCATGACAATATCGACTCACTGAATAAATGATGGTTGTATAATAAATATTCTAAATTTTTCTCTGAACTCTCATAGTATATAGCCTAGTGGGCTATATACTACTTAAATTAGCCTAAGTGAATTTATGCTGATTTTGGAGCCTTGAGCAGATTTCAAGGAACACTCACCCTAAAGCAATTATGAGTATAATAAAAATACTCACAAACACTTTAGTGCATTCCTTGAATTTGATGTGATTAGTCATGCCGACTTCATCGCCCATCGCGTCATCAAGACCGTATCACTGTATCAAGCTACGGCTGTTATGATTACGGCTGATAGCACCGCCTAGACACGCTCATAACCGCTACTGTGCTGTCATACGCTAGCAAGGGCGTTCGCCCAATATACCGCTACGATATGCACAAGTAACCACTCATTGCGTTGCTCTGATCCTTTGTCTAGTCACCCCTGTAGGGAGCTCACCCTTATGTCAAACGCAGTCGTCACCGAGGCCTGCCACCCATTTGACGGGTAACGGGTACAGAGAGAGCAGCACGAAAATGTAACGAGCGAACAAGCAGTTTTTAAAATGTATAGCAAATAGAGTTGATATGAAAGCAGATTTTGGATAAAATGCACCTATACGGGCATTTAATGCTGTTCAAATAACGCAGTCTGTGTGCTTATTTGTTCGTTACAGGGTGCGTCAACACACTGTAACCGTTATCTACATTTAAAACTAAATGCCTCTGGGAGTCAACTCCCAGAGGCATTTTTTTATTTGTCATACAGATTAGGTTTTTAATATCTGATTCTTCGTTAGATTGCTTAGGCTTTTCTTGTCGTCATTTAGCGTAAGCATTTCAATTATTTTGAAGTTAGCACTTAGTACATCCTCACAAGACGTTAAGTTTCTGACAATACTGGGATAGTTTACTATGAAGACCGGCTTAGTCGTCAGATGCAAGGTTTTACACGCGCTGTTAAGAAGCGGTAAATCATCTTTCTGAGAGAATACGATAATGAAAAGACAAACCTACACTCCTGAGATTAAAGAACGCGCCGTTCGTATGCTGATTGAAGCATTAAACGATTACACCTTTATGTGGTCATGTCATAAAAAGCACACTAATGAAACTATACTAACCAACATTCAAGACTAAGCTACACATACTAAAGAGCTTGAACATGAGAACAAGAAGCTTACGTAAGCCAGTTAGATTACAGTAAAATCCGCTTTTTTCGCCCAAGGAGAGATAGGACACACAATCAAGTTGTGGCTCAGTTTATTGATAAAAATAAGTGGGTCTACGGTATTAGAGCAATATTGACTGTGCAATATAGAAAATATGCAATAAACTTATTTTCTACCTTTAATAAAATGCAGCAACCTAAACAAGGGTAAATTATGAGTAATTCAGATAACCACAGTCATCAAGCTCCAGACCCTAAAAATATGAATAAAGCTTTTTATATTGGGATTGGTCTAAATTCTGCATTTACGCTCATCGAGTTTATAGTGGGCTACTCAACTAATTCATTAGCTTTAATCGCAGACGCTAGCCACAACTTAAGTGATGTTGCCAGTTTAATAATCTCGTTAATTGGAATGAAATTAGCACAGAAAGCATCTACTACGCTTTATACCTATGGCTACAAAAAAGCTTCTATAATGGCGTCTCTTATTAACGCCATATTGTTAGTTACAATCGTTATAGGTATTGCGTATGAGGCCTTGGGTCGATTTGATACGATACCGGAAGTTGCAGGAAAAGTTATTATTATTACAGCTCTAATAGGTGTATTTATAAATACTGTTTCTGCTTTTGCATTCTACAAAGGTCAAAAAGACGATATTAATGTCAAAGGTGCTTTCTTGCATCTAATGGTAGATGCATTGGTCTCTGTAGGTGTCGTTATCTCGGGCATTATTATTTACTATACAAGTTGGAATATCGTTGATCCTCTAGTTAGCTTGATTATTTCAGTCGTTATACTGTTATCGACTTGGGGTCTACTAAAAGAGAGTATCAAGCTTGCTATCGACGGAGTACCTCAAAATGTTGATCTCAGTAAAATCACTGCTATCTTAGAGAGCTATAATTTTATTCAAAACTTTCATCATTTACATATCTGGGCTTTGAGTACCACTGAGAATGCTCTTACAGTTCATATTGTACCGAAGACCGATATAACGTTTGAAGAGACTATTACTATGAAAGAAAACATCAAGGAAGATTTGGCGCATCAGAATATACAACATGCAACTATTGAATTTGGTACTAAGGCAGATGACAATCAAAAATCGCGTGCATTAAATGAAAGTATCAACTAAAAGATGATAGACCGTATATAGCTATCTCTTTTTAAGTATGAGGCGCGTGCCTTATGTCAACATAATTTTTTCAATCAGTTCTTATGTGATCAATAGTTTAAAACTTTTATATTTACGTGCGTTAGGACGTTACCTAGAAAAAATAAAAAACTTACGCTGATTAAATTATTATGATTAAGTTTACTATTACCCTCGTCTTCTAAGTGTGGTTAGACCTTTGCCAAAATAGCTTATTAGTAATAACAGGGTTATTATTATCAAGATAGGATAATTTCCCATAAGCATAAAGGGCGTGTTACCAACCCGTGCCTGTATCTCACCACGTAGTACAGTACGCTCAAACTGCGGTGCGCGTTTTACAATACGACCTTTATGGTTAATGATAGCGGTAACACCAGTATTGGTCGCTCGAATAAACCAGCGCCCGTTCTCAAGCGCGCGCATTTGTACCATTTGCAAATGTTGCAATGGTCCTGCTGAAGTGCCAAACCAGGCATCGTTAGAGACGGTCAACAAAAAGTCAGTATCGATGGCATTTTTACGCGTGGTATCTGGATAAGCTACCTCATAACAGATAGCCGTCCCTATATTGTGTTCACGCACCTTTAGCGGTGACTGCTGATCACTACCACGACTATAGCTCTTAATATCCTGACTACCGGCCAAACTTGGGAAAATATCGAGCACGCCTTCAAATGGAATATACTCTCCAAAAGGCACTAGACGCTGCTTCTTGTATAGGCCTTCCGCTTCTACACCTCGAGCAATCACGCTATTGTAAAATGGGGGATACTTATCCGTACTGGCATTGAATGCCGCTTTATCCTTATAAGGGATACCAGTTATCCATGTCGTATTGGTCGCATTGGCCATTTCTATCATTTCACTAATAAAGCCCGCAGCCTCATCCTGAAACATCGGAATAGATGATTCAGGCCACACCACCACATCACGTCCCCACTCAGTGCGCGTTAACTTCGCATAAATCTTTAGCGTTTCTACTTGATATTGCGTCAGCCACTTTATATCTTGTGAAATATTACCTTGAATCAATGACACTGACAGATCAGGTGTGCCCTTAGGTTTTGTCCATTGCGGATTGACCAGCCATAATGATGTGCTAATGGCTAATAACAGTACAGAAACGACGGCATAACTACTGCGTCGAAGCAGTAGCTCTACTAAACTTGCAGCCAATAGTATGGCAACAAAAGAGACGGCAAAAACACCAGCAACGGGTGCTAAGGACGATAACCAATACTCTTCAGTAAATGCATAACCAACAAACAGCCACGGAAAGCCTGTGAATAACCAAGTTTTTAACCATTCTTGTAGCACCCAAAGAGCAGCAAATGAAAAGGGTTGTTTGCCTACCATACGGTTAAAGACTAGTGCTAAAAATCCATGAAACAGTCCCATACCGAGACCCATCAATCCAATCATAATCAATGCGAGCCACGTTGGAGTATCGCTATAATCATGGATGGCAGTATAGAGCCAAAAGCCGCCGACGCACCATAGCCCCATACCGTAAGCTTCACCGATAATAAAAGCGCGACGACCACTCATATTTGGTACCAACAGCGCATATAAAATCGCTGGTGACACTATTGCTAGCGGCCAGAACCCATGAGGCGCTAGCGCAAATAAAAAAATAGCCCCTGCAAGCCATGCTGCTACTAGCGTAAACCATAGCGGTAATTGATTTGAGTGAGTACTCAAACGCTTTTGTAGATTAATAGTAGACAGGCGCATCGCAAATTATCCAAAATTATGAGTTTTGAATTTTTAGTCAAAATCCAAAACTCGGATAGACCTGTTAATACTACAGGCAGCATTTCAAAATGAAAACTGCTTATGATACCAGTCCGCACTGCTCAATGGATAAATTTACGTACTCCGTTTGATGGGTTATTATGCTACATTACCAAACGATATGAAGTGTTACTTGACCTTCTATAGCTCACAATATCTACAGTACATGAGAGAGCACTATGACCCCCTTAAAAATAAAATCCAGTCTTATATTCAATCGTTATCTGTCTAAGGGGTTGCGTAGTACGTTAGTATTACTTGCCGCCTCATCACTATTTGCTTGTAGCCAACCGAGTAGTGGCGTATCTGATGCAAGCACAACATCGGCATCAACTGAAGATGTAGTGACTGTTCCGAAGACAGCTGAACCAAACGTTATAAATACTCCTATGATGACATCAGTAAGTAAACCAGACCTACTAAAAAACGTCTCAGCCACTGTCTATAAAGATGCCAATTGCGGCTGCTGTAAAGAATGGATAAGTCATGCAGAAGATAATGGTCTAAGTGCAACCGCGCAAGATGTTGCGGACTTAGCCGTATTTAAAGAGCGCTACAGCGTTCCAAATGAAATGCGTTCTTGCCATACTGTAGTCACTACTGATGGTTACGTCTTTGAAGGTCATGTACCCGCTAAATATATGGCGCAGTTTTTAGAAAATCCGCCAGTACAAGCTATGGGTCTTGCCGTACCTGGCATGCCTGTTGGTAGCCCGGGTATGGAGTATCAAAATAAATTCATGCCCTATCAGGTTATGCAACTCAATAAAGACGGGACGACCCAAGTTTATGCTGATATTGAATCGGTAGAGCAGCAATTATAGTGTGTTAGCAGTTAAGAATACTTTGATTATAGTGTTAGCGTTAAAAGCGAATGAAGCAAGTATAAGACTGTTCTATTGCTTATAAAATGATTCTTCATCAAAAAATTCATTAGCTATTGCGACTTTAAAATTAAAAATAACTTTGAATTTGTAACTTTTGATGACAATGTAAGCGGATTTATCGGTTATTAACCCTTAAAATAGATAAATAACTAAGGGTTAATACAAGAATATACAGGATGTATCGAAACAATTACGTAATATTACATAAGCCAGTAGGGAATTAACATCTATATTAATATTATAAATTATTATATTATCTTAATAATTAGTTAGACCCTATATAGGGTAATTACTTCATCCAATAGAAAAACGTCTGAGGGTTAAATCTAAATTATAGATTTAACCCTCAGACGTTTTTTTGCTTATAAAACAGTAGAAATTGTGGTCAATCTAGTCAGCTATATTCTGTACATGTTACACAAACTTACATTGTAAAATGTGGGATATTAGCAATTTTTTCGACATCAAAAAAGTATTTTTGGGGTTTTTAAGGGGGATGACAGGCTAAACAGCCTATGCTAAAGTCGGCTTTGTGTTTTGGTCAGCAGCTTGATTTGTAACAGCTTCGTAAGACTTCAATGAGCTGTGATCGCCAATAATCATTTTTTATATGAATAATATGCAGCAGAAGTATCAGTCACTATGACATATATATACTTGAGTTATTGAGATTTAATTGACTGCGCTGTTGTTGATAACAGACGATTTTGAATTAACCGTAGGTATTAGATTTATGAAACAGGCTTTATTGATTTTGTCAGTACTGGGTATGGGCATAGCACAAACGAGTGGTGCTGCTATCACAATCTCTCAAACAAATAATACCATCACCAATACTTCTGTGGCATCAAACTACGGTTCATCAAAAAACATCTATAGCACCAAAAGTGGTGCTTATGTTTCTAATAATGATGAAATTAGTCAAGCAATTAGCAACCTAAGTGCGCAGGCCAAGCAAAAAGAGAATCAGCTTTCATCATTAAACAGCCGCTTATACGCTGAAAAACAACAGCAGCAAGTCAATAAGGTTCCTGACAGCAATTCAGCCCCCGCTATCGCTGCTGCTCGCGCCTCAAAAGTGGCTTTATCTGGCAGCTCTGGATATTGTGCCCGTTACGTACGTAAAGCACTACAATCAGCTGGTTATGAATTTACACCCAATCCTTCAGCCTATCAGTACGCCACTCGTGGCACGCTTGATAAAGCAGGTTTTAGCAAAATCAGTAATGATATGCCAACCCAAGTAGGTGATGTTATTGTCTATGATCGCTCATCAAAGCGCCCGCATGGCCATATCCAAATATTTGATGGCGAAAATTGGATTTCTGATTTCCGTCAGAACAGCATCAGCCCATACAGTGGTGTCTATGCTTATACGACATGGCGCGATTCAAAATACGTGGATGACGCATCCGCATCAGATCGTAATATCTACCTTGCTATGAATGATAAATAAGACTTTCTAAGTCAGCACAACATAGTTGTTATTTCCTCCAACCCAGTAGTGATCTTAATATCATTGCTGGGTTTTTTTGTGCTTAACATCAGGGCGTATTTAACCTTTCATGATTTGATCCGTCAGAAATGAACACTACTGATATCATTACTCATGACAGGAGTTATCGACAAGCGCGTTTAAAATGCCACATGATGACGCTGGTGCACTACTTGCACATTTCTGGCGCAAAACGGTCAAGTGATGCTTTAAGTGCATCAGTTCTTCCATTCGTATTTCCACAGCATGAATGTGCTCATCTAGCAAGTTATTCACATCGCCGCAGTCCTTGTCAGGCGACTCCCAGTATTCAAGTAAGATTCGCACATCATCTAAAGCCATATCGAGCGTACGGCAATGTAGGATAAATTGTAGACGCTCAATGTGCTCTTCATTATATAAACGATAATTCCCTTCGCTACGAAAAGGCTCGGGTAATAAACGCTCTTTTTCATAATAGCGAATGGTTTCTACTGTGGCACCTGTGCGTTTAGCGAGCTCACCAATTTTGATTGTCATAACAACCTCTATGATTTAAATAATTAAAGTGGCTGTAAAGACTAGCGCTAGAGAAATTAAAATTACGAAACTGTAGATAAATAACCTTGACTCTAAAGCCACTATAGGGTTCATAATATCATTATTCAAAGGGTAAATTATTATGAAATATCATATTGAAGGTATGGACTGTGCCAGTTGCATCGGCAAGATTGAAACAGCTTTGAAACGTATGCCTGGGGTTTCTGATGTTCAGCTGAATTTCGCTACAGAAACGCTAGAGCTAAATTTAGCCCCTGGTGCGCCGACTCAGGCTAGTGATATCGAAAAAACAATCAAAAGCCTAGGGTTCGGCATCTCTGCCAATACTGGTCAACAAACTGTATCGGCTATTGATATTGACAGCGACAATCAGATGGCTCCGCAGGATAAGCAATGGTGGCAAACTCAAAAAGGCAAACAGGTTGTTGGCCTCGGTATTTTGATGGGCAGCGCTTATGCACTGTCACTACTGTTGCCCGCTTATGGGATATGGGTGTTTGCCATCGCTGTGATTGTAGGCGTTTTTCCATTTGCGCGCAAAGCCTTAGCACTGGCTAAAACAGGTTCATTCTTTTCAATTGAAACGCTGATGTCCGTCGCCGTGCTTGGCGCACTTATCATTGGTGAAGCTGAAGAGGCCGCAGCAGTTGTCTTTTTGTTCTCAATCGGTGAACTGTTTGAGAGTATCGCTGCTGATCGCGCTCGCGCTGGCATCAGAGCCTTATCATCGCTGGTTCCGAAAAGTGCAATTTTACTTGATGCTCAAGGTGGGCAGCGTAACGTTCCAGCGACTTCATTACAAGTGAATGACCTTGTGCTGGTGCGTCCTGGAGATAGGGTATCTGCTGATGGTTCCATTGTTCAAGGTGCGTCCAGCCTTGATGATTCGCCCGTGACGGGAGAGTCTGTTCCTGTTGCCAAGACGATGGGTGACAATGTATTTGCAGGGTCAATTAACATCGATGGTGTGCTCCAAGTGCGCGTAGAGAAGACAGCCGCCGATAACACCATTTCGCGCATTATTGAGCTGGTAGAGCAAGCCCAAGCCTCCAAAGCACCCACTGCCCGTTTTATTGAGAAATTCAGTCGCTATTACACACCGGCAGTGATGGCTATTGCCGCACTAATTATTATCATTCCACCGTTAGCCATGGGTGGAGATTGGTCGACTTGGTTGTATCGCGGTCTAGCACTGTTGCTGATTGCCTGTCCCTGTGCTCTTGTACTATCAACACCCGCTGCCATCGCCTCTGGTCTTGCTGTTGGTGCGCGCCGTGGCTTGCTGATCAAAGGCGGTAGTGCTTTAGAAACTATCGGCCAAGTGAAGACGGTCGCTTTTGACAAGACAGGCACTTTAACTGAAGGCAAACCACGCGTGACCGATGTTGTTGCCTTTACACAAGAGGACTCAAGTATTCAAGGTCAGAATTCTCAAGGTCAAGATGAGATATTGGCACTTTTTGCCAGTGTGGAGACTGGTTCTAGTCACCCACTTGCTGAAGCCATTGTCAGCCATGCTGAAGCCGCTAAAGTTGTTATACCTGTGGCTTCCAAAGCTTCTGCTACTGCGGGTAAAGCGGTACACGCAACTGTCGCGGAGCGCGCGCTAGCTATCGGTTCGCCTGTTTACGCAGCCGATGAGGCATTGATTTCATCCACACAACAGGCGCAAATTGAGGCGCTGCAAAATGAGGGTAAGACCGTCTCTGTTCTTTTCGATGAGCAAAACCGTGAAGTGCTTGGATTAATCGCGCTAAGAGACGAATTACGAGACGACGCTCATGAAGGTGTGGCTCAGCTCAAAGCGATGGGTGTGCGCTCCGTCATGCTAACAGGCGACAACCGCTTAACCGCTCAAGCACTTGCCAGTAATTTAGACGTGGAATGGGAAGCTGAGCTGTTGCCTGAGGACAAACTGCGCCTGCTTAACGAGATGAAGAACAACCGCAAAATAGCGATGGTTGGTGATGGTATTAACGATGCGCCAGCGCTAGCAACTGCCGATGTTGGCATCGCGATGGGTGGTGGTACCGATGTGGCCATTGAGACGGCCGATATCGCATTATTAAAAAGTCGTGTTACGGATATGGCTCATCTCATCGCACTTTCACGTGCCACCATGCGCAACATTCATCAGAACGTCATTTTCGCTTTGGGTCTCAAAGGCGTCTTTCTGATCACGACCGTATTCGGCATTACTGGACTATGGATTGCGGTTCTAGCTGATGCTGGAGCAACAGTGCTCGTTACTCTTAATGCGTTACGTTTACTGCGCTTTAAGGGAGCGCCTCCACTGGTAAATCCGCCTAAAGTAGTTAAATAAAACCCTTCGAAATCAATTAAAAACTAGAGATAGCAGCAGATTTCGGGGGTGGGTTCTAATAATAAAAATTCCACCGCCACAGTAAACTGCAACCGCATTAGAGTAAATAAGGTTAGACCGTATGTTGATTACAGAATTGGGCTATTTTGCCTTGCTTACCGCTTTTGTATTGGCGTTATTGCAGGTAATTCTGCCAACTATTGGTGTTATTCATAACCAAGTTGCTTGGCAACGACTAGCCCCTAGCTTAGCTTGGGCACAGTTTGCCGCCATGATAACGTCATTTGGCGCTTTGATAGCAGGTTTTTATTATAATGATTTTAGCCTCAGTTACGTCGCGCAGCATTCCAATACGCTGTTGCCTTGGTACTATAAGTTATCGGCGACATGGGGCGGACACGAGGGCTCTTTGCTGCTATGGATGACCATCATGGCCACATGGTGTGCACTGGTATCATACTTTAGTCGCGGCTTGCCGTTATCAATGCGTGCGCGGGTATTAGTTATTTTGGCCGGTGTACAGTTAATGATGCTAACGATGCTGATATTTACCTCGTCACCGTTTGAGCGTACCTTACCCAATCTAGCGGTCGATGGCGCTGATTTAAATCCTGTCCTACAAGATTTCGGTCTGATTATTCATCCGCCCATGTTATATATGGGCTATGTGGGTATGGTAGTACCTTTTGCATTTTGTATGGCGGCATTGTGGGAAGGGCGTTTAGATGCTGCTTGGACACGCTGGTCACGTCCATGGGCGCTCGCGGCTTGGGGGTTTTTGACCATTGGTATTGCACTGGGCTCGTGGTGGGCCTACTACGAGCTTGGCTGGGGCGGTTGGTGGTTTTGGGATCCGGTAGAGAATGCCTCGTTTATGCCTTGGCTTGTCGGCTTAGCATTGCTGCATTCATTAGCAGTCACTGAAAAGCGCGGGGTGTTTAAAGCATGGACCATTATGCTGGCTATTTTCGCCTTTGCCTTAAGCTTGCTTGGCACGTTCCTGGTACGCTCTGGAGTCCTTACCTCAGTGCATTCGTTTGCCGCTGATCCGACGCGTGGTTTGGTTATCTTAGCTATTCTTGGCATTATCATCGGTAGTGGTCTATTAATGTTTGCCGTTCGAGGTTGGCGTTTAACCGTTGAAAGTCAATATCAGCTGATTTCACGTGAGTCCTTTTTAGTGATCAACAACGCCATCATTTTGATTGCAACCTTAGTGGTGCTGCTCGGCACCCTTTACCCTATTATCGCTGATGCCTTTGGTTTAGGACAAGTGTCCGTTGGCCCTCCTTATTTTAATGCATTATTTGTACCTTTAACGTGGCTGTTATTAATAGCTATGGGTATGGGCTCAAATATTCGCTGGAAAAAAGACACCCGTCCACTACTGGGTATAGGCATGGTCATCGCCGTTAGTAGCTTAGTATTAGCTGCCATTATTACTTACTTTGTTAATCCATCGTCTATGCTTAATATTGGTGTGACTTTAGCCGTTAGCTTTTGGGCACTGCTATGGATGGCAGTTGATTTTAAAGATAAAACTAAGAATGCGCCTAATCTTTTTAACGGTTTGCGGCAGTTGCGTCTGAGCTATTGGGGTCAACAGACTGCTCATATTGGCGTATTGGTTGCTGTCATTGGCATAGCCTTTACTAGTAGCCTGAGTATTGAGCGTGACGTAGCAATGGGTATTGGCGATACAGTCAATGTTCAAGGTTACGATTTTGAAGTAACTGAATTTTTTGAAATAAAGGGTAGTAACTTTGATGCAACGCAAGCGCAAGTCGTGGTATCCAAAGACGGTCGTGAAGTGGCGAAACTGACTCCAGAAAAGCGTACTTATATTATCAGCACGATGCCAACGACTGAAGCCGCTATTGACCCCAGTCTTATGCGCGATGTTTATGTCGCACTGGGCGAACCTATTGCCGATGGTAGTAACCAATGGGCATTAAGGATTTATGTAAAACCATTAATTCGCTGGATTTGGTTAGGGGCAATTATCATGGCTCTAGGTGGATTAATTAGTATGCTTGATAAACGATACCGCATCAAAAAAGTTAAAGCTCCGTTGCTAGTTACTGGTAGTTTGGCTACTGATGGAGTCAATGAGGTAGCTATTGAGCAGGCAATCTCAGCATCGACGATGTCGACACTAAAGGAGAAATAAATGACTATGTCGAATAACACTCCTGAGCAAAAAGATAGCCAAAACAGTAAGCAGCGTAACCCAAAGGCAATGAAAAAAAAGCAGATGAAGCTATGGTTCTTAATTCCGCTTATCCTCTTTTTTGGTTTGGTAGTTATATTGTACATGCGCTTAGGTAAACCAACAGACATTGTGACCAATACCGCTCTTGAGCGTCCGGTTCCTGCCTTTGAGCTGCCGTTATTAGCAGATACTACCCGTACTATCACCAATAATAATTTGCCAGATAAGCCGTTTTTACTTAATGTTTGGGGCTCGTGGTGCCCAACTTGCATTATTGAGCATCCGTTTTTAATGCAACTAGAAGAGCGCGGCATTGATATCGTTGGTGTGAATTATAAGGATGAGATTGGTAATGCGCTCAGTTACTTAAACCAAGGCGGTGATCCATTTTCTATGTCTATTCAGGATTCATTGGGTCAGTTTGCTCTAGACTTAGGCATAACTGGTGCGCCCGAAACCTTTGTTGTGGATGGAGATGGCATCATTCGTCAGCATATTGTTGGTGAGATTAATGAAGCCAATTGGCAACAGCGTGTTAAGCCGTGCCTGACCGTACTTAATGAGGCTAATAAGAACAACGATAGTCCTGATCTCATTCAGGTTGAGGAGATGTGCAAATGAACGTTACTCGAATAAGAGCTCCTCAAATAAAACTCAATATAATTTTAAAACTAGCAAGCTTAATACTAGCGTGTCTGCTTAACATGACGGCAAACGCAGCTATTGACGTATACGATTTTGATTCACCACAGCAAGAAGCTCAGTATCGTGGATTAATAGAAGAGTTTCGCTGCCCAAAATGCCAAAATCAAAACCTTGCAGCCTCTGATGCACCGATTGCACAGGATCTAAAGCAAAAAGTCTATGATTTAATTAAAGATAGACGTAGTGATGCTGAAATACGCGCCTATATGCAAGAGCGCTACGGTGACTTTATTAGCTACAAGCCGCCTATGCGACCATCGACATGGATCCTATGGTTTTTTCCACCACTATTATTGCTCGTCTTAATTGTTGGTTGGTTTTGGCAAAGTAAACGCCGCCAAGTTGTCGCCCGTGGCCAAAACGGCGTTACAGTGAACAGTACTGCTGCCTTGACCTCTGCGGAAAAGGCTGAGCTTGATCGTCTATTATCGCAAGCTGAGAATGTCGACCACGATATTACTAGCATAGAGGACAAAAAATGACTCTATTTTCTACTTTTGGCTTATTTGTAGCTCTAAGCTTGCTGATTGCTCTTATATTTGCGCTAATTGCTATTATGCCATGGCTACGAGCACCGCGTTTGCAGTCCAAACCAATAGACAATCAACTGCTAGATATTAATGTTGCAGTATTTCGCGAACGTTTAGCTGAGCTACAAACAGATAAAGACAGCGGTACTATTAATAATAGCCATTATCAAAATCAAAAGCTGGAACTGGAGCGTCAGCTATTAGATGCGCAGCGTCAGATAACACCTATGGTCACCCCTGATGTCAAAAGCCGTTTAATTGTCGCAGCTTGGATCCCAATATTGGCTGCAATGGCGTACTTACTAATAGGCAATCGTACGCCCGTGTTTGATTTGTGGACAAGCGAGGACAAAGTAGGACAAGTGGCTGATGACCTATTGACGGCTAAGATTGATAAGCCACCAAAGTGGGCGACTGAAAACGGTCGTCAGTTGATTAGCGCTATGCAGACCAACGTCCATCGTAACGCTGATGATCCTAATCGCTGGATGCGCCTATCTGAACTTTTCTTATCGATGGAGGCGACTGACTCTGCGTTAGAAGCCTTATCGCGTGCCTATCGTTTAGCACCTGATAACGAGGAGATTGCTACTACTTATGCTCAGACTAGTTTTTTTGTTAATGAAGGTCAGTTAGACGCCAATATTCGCCGTCTATTACAAGCTATATTAGCTAAGAATCCGCAGCATGAACGGGCTCAAATGCTCATGGCAATGGGTGAGACTCGTAGTAGTAACTTTGCCCAAGCGCAAGGTTGGATTAAACGCTTACAAGGCAGCATTGTGGCCAAACCAGGTGATCATACTAAAGCTTTAGCAAGCTTAGATGAGTTAAGCAACTACGTTAGCACGCAAGAAAAGCAAGCGCTAGAAGGTATTGACGTGACAGTGAAAATTAACGCTAATTTATTACCGTTAGTGAAAGCTGATGATGTGTTGTTTGTTGCGATACGTGACGTTAAAGGAGGTCCACCGTTTGCCGCCAAACGTTTACCCATTAGTATTATCAAGCAAGGTGAGGCTAGTATCCGCTTAAGTAATCTTGATGCGATGATGCCAGATCGCACGTTAAATTCAGCTCGTAGTGACAAAACTCAGTTAGCAGTCGTTGCTCGTATTAGTCATAGCGGTAATGCCATAGCAGAATCAGGCGACTTATCGGGTAATCCTATAATGATTAGCGTTGAACAGACTCAGGTTAATGTTGAAATCAATCAACAGATTCCCTAATAAAAAATTATTACCGTAAGTTTCATAAAACCAGAGCGGTAAGTGGAGCCGTTTATGAAAGTGGCGCGATTAATAATCGTATACCAAAAACATATACGTTTAACATTGTTCATTGTATAAACATAGATAAAGGAAACAACTATGACTGAATCTACCGACAGATTAGATAGTACTAAATTGAATAGCGTTGAATCGGCTAGTACTAATATTGCTGACAAGAAGGTACCTATAGCTGTGAGTAGTACTCATCAATCGATTGACTCTAAAACCATAAATCATACGCCTAAAGCTATGTACGTGACTTCAGGCAACTCAATAACACCTAAAGATAAGTTGGACAAAATGCCAAAAATGGTTGCCAATGGCAGTCGCGCTTTTATCTGGTATTTGTTGGCGATAATGGTATTAATACTTGATCAATGGACTAAGTGGTTGGCCCAAACCACATTAGCGTTCAATGACCCCGTACCGGTCATTGAACCATTTCTCAACTGGACACTCGCTTATAACTATGGGGCAGCATTTAGCTTTTTAGCCAACGCTGGCGGTTGGCAGAAATGGTTTTTCTCAGGCTTAGCTTTTGTAATGGCTATCTTTTTAACGGTTTATTTAATCAAAGCGCCACGTGCAGCCAAGCTATTATCTATGGGGTTGGCCTTAATGCTTGGTGGTGCGATTGGCAACTTAATCGATCGTTTAAGAATTGGTAAAGTGGTTGACTTTATCCATGTGCATTATGCTGATGTCTGGAATTATCCTCTTTTCAATGTTGCAGATATAGGTGTCTGTGTCGGTGTCGCATTGATTATAATTGACATGATATTTTTAGAAAGTAAGCGTAATAAATAAGCACATTGATGCCGATTATCACAAACAAAATGAACTAGCGTCGTATTCACTCTATACGGAAACATACTTTTTATACTTGAGTATGTTTATAAAATGTGAACTGGAAGATAATGTATGACTGGTATAGGTACTCACTCATTTTAGGTCTTAAAACTCAATACTTAAAAGCTCTGCGTAGAGCCATTATTATAGAGACATTGAATAATCCATAAATTCTTTATTGATCATAACAAAAGGAAAATACAGTGTCACAGGCTCAGCCAACTATTGAAAAAATTCACAGCCTTAGAAAAAAACAAGAGACAGCGTTAAAAAGTCTTACCCTTATAGGCTATCTAGAAGGCACCTCTTTCTTATTATTGCTCTTCATCGCCATGCCACTAAAATATATGATGGACATTCCAGAAGGTGTGAAATACATCGGTATGGCACACGGTATGTTGTTTATTACCTATATCATAATACTTATAGGCTCAGCTATCAAAATGAAAATGCCTCTTTGGGCAATACCTGCGGGCGTACTCGGCTCACTCTTACCTTTTGGCCCATTTATATTCGATCATTTACTAAAAAAGAACTTGCAGGAAAATGTAAGTAAAGAAGCCTAGAACAAGCTCTGCTACAAATGCCACAAACGTATCTTATTACTCAAGATTATTTTTCCTAACTAAATCACAAGCCGCCATCACTCATCATGGCGACAAATGAATAACATTGAGCAGAAATTAATCACAATAAAACTTTAATTCAGACCAAGTATGAATAGCCTCACACTCCAGTTACTTTTCGAACTTATCTTACATACTATCGACAAACCCGTCTTGTTTAAAAGCTAAACAGGTTTTGTCATTCGCGATGGCTTTCCTGTTATCGTAGGGTATACCCCAAGGGAACCATCTAAAAGGCATCAAAAACCGATTAATAGACGACTTAAAATAGACTGCTGTAATGGAACTACTTATAACAGACTATTGTACGTGTTTATGTTTATCAGAGCGTGTCTACGAGCGTCTACCAAAGAATAAGATGCCAAGCGTACCAAAAACGAGCTTATACAGTTTGCTACTGATCATGATCACAAAATTGCCGCCTTCTATGTCGAAAACGAATCAGGCGCAACTTTAATACGTCCACAGTTAATGTAAGTGATCGATGATGCCTATGAAGGCGATATAATTTTGGTAGAGCAGATTGACCGCTTAGCACGTTTAAACCAAGCTGATTGGGATACTCTCAAAAGAATGCTATTAGAAAAGAATCTGGGGTAGTATCAAAAGAGCTACCGACCTCATATATGACGCCTCAATCTGAGAGCAGCACTGAATTTATGAGCAGCGTATTACAGTCCATTAATTCGATGATGCTTGATATGCTCGCTGCTATTGCTAGAAAGGACTATAAAGATCGACATAACCGTCAGGTGCAAGGTATTGCTCATGCTAAGACAGAAGGTAAATATTTAGGGCGTAGGAAAGATACCGAAAAGCGTAAGATTATTGCTAGCCTCCTAAAATCTGGGCATAGCTATTCTGAAATACAAGCTACAGCTAAGTGTTCGCGTCAGCTGATAGCTGTTATAGCTAAACAAATACTCAAATACTCAAATACTCAAATACTCAAATACTCAAATACTCAAATTTTAGGAGCTGTAATAATTCTTGTCAAACAAAAGTAATCTGTTATCAAAGTTCCTTTAACATATTCTATTTTTAGTAGTTTATTAGCTTGAATAGGGTCAAGAAAAATATTGATTACTTTTCAGGCTACGGTATTTTCGCCGAATCGTTTTACAAACGAATCATCATTGGAACGATAATATTGAGACTAGCTTGAGCTTGATTATCAAGGCAGACTTTCCTGCGTATAGCAGGGTTCGTCTAACTATTCAAACCATCTGCTTCATCTTTAAAGGTCTCTACAACGATAGAGAAAATATCGTCCCAAACCTCATCATTTGCCAAAAACGGATAATCCTTCAGTAGCTTATTACTTTTAGCACCCTTATTTTGTAGCATGCTGCGAATGATTCTATCGGCATAGCTGTTGGGCATCTCAACAATCTCTTTTATCGCCAGTCGTGCATGGTCATGCTTTCTTAGGTACTGTGACTCGTTATGCATCTCTTTTTCAATAACATGAGCAATCAGTCCTGATAAGTACTGAACGTGAGGCGTTAGATCCATGAAGCGCCATGCCGGTTGAATCAGGTGAGTATTTCCAAAATTTAAGTTTGAGCGAATACCATCAGGGTAGGTAACTGCCTGTTTATCAAAGCTGTAATGATCACGGATTTGCTTCATGAGCGGCACAGAGACACGGTCTAAAATCTTATCATAGGCATGCCGGTCTGAGGGATGCTCGGCAATGGCTTGTGATATAGGTAGGATAATCGGCTCATGAATGACCTGGTCTCGCCTGAGGACGTCATTAATTAAAAAGCGATGTACACGGCCATTGCCATCCGCCAGCGGATGAATATATACAAAGGCAAAGGAGGCAACCGCACTACGCATCAGTGCTGATTGTCCCTCAGTCTTTTCCATAAATACCTGTAATCCTTCTAACTTATCAGCAATGTCATCAGCTGGTGGAGCAATATAATGCACAATTTCTTTAAAGCCATTGACCTGAGTATGCGACACAAAAACTGGTGATTGACGGACACCATACTGCTGGATAACCGTTTTGCTACCGAGTATCTCTTGTTGCAACTCTGCTAGTGATTCAGGATCAAGCGGAATGTCACCGGTGCCGGTACGCCGTGCCATCACATCGGCAAAACGTTCAATGCGTTTTAACTCTTTTCCCTCACCTTCTATAGTAAAGCTGGCTTTACTCTCTCGTAGGGTCATCCATACGGAGGCGCGCATCAGTAAGTCTTGCCCAAATTCATCGTTAAGTTTGTCAACCATTGTGGCAATATCGAGTGCAGCTGCTTGCGTAAAGGCCTCTGTTTTTACCAGCATCGGACAGAAATGACGGGTTCCTGCTAGATTGTCATTGATACGCCAGCGAGCGTTCTTGATGACCTGCGAAGGACTTGAAGTAACCAACTTCTTGGTATCCAAAGCATCCACATAGTTACCGCCTATATTACTCGGTACCTCTAAATGCTTATCCATGAGCCACTCATACAAGAAAGCCATTCTACGGGCATAGCTGCCTGTCGGCTCAGCGTTTACCCATGCTTGCACGTCATTTGCCCCTATCTGCTCAAATAGACGAACCAGTAACTCTAAATTCAGTACTTCATGACGCATGTGAAACTGTAAGTGCGCAATGATAGTGTCCAGTGGACGTGCGGTTTCCTGATAAGCGTTATGAATGACGTCACCGTCTTTATAGGTTTGTCTGCGCCCACCGATACTACTGCTGACATATAAAGGCGAAACCAGCTCTATGCTGGCATAACGGACAAGCCATGCTGCGCCAATAGGATCTGAGATAGGGGTATTCATCATGAGTGGCTCAAGCGATTATAGATAAGCCATTTTGCGCAAAAACAATTATGAATGCAATATAATGATTATTATAAAGCCTTATTGCATTAAAACGATTTTCTTATGACGTTGCGATGCCTTTAAATCAAGACCAAAGGTCACGTTGAGTCGATATTTAAAATACCTCAGCTATTGACCTGCTTTAAGACACGATAAACGGTAGCTACGCCAACACCAACCGCCTTAGCGATCTCTTCTTTTGTCATATTGTTTTGACTAGCCAATGCTTTAATACGATTGTGTTTTGCGGTATTGGCTTTCTTACCAGTGGGTTTATAGCCACTGTTGGCCAATCCTTGTTTAATGCGCTCTCTACGCTTGTCATTATCAAGCTTTGCCATGGTCGCTAATAAATCGATCAGCATATCGTTAATCACTTTTAGGATCTCACCTGTCATACCGTCACTCATCGTATGTGTGGTTGGTAGATCAGCCACCACCAATCGTAAGCCCTTATCTTTAATACGCTGCTTTAGAATCGAAAAATCATCTTGAGATAGTCTGCTTAATCTATCCACGCTTTCAACCAATAAAATATCGCCTTGCTCGGCGTCCTTTAGCAACTTAGCTAAGATTGGTCTATCGAGCTTTGTACCACTGAAGTGCTCAACGTAATCAACATAGCTATCACCATAGCGGCTACTGAAGGCAACCAAATCTATTAATGCTCTAGTAGCGTCTTGATCCTTAGTGCTGGCTCTCACATAAATACGAACGGTCATAATACCTCTTTGTATCAGTTAGACTTAATAATTGATGTTCATTGATAATAGCAAGATATTACTATCATTTAATATCAAATAAAAGTCAAATGATAGATAGGTTATCGTTTAGAAGTTTTATGTTTTGGGTATAGGCTAATGATAGGAAAAAAGCACAGCAGCCAGTCTTATAATTCAAAAGTCTGTTATAGATGGTTCCATGCTAACAGTCTGCTTTAAGTAGTCTGTTAATATGTTTGAAGGGTGAGATAGCTGGTTCCGCTAAGGTATACCCTTATTTACTGACCAGTTTTATGAGGCCCCTATAATGCTGCCACCCCAAACAACCGACCAATCAATGATGTTGCGACCATAGCGAGCACACCCCATATCACAACTCTAGACGTAGCAGGAATAACAGGGGCACCGCCCAAGCGCGCTGATATTATGCCAAGTAGCGCTAAGCCTACTATCGTTAAAGTCGCGAGTGACCAAACCAGTGTTTGTGCTGGCAAAAGTAAAATACCAATAATCGGTAATATGGCGCCCGCAATGAATGACAATCCAGAAGCAACTGACGCATGAATCGGCTTAGCTTGACTCAGATCTGTCAAACCAATCTCATCTCGGGCATGCGCCTCTAGTGCATCATGCTCAGTCAAAGCTATGGCAACTTGATGCGCTAAGACATGATCCAGTCCACGTTTCTCATAAATTTTGGTGAGCTCAAATAGCTCGCGCTCAGCATTATGAGTCAGTTCATGCAACTCTTTATCCAGATCCGCTTTTTCGGTATCAGCTTGAGACGATACTGAAATATACTCACCAGCTGCCATCGATAGAGCACCTGCGGTTAACGCGGCCATCCCTGTCAATAGCAGTGTTTGACTATTTGCACTTGCTGCAGCGACACCGACTAATAGACTCGCGGTTGAAATCAGTCCATCATTGGCACCAAGTACTGCTGCCCTAAGCCAATGATTGCGATTGCTTAGATGAGCTTCGTCGTGAATAGAATGATGCATAGCATAGATACCCTCAAACGATTTAGACATAAATTAGAATATGTCAGTGTAGCCTATAATGACACACCAATTTCCACATAGTTACCTTGCTTGCTTTAAAGCGATTATTCGATAGGTTATTAGTAAAAAGACTATTGTTTGACTGCCGGCATAAAATAATAACAAAGGCAGCGCGCGACTGTCTGAGCCCACCATAAACACATGAATACTGATGAACATATACGCCATAAAGGTCAAAAAGTGTAGCCAGCGCCATGCTGATTGACCAATATACTGCTTAATATAAAAACTAAACGCACAGATAAATAAGAACCAAAACCCCAACTGCCCCAAGGCCACGCCCACACGCTCAGTCTGAAAACCAAAAGGCATTAGCACCTGCCATAAGTTCAGATTTAAGAAATTATCTGCTAATAAGATACCAGCATGAAACGCGGCAAAGCCTACGGCAATCAGGCTTAGATACTGATGTAAGACAAATACCCGCGCTGCATTAAAGCGCTTGCCTAAACGAGTGCTTAACAACAAGCCAAAAATGACTGCCAACCAAAATAACGTATAAGCGATAACACCGCTTGCCCGTGATAAATACCAAAAGTGTTTATCTGTGCTGGTCAGTAGCTGAGATACCGTCTCTCCCCAAGTTAACGACGCATAACCACCAACTCCGATAGCAATGCTTAACGTTAAGCCAACCCATAGAGCCTGAGTGAGAACATTAGTATTGGAAGCAGTATGACTGCTGGTAGGATGGTCTGTATGCATGACTATGCTCCTATGAATGGCTTTACTTAATGTATTGATATCTAGCGCATGTCGCGTGATAAATTAACTAGCAAGCAGGTTTGGACGCATGGCAGAAGTCACCATCACTTTGTTATCCCTATCTATTAACAACGCCGCAATATGGTGTTTGTTGAGCCACGCCACGGCTGCTTTAACACCAAGAAGCACGCAGTATTTGGCGTATACCTCCGCCGTCATCGCATCTTTCGCCAGTACCGTTGCAGTTAGGACGTCACTTGTTACTGGACGCAAGTCATGCGGATGGATCAAATGATGTTGCCAGCGGCCGTCGTGCAACCAGCGACGATAATCTTGCCCAGATGTGGCGACAGCCCCAGAGCTGAGCTTGAGGATCGCCACATCTTCATCATTGTGAACGTGCTCACTATTGGCAAAATACGGCTTGGCAACAGCCACTCCCCAAGACACCGGTTTATCTGTTGGGTTTTTTGGAACACCAATCGCGATATCCCCACCCATATCGACTAAGCAGGGAATATGCCAGTCATGAACTCGGCTAATATTTTCCGCCAACTGCATGGCGCACCACCCTTTGACATATCCATTCAAATCCAGTGCCATGCCAGCTGGCAGATATACTTGATGTTGTCTGTCAGCTAACTGGCGAAGCTGAATACCTTCTATCTGCTGATTGGCATGGTTAGCACTTGTCGTGTCTTGCACGTTTGTAGGGGTGCTTACGCTAGTAACAGGTAATGATGGCACAGACATTTTGGGCAAGGTCTCAAATGAATGCTTATAGCCTGCGTCCCATAGAGGGTGCAATAACGTTGGTGTTACTAAGCCTTGAGTCTTTGAGACAAAGTGAATGGCACGCTGCAACACCTCAAATAATTCTGAACTCACCTCAGACCATTGGTCGCCACGGTTATTCAGTCTCATAAGCTCACTGCTGTCATCAAAACGACTGAAGATATGTTCCCAGTCAGCTAAGCGCTGCTGAATATCGTTTGTCAAAAAAGCGACTTGTTGGTCTATTCTCATTTGTGAAGGTTGCGCGCTCAGTCTTGTGGTATTTAAGCTAATTTGAATGTGACAACCCATGGCAAACAGTTTAATCGTTGCCAGTTGCGGTGTTGTTTGATTGGACATATTTGTGTGCATTCAAAGCCCTCCCTTGACTAAACATTCAAACTAAATAATCTGTGGTTTTTCTTATTTATTGAGAAGATCGCGTACGAGCGACAACCCTTATTACCTCAACAGGTGCGACTGCATTGACCTGTCGCAATTGATTGATATCAGCGATGGGCGTTGGCGTGACCGCCCTTTCATCAGACTCAGCAACAGCAGTGCTTATAATGGCAGTGCTCACAGGGGCAGTTTTTTGTTCTTGATTGAGTAGTACCAGCCATCCTGCCATAGTACCTGCAATCGAGACCATCATAATGCTGCTTTTAAGAGCGGCAAAAGGATCTGCTTTTTTAGCCGTTTTTTTGACGGCTGGTGTCGAATGTGATTTGGTATTAGTCATCGTATTCCTCCTCATCATGTTGCTGATAGCTCATGGCGATTAGGCGATCATTCTCTTTATAGTATTTTTTATCGTGTGCTTTGCGATGTTTATCCTCTTTACGTTTATCATCATCGTGGTGCTTATCTTCATAATCGTCATCGTCAAATCTCTCAGCACGATAGTCATTGGTCGCAACCGGATTCAGTACAGTGCCGACACTGGCATCAATATAAGTAGCGCCGCTGTCTAATAGCACCTCATAAGCGACGGTGCCGTTATAATTGACGAGCTCGGGTGAAGCCTGCAATACTGAATTGGGCGCGTCTTGCTGCGCAAGCGCAGTTGCTTGCGTGGCTGTGAGTGCCGCCAGAGGTGATGGATTGGCAAATGGGGATTGCGTGAGAGGGTTTGCCACGGCTTTAAAGGACGATAAATCAGAGGATATAGAGGTAATGTCAGTATTTTGACTCATGGCATTCGCAGCTGATAGTGCGTCATCAGCGCTGGGCGACTGGACAGATAAGGCGATAACGCCACCAAAAAACACTAATGAGGTTGCACCAACAGTCAATAATAAGGGTTTTAATAGAGGTAGGCTCATAAGATTGTACTCCGTCTATATTATTAGGGAATACAACTAGCATACGGGGTAAATATTAACTCAACCTTAAGCCCACGCCGATTAATTTTTATCGTTTTATCAGATGCTTGATATCGCTTTTTTATGTCTTATCGTGACGATAAAGCCAGTTTCTGGTTGAGAGCGGTTAGCAAACTCTAACGTCAGACCGTGCAGCTCTGCTATTCGATTGGCAATGGATAGCCCAAGACCGCTACCTAATTGGCTTTGACCTGCTGGGCGATAAAAGCGCTCGCTTAAGCGCGTCAGTTGTTCTGGCTCGACGCCACTGCCATTATCGACCACTCTAATAGCATTGGTGTCGAGCTGAAGTTCAATCAAAGCGCCCTCGGGACAATAGCGAATGGCATTGTCCAACAGGTTACGGATGAGCAGTTTGAATAAAATTGGATTGATAAGGATGGGTAGAATATCAGCAGGATTGTCACAGTTCACAGTGCGTTTTAATTGCATGTGCTTTTCACGAGCCAGCCGATTGACATCACTGAGTACAATATCCGTTAGCATCAACCAATCCGGACTTTCTAATTGCTCAGGAGGTAATTGTTGTTGCGGTTCTATTTTGGCTAAAATCAGCAGTTGATCGACCAAATGAGTGGCCCGCTCAATGCCATTGCTAATGTTTTGGGCATGATAGAACAGCTGATTATCGTCTTCTACGCCAGATAACTGCAATATCTGCTGCTGTAACAAATCAGCTTGTAGCTTTAACGCCGCAAGCGGGCTTCTAAGCTCATGTGAGGCATCGGCGGTAAAGCGCTGCTCACGTGCTAGGGTATCCGCGACTTTTACAAACAAGACATTTAAGGCGCTCACTAACGGTTGGATCTCTTTGGGCACGTCCGCTGTGATGGGGCTATCATCTTGCGGTTGACGCTGTTCAAGCGCACTACTAATCTGAGTTAACGGCATAAACCCCCGCCGGATCAGCCACACCACCAAACCCATAAATGCAAATAGCCCAATCAACATCGGCAGCACTTGCACGGACATGGCATCAGTAATCATCTCTCGGCGAGATTTGAGGTTCTGTCCGACGGCAATGACCCGACCTTCATAGTCATGATCATCATGGACGTAAAATAAACGCCAGCGCTTACTAAAAGGGTTGAGGCGCTGATAGGCAGAATCATGCTCTTCTAAAAACCCATGCTGGTCTGGCAAAAAAGCAAATGATTGACCATTTTCATCAGCCATTAATAGACGGCCTTTTTTATCCCAAATGGCAAAGCCCATATAGTCATCCTCAGCCTCACCAAGATCACCTGATAGCTGCTTACTTTTTAACGCATAGATTTTGGGCGTGTGCTTTTTGTTATCATCCCTTTGCCTATGATGGTCTTTATCGTCCTCTTCTTTGGGGGCGACCCCTATTAAATAACGGGCAACTTGAGTGATTTGGGTGTCATTCATCTCATTGATTTCGTGCCAAAGCTTCCACGCAATAAAGCTTGAGGTAAGCACCCACAGCAAAGGTAAACCAATCAGTAGCGATGTTAATAGCCGTTGCTGAATACTTTTCATAGGCTCACCAAGTAGCAGACAAAGTGGAGGCACCAAAAACAGACCGTTGAATGCCTAACGGTGGTTAATGGTGGTTATGGACTGGATTGAGATAGTAGCCAATACCGCGTTTGGTCAAGATAAAATCATTGCCCAGTTTTTTACGTAAATGATGAATGTGTACTTCAATGGCATTGCTTTCGATATCTTGTTGCCACCCATATAGCTTGTCTTCTAAGCTTGCGCGGCTGTGGATTTGCTTAGGGTGGGTCAGCATTTGCTCTAAGATTGCCACTTCTTTGATGGTTAATTCTACCATTTTGCCTTGATAAGAGACTTGCTGATTCTGAGGCTGATAGGCCACTTCGCCATAACGGACTTCAGGTTGACACCGACCTTGGCTGCGTCTCATCAATGCTTGTAGACGGGCAATCACCTCATCTAATGCAAATGGCTTCACCAAATAATCATCAGCGCCGGCATTGAGTCCTGCCACACGATTGGCAATCGCATCGCGAGCGGTGATAATCAATACTGGCGTATCTATGTGTTTTTCCCGCCAGTTTTTTAGGACGGTCATGCCATCACCTTTTGGCAAGGTCAAATCCAGCAGTACCGCATCAAACATGCCATCTTGCAGCGCCATCTCACCTTGCTTGGCATCACCAAACCAATCCACCATCATGCCATGACTTTTTAAGCCAAGGACAATTCCATCAGCGATGGTGCTGTCGTCTTCTATCAATAATATGCGTGCCATAAGTGCTCCATCGCTTGACTTATTTCATAGTAGTCGGCTTGTCTGTCACCGTTTTTTTGCCCGTTATCATTGATTTAATGAGGTTTTGGCGTTGCCAGTAACTCATGGCAATCGCTGCGATGATATGTAGAGGAACCAGTAGATATAAGCTGTTTGCTAATAACTCATGAATCTCTTCAAGCACCTCTTTATCACCAAACAGCCCTGCTTCCATCAGATAACCGGTTAGTCCTAACCCTATAGTCACAGCCCATAACGATAACATCATCAGTGCGGCCAAGGGGTTATGACCAAGATTCTGCTCATCAACGCGTCGAACGCTTAAATCTGATACATGCCGTTTGAGTCGTTTTGGTGTGGGGAAAAAGCCAGTAAAGCGTGCATAGCGCGTGCCAACCAGACCCCAAAGTAAACGTATGACCACCAGTCCCAAAACGGTATAGCCGACATACTCATGCCACTCACCACCATCTTCGGTAAAAAACAGATTAGCAATAATACCAGCTGCGACTGTCCAATGAGTCACTCTTACTAATAGGTCCCAAACTTTTACTTGCCTCGCTTTAGGCATGTTCGGTACATGTGCAGAAGAGTCGTCCCAATTAATGATGTCTTTTTGGCTCATGGTTGTCACTCCTTAATCATTTGTTTGTTTATTGACAACACCCGCTGCTAAACACTGAAAATCAGCAAGATATCGTAAGCAGACGAGATATCACATCATCTGCCTTATCGCTATTACAACAAACAAATCTTAAGGTGAGCTTAGGACGTTAAAACAGGTAAATCATTGTGCAGCGAACCGGTAGCCTACGTCGTGCCATATACACCACTTAAGAATTATTTAAGAATCAGGCTGTATTATTAGCCATACTTCTCAATAAATACCTACTTGTTAAATCAAGCTTTCTTAACGGCAATAAAATAATTTTTCGGGAGATTCTTATGGCTTTAAAGTCATGGCAAGTGATCGGTAGTGTCGTACTGATCACTTCAATCACTGTACTCATGCAAATTTCCTCTGAAACGTGGATCACATCAGCAACAGTCAGTTTGATAATGGGTGCTTCGGCTTTAGCGTGCATGGCAAGCTCATGCATACTCGCTAGCCGTTGGCACGGTATTGAAAGGCTCTTTGGCGGTCTGGACAGGGTTTATGAAGCGCATAAGTGGATTGCTATATGGGCACTTATTTTCGCTGTCTATCATTTTGTCTTCAAAGCCAAGCTAGACGCTTGGGATCTTGCGCCCATTTTGGAGTTGTCCAAATATTGGACGCGTTTGATGCGTCAACTCAGCCTTGTCGCGTTAGGTCTGATTATACTACTGGCGCTGAATCGCAAAATCCCGTATGGCAACTGGCGTTGGTTGCATAAGTTCTCAGGCCCACTTTTTTTAATCGTTATACTACATTGGCTGAGCTTTGAGTCTCCCATCACACTGACTAGTCCAGCAGGTATTTGGTTAGCACTACTTTGTTCTGTAGGCGTGATTGCAGCATTGTACAAGATGATATTGTACCCATTCATTGCCAAAGCCGGAGAGTATAAGTTAGTCGCTATATCCCAGGGCAAAGCGGCGGTACACTTGGAGTTTGAGCCAGTCCGTAAAGGGTTTCAATTTAAGGCTGGTCAATTTGCCTTTATCTCTCTTAAAGAACCAGGTTTGCACGAGCCGCATCCTTTTACCATAGCTAACGCACCTTCTGATACTGGACACATCCATTTTGTGATTCGAGCATTGGGTGATTATACAAAAAAGCTAAATGAACAAGCCAAAGTGGGTATGTTGGCTGATATTTATGCGCCTCATGGTAATTTTAAACGTATATCAAATGCAGAGCGTGAAATCTGGATTGGTGCCGGAGTAGGAATCTCTCCCTTTATTTCTTGGCAAGAGGATAAAACTATCGGTCATTTTGAACGTGCCACTCTGATATATTGCTTCGATCCTGCGCGTGTTTTTCCAAGTGTTGAGCGTATGCAGGAGATGACAGAACAGTCTGGAGTAGATTTCGTAGCCAACCCAAGTGGCAGTAATGCCATGGCTGAAACCATTCGGCAAGTCGCCAGTGAAGTTAATCCAAAGCAGATTCAGATTAGTTTTTGCGGTCCAAAAGGGCTTTTAGGAAAAGTACAAGAGTTAATGAAAGAAAATGGTATTCCTGCCAAAAATATTCATTATGAGTTTTTTGATTTTCGCTAGAACACGTACAATTTGCCGTGCTTAACACAAACCCAATAAGACAAATGGCACGCTGGCTCAAGTCATAAAGTCATCGGTGCTAGTGCTAAGTAGGCGAACGACAATGGTATACAGATTAATTTAAGTCATCGAACGTTGATCAGGAGCCTGGTGGTTTAAAGGCCGTCTTATACTTAATGGTCTACAGTGACTTAACATGAAATGGATATACCGCCATTTCATGTTAAAAAGGACACTACTGTGTACACGGAGCTACTATAAATAACTAGGAGTGATGATAACAATAGCGTACAACCGAATATTCAAGTCCTCACTAGGGAACCGAACCAGTGAAAGCACCTGACTGGTTCGCTAGGGTATACCTTATCTATTAGCTCTATCTGAAAAATTTAGTAGATAGTAATAATTTTACATCTTATGCATGCTTCTTCTTATTGCATCGCCTAATGTACTTTTTCTAGGAGTTTTAGATTTTTCACATATAACCCGTTTGAAGAATAACTCTAACATCAAAACAAGGCACATAGAGTCAAATATAGACTTACACTTTATTAAATAATTTGTGTATGTGATTTCATCATAATCTTTATTTTGATTTAGCTTAAATTTAACGATATTATTTTCACAGATCATATGCCCGTGATGAGAGGCATTTCGTAATTTATTATCAAAAGACTTAAAAATATCAAATATTTCTGGTGTATTTCTTAGAGGTCCCAGCTTATTTGCTTTATCAAGTGAGTTGTATTGCTTTAAATTCATCCGTTCAAACTGGTCATAATTTCTACCATTTTGTATATTGTTCAAGCATGCAATGATATCTAAATTACTTCCAAGATGTTCAAAACAGTTGCCATAGAACATTCTTACAGATTCAAAAGAATTAGATGTAGCTACAAAATTATTTGGAAGAAAGTGCGAAAATTGAACTTGACTAAACTCACTATAGTTTTCGAAGAAACTATTAAACGTCTCATAGTATCTTCTCATATGCTCATCGTTAACCGTATTAAAATATACAGATAAGTCTTTGATTTTTTTGTCATCTATAGACCTTAGCCAACCTATAGATTCAGCAAAATTCTCTTGTATATGAGGATTCAAGCTAATGTATTCTCTAGTAAATGCATAAAGTGCACTTTCTAAATCAAGTTCGCCGATATCACAAATTTTATTGTATTTCTCAAATTCCTTTTTAGCTAGTTCATGCTGATTACTTCGCGTTAGACTCCATGATTTTTTAACTATTTTCCATTGATCTAAAATATGAGTTGAAACTTTTTTTGGGTAAGCTACTAGCTTCTTATCTTCAACCTGCTGTCTCATTGCTTGCATTAGTTTTAGAGCAGGAAAAGACATTTGTGCCTTCCGATCCGACTCTGATACTTGAAAATCATCACTCAAATATTCTGTAGGTAATAGTAAGCCATCAGAGGGGTTGTTTAGAATAGCTGGCTGACAGTTCTCTAAACTGTTTATTGCAATTTCTCCTGCATCCTGATCCAAGTCAAAAGAGATAACTATTTTTTCATAACATGTATGACATTTAACCTCATGTTTTTGATAATTAGATTGCCCTACTTGTACTCGGAAAATATGTTTTTGGCCACAGGTTGAACATTCAAAACATGTTCTAACTATCATTTATTTAATCCTAAGTGATTATATGGGTTCTATTTTTCTGAACGAGATTACACTAGTCTTGGCATAAACATCAGATTTGTTACCTCATCTATAGGCAATTTAAGCTCAGTAGCGAAACTCTTAACGCTAAGGCCATCATCTGCTAAAAGGGGTAATATTTTTTCAAAAATAAGTGATTTTTCTCTCTCAATAGGTTTTGGTTCCCTTTTCCTATAACCTTCTATTGACGCTTCTTGCATCAGCCGACGATACTGCCAATCCGTGATTAAATTTAGTTTTTTCAAACGTACTATCAAACTGACTGCCGAAACCCCCCATTTACTCTTTAGCTCTACAACAGATTCTAGTGTAATAAAAGTAGGAGCTGCATCGATTACGCTTTTAGCCGGCATTAAAAAAGCAGATGCAAAGTCATCGGCTTGTTGTTCTGCGTATCTAGTGGAAAAGAGAGAGCCTGCAGGTGCCTCACTATCGAAAGGTGACGCATGCTTGTGTAAAAGGAGGTGACCTAATTCATGAGCAGAGTCAAACCTACTACGTTCGGCAGATTTTTTATTATTTAAAAAAATAAACGGTATATTTTCTTTCCAAAAAGAAAACGCATCGACATCTAGAGTGTTCTCCGCTAAAGAGAATACTCTAGCCCCTTTGGATTCTAATAGATGGACAACATTACTAATTTTCTTGTTGCCTAGAGCCCAATAATCTCTCATATACTCAGCAGCAGCTTCTGACTCTATACCACGTAAGTCTTTGAATTCTTGGCGAGGTAGCTTAAACTTACTATTAATATAATCATTAACTATAAATCCTAGCCGCCCAGCAGAAATAGCCGCATCTCTATGGGCAGCTGTCATTTTACTCAAAGCACGGAAAGATACTGCTTCTGTAGGCAATTCATCAACATTATCTTCAAGAAAAAATTGAACAGGATAGCGCAGCACTTTTGCTAACTTGCTTAATGATTCAGATGACGGTGGATTGTTAAAACCATCATTCTCATACTTTGAGATAGTTTTAGATGTCAAACCTACACTAGCTGCAAGCTCTTTATAGGTTAGCTTGCGTCTCAACCGTGCAATTTTCAATCGGTCAGGATTAAATTCTTTATCCATTTTTTCGTAGTATCTCAAAATCAATTTCTTCAGTTTCAGTAGGTTGTTGCGTATCTAACTTCAGCTTCACTTTAGGTTCGCTAGATATATCAAAAGGCTCGCATATAATACGTTTTGACCAACCGACTATAGTATTTTTCTCGTATATATTAGGTAGGGACAGCTCGTAGCGAATTTCCTTTTCTTCTTCATCAATATAAAAAAGCAATACCCAAGTCTGATATGGGTCTATTGGTTCAGGAACGGTAATATCATTCCTTTCAAACAACAGATTGTTTGTTTCTATTCTTGTTTGTAGTGCTGTGCCTTTCCGATTCTTTGGCCTGGGAGTTTTTAGTGTTATTCCTGTATTTTCATCTCCCATATTAACAACGATAGATACATCTCTTGATAAGCTTCTAATCTCATCAACACCATTAGAATAGTGGTTATCGCCCCACTTCGATGTTCTAAGATCAAATCTCAGCTGCTTCAAGATATAGCTCCAAGCATTATACCCACCAGCTGTTCTAGGTGAATCTTCGCCTTCTCTACTGAAAGCCCTGAACCCTTCTTCTATTGCTCTTTCTAAGAATTTTACAGAAATTCCTAATTTTGCAATATCGCTTTCTGCTTCGTTTCTATAATTTACGACCTCGATGTTTTCAGCCTGCATATCTCTTCCCTAATCTATAGTAATAACTTCCGTTATTTTAACCTCTTTTGTGGTAGAAAAACAAGAACTAAAGGTAAGGTAGCTAAACCTTCTGAAAGAGAGAAGCTTTAGAATCGACATAATCAGCAAGCATACAGCCAACAGCTCAATTCCTCACTAGGGAATCAAACCAGTGAGAAAACTTAAGCACACTAGGGGCTGTATAGAATTGGGAGATAGTTGAAAAAAATAAGCAACGCCTTACACTCTTGTTTACCACAACAAAGAGAAAAGGCGTCACTTATGGCTCGTACCATGCTTAATGATGAACAATGGCAAAAGCTGTCTGGTATATTGCGACAAATCAACATATATAACAAGCCCAATCTAAGACGAACGGTTGAAGCGATGCTGTACCGCATCCGTGTTGGCTGTCCATGGCGTGACTTACCGCACAGCTTTGGTAACTGGTCGAGTATATACCACCAATACCGCTATTGGCGTAAAACAGGTAAATGGTAGCAACTGATGACCATAGTAACCGCAGACTATGATAGCGAATGGTTATTTATAGATGGTAGCGTAGTAAAAGCACATCAGCACAGTACAGGCGCCGCCAGTTGTTGTGATGAAGCCATCGGTACCAGCGTTGCTGGTAATAGCAGTAAGTTACATCTCATGGTTGATGCTTGTGGTAATCCGGTTCGTGTCGAGCTGACGGGAGGACAGGTACACGATTCTAAAATGGCTAACGCTCTAATTAAAAGTACCCTTAAAAAAGAGACTAAGGCAGTGGTAGCAGATAGAGGTTATGACAGTAGCGACATAAGAGAGTGTATCTTTGAGAGCTGTGCTGAATCAGTAATACCAGTTAAGTCAAACTCAAAAAGCAGCAACAATACGCTAAATTGGTACTTATACCGCTGTCGCCACTTGGTAGAAAACGCCTTTGCTAGATTAAAACACTTCAGAGGTATTGCCACACGCTATGATAAGCTTAAAGACAGTTATGAAGCGGCTGTTATTCTAGCCTGTGTCTTTATTTGGCTGCCGCTGATTTGAATTCTATACAGCCCCTAATTAGGTGAAGTCTTTTTTAAACGATAGATAAAAGATAAAAATCTATTGCTTTATCCGCTTATATAACTTATATTTTAGTTTATAAGTTATATAAGCATAGGTGGTATTCGATGAACAAGACTGAAAAAGTTGAAAACGTACAGTTTGCACAAGCTCAACAACAGCTAAATCGCTCTGAAATTGCTACAAATACTAGAGCTGTAGAAGATCTAAGCAAAAGTTTGCAACGAAGCCGCGAGCTTCTTAACGAAAAATTAGCGACGACGAGAGATTTAGATATTGTTGAAATCAATAAACAACGTAAAGAATTATTTGATTTAGAAGATAGGGTTCGGGGCTACTCTAACGAGCTTAAATCAAACTCGCAGATTTCCACAGCAGCAGTTTCAGAGGTAGAAAGACAGCAGATTAGAGGCTTGTATATGTCTGGTTTATATACTCAAAGTCAGATAGCATCACAGTATGGTATTACACAATCAGCTGTTAGCCAGATAGTAAAAATGCAATGACAATAGGGCTTTAATCCCTACTGGCTTTATTTAAACACACTCAATTACCTTCGCTAAAATAGTCTTTGAGTTATACGCCATAATCAAAGTAAGACCATCGTTTAAGCGATGGTCTTACTATTTATAGCCTACGTCATGAATGAATGATGAAATGCTAACTATTATCTTGGCTATACCTTCCCACCCACGCCTTTAAACTTCTCAACGAAAGCCGCAATTTTCTGTAAAACACTTTGCTTTTTGGTCAGGTATTGAGGGTTAAGAGGGCTCAGTTTAGGTAAAATGGCATTCAACTCTGTGCCGTTCTCACTGGCATACTCACGCTTTAGAGAAGCGGTAATATAACGCTTAGCAGCATCTTCATTCAGGTTTTCAGCGGCAATCATGTCTTTAACTTCACGTTGTTGTTCTAACTGAGCATAGCTAAAGAAGGCATCAATGATACTAGATTTGTCAGGGATGCTATCTAAGTTAGTTTGATTGATGAAATCGACCACTAGGCTCTCTTTAGCACGGTTGCCAAGGCTTGCTCGAATCAAACGGCGTACTTCCTCGACCAAGGCAGACTTGTCCTTGGTGTTTTTATTATGCTCAAAAATTAGCTCAAGGATATAATCAAGATTGATCTCTTGTGATTTGAGCAAATCTATTTCAAAAACCACGTCATCCCAATCAATCGAAGACTCATCTTGCTGGTCAGCTGCGTTTTCACGACGAAGCCAATCGCGTATATCGTTATAGGTTGAGCGATAATCTTGTACGGTACGTTCAGCAGGTACTTTAATGGCTTGCATAGCGGCTAAGTCATCGTCGTTTAAGTAATGCTCCTCCTTAAACGTCTCAATAGCCTCAGCATCGGTCACATCCAAGTCTTGCAGGGCTTTTAGGCTTGCAAACTCATCATAGTTTTGTAAGATGTTCTCGACACGCAAATACTCCCCGAATAACTTAGCAAAGTCCTTCTTATCAGACTCTTTCACAATCTCATCAGGGTTAGGGAAGCGTTGTTGCAGCTCTTTGACCACTTCTAAATAACCACGACGTGCTTTGCCGGTGGCGATATCGGTAAAACCTTCTAAATATTCTTTATAGCTCTTCTCTAGCACTACGTTTTTAGTGTTTCTATCACCAAACAAGGTGATGGCGTCGATGGTCGCTTTCTCTAAGTCTCGAAAGGTCACGATATTGCCAAACGTCTTCGTTGCGTCATAGATACGGTTGGTACGTGAGAATGCTTGCATCAAGCCATGATAGCGCAAGTTCTTATCCACGAATAAGGTATTCAAGGTAGGCGCATCAAAGCCCGTCAAGAACATACCAACGACGATCAGTAAGTCCACTTCCTGCTTGATGACACGCTCGGCAAGGTCACGGTAGTAGTTTTGGAATGATTTGCTGTCTACGCCATAATTGGTTTTAAACATCGCGTTATAGTCACCAATAGCGCTGCTTAAAAACTCTTTGGCACTGCTGTTCATGGCAGTAGGTTCAAAGCCTTCATCTGGAATATCACCCAATGCATCTTGCTCTTCATTGGCAGCAAAAGAGAATATAGTGGCAATCTTTAACGGCTTGTCGCTGTCCTGTTGCAACTGGTTCAAGGTTTCATAGTAAGCCTTGGCAGCGTCCACACTACTGACAGCAAACATGGCGTTAAAGCCTTTACCACCAGACTTTAGACGGTGGGTTTTTTGCCTATAGTGCTTTAACACGTATTGCGATATCTCTTGAATACGATCAGGGTGTAGTAACAGCTGTTTATTCTCTGCTGCGGTCAGCTTGGTCTCGTCCTGCTCGCTTTCAATGCCGCTAAACTGTGGGCGTACATCGTTATAGTCGACTTTAAACTTCAATACCTTTTCATCACGAATGGCATCAGTGATGACGTAGGAATGCAGCTCATGACCAAACACTCCAGCGGTCGTCTCAGCTCCTAAAGCGTTCTCTGGGAATATGGGCGTCCCTGTAAAGCCAAACTGATAAAACTTTTTAAACTTCTTCTTCAGATTTTTTTGAGCTTCACCGAACTGGCTACGATGTGCTTCATCAAAGATAAATACCACCTGTTTGCCGTAGATAGCTAAGTCGCCTTCACCTTTGATTAAGTTATTCAATTTTTGAATGGTGGTGACGACGATTTTATTATCATCTTTCTCAAGGTTGAGCTTTAGCCCTGCGGTACTGTCTGAACCATTAACACTCTCAGGGGAGAAGCGTTGATACTCTTTCATGGTTTGATAATCAAGGTCCTTACGATCTACCACAAAGAATACTTTATCAATGAAGGGTAGCTCCGTCGCTAATCTTGCCGCTTTAAAGCTGGTTAAGGTCTTCCCTGATCCTGTGGTATGCCAAATAAAGCCGCCACTCTCAAGAGTGCTCCAGTTTTTGGCTTGATAGGCACTGTTTATTTTCCACAGAATGCGTTCAGTCGCCGCTATCTGATAGGGACGCATGACCAATGAGGTGTCACTTACATCAAAGACGGTATAATGCATCAGCACGTTTAATAGGGTCGTTTTCTGGAAAAAAGTAGCGGTAAAGTCTTTTAAATCTTTAATTAAGGTGTTGTCTGATCTCGCCCAATTCATGGTGAAATCAAAGCTGTTTCTATTGCGCTTGGTGGTATTGGCAAAGTAGCGCGTGTCTGTACCGTTTGAGATCACAAACAGCTGTATGTATTTATACAAGGAATTATCAGAGTTAAAGCTCTCTTTGCTATAACGATGCACTTGGTTAAAGGCTTCGCGGATAGCAATACCACGCTTTTTCAGCTCAATTTGCACCAATGGCAAGCCATTGACCAAAACAGTGACGTCATAGCGATTTGCTTGTGTGCCTGTTTGGGCAAACTGTTTGATCACCTGTACTTTGTTGCGTGGAATATTTTTCTTATCGAGTAGTGCGATGTTTTGCAGCCTTCCATCGTCAAACGTAAAGTCATGGATATGATCATCATGAATCTTACGGGCTTTATCGGTACTGTTATCGCTAGGATTGTCGAGATATCCCATCACAAAACGCTGCCACTCATCATCGGTAAACTGCACGTCATTCAAGGCTTGCAGCTGCACACGGACGTTAGCCAACATGGTTTGGGGAGAATTTAAATCAGCGACAAACTCATAGCCTTGGTTTTGTAGGTCTTTGAGCAACTCGCGCTCTAAGTCATCTTCGGTTTGATAGCCGCCATCAGGCTGATCACACTTGGTATATTTATTGAGGACGATAAAATTGTTCGATTCAGCAATCGTTTTAGTCTGTTCAGTCATGTTCTGCTACCTCAGTCTTTGGGAAGCTCAATAGCAGCTCACGATAATACTCATACTGCTGCTGACGCAATTCGATCTCACGCGGTAAGCCTTCGGTGAGTGAAGTTGTTAAAGCATCGAATTTATCGAGAATGGTGACGATACGTTGTTGTTCAGTGAGAGGTGGGAATGGGAATTTTAGACGTTCGAAAGTTGCAAGATTTATATTACTCTGAGCACTACCAGTACTTTGCGCCTGAAGTTCTGATTTGAATGAAGTCAAAAGATATTCGACGTAACTAGTAGTTGTTTTTTCTGGATCTGCAACAAAACCTATAATGCTGTCTGGGAAACATGAATCAAAGCCAAGTATGGTTGTTTCTGCGATATTGGCTGCTATGGTTATGCAAAGCGTCCCCTTAGGCCATAGCTTACTTTGTTCCAATCCAAATTTACTATAAGTTTGTGTGTACTCATTAATAACATGAGATGCATTTCTAACGTCTCCTGTTTGAATGAGTGGGACGTCTCCTCCATATAGTTTTGGATCATTTCTAGGGCGATGTCTTGATTTTCCGCGACCAAGTTCAAGCGCAACTTCTTTTAACGTTTTCCATTCAACTTCACCATCATTAAACGTTAATAATTGTTTACGATAGTACGCATATTGCTGCTTACGTGCTACAAGCTCTGCGGTAAGCTCTGCGGTAAGCTCTGTAAATGCGTCTAAAATTTGTACGATTTTGGTTTGGATATTTAAAGTTGGAATGGGAATTTGAATTCTTTTAAGCTCACTCATAGGCAGACTAACGACAGGTGAGCCAACGATTTTCTTACTGTATTTTTTTACAATATACTGTGTGTTCAGTAAATAAAAAAGGTATCTAGAATTAATTACTTCTTTGTTAGGCTTGATTACATAAATACCTTCTTTGATATTCCAGTTTTCAGGATTTACTTCAATAACAGAAGTTCGACCTACTGTTCCTGTTCCAGAAAATAAAATATCTCCAACTTCTAAGTTAGAACGGTTATTTATAAGCTCTAGAGCACTATCATTGACGCGATCCGTTTTATCAAGAAACACTACTTTTCCATTTTGAATTTCACGAACCGTTATATAAAAGTTTTTAGCATCAGATGTATTTAGTTGGAAGTTTTTACGCGGATTTAGTCCCGTTTTTAAAGACTTTATAGCCTTTTCTAAAGCCATCCACTCAACCTCAACCCCATCAAGCAGCTTATCCATATAACTTAACTCACTCATGCCTCAATCTCCGCAACGATGGTATCGATATCTGCACGTAGCTGGTTAATCTTAGCAACGGTATTTTTTAGCTCAGCATTGAGGGTAGTGATATCAATCACCTCTCGCGTGTCTTCTGCTTCCACATAAGCACTGACTGACAGATTGTAGTCATTGGTGGCAATCGCGCTATTATCGACACTCACGGCTAAGTAATCGCTGTCCGATTTGCTATCAAACAGCTGCATAATCTGCTCAATGTTTGCCTCAGTCAGAATATTGGTATTGGTCTCTGACTTAAATAACTGACTGGCATCGATAAACTGCGTTTTGCTATCCGTTTTGTGCTTGGAGAGCACTAAGATATTAACGGAAATGGTCGTACCAAAGAACAGATTAGGCGCAAGGGAAATCACTGTTTCTACATAATTATTATTGACTAAGTATTCACGGATTTTCTTCTCAGCACCACCCCGATAAAAGATACCAGGGAAGCAGACGATGGCGGCGCGCCCTTTACTGGATAAGTAGTTTAGCGCATGAAGTACAAAAGCGAAATCCGCTTTAGATTTGGGTGCAAGTACACCAGCGGGTGCAAAACGCTCGTCGTTAATCAGCGTTGGATCGTCGCTGCCAATCCATTTCACCGAATACGGTGGGTTAGAAACAATCGCATCAAAGGGTTTATCATCTTTAAAATGCGGATTTAACAGCGTATTACCCAGCACGATATTGAACTTGTCGTAATTGATGTTGTGCAAAAACATATTCATACGTGCAAGGTTATACGTGGTGTGGTTGATCTCCTGTCCAAAAAACCCTTCTTCGATGATATGGTTATCAAAATGCTTTTTGGCTTGCAGCAATAGTGAGCCTGACCCTGCGGCTGGATCATAAATCTTATTAACCGTTTCCTGCTTGTGCATGGCAATTTGCGCAATGAGCTTAGATACACTCTGTGGCGTAAAGAACTCGCCCCCTGATTTCCCTGCATTGGCGGCATAGTTTGAGATCAAATACTCATAAGCATCACCGAACAGATCGATTTGATTGTCAGAAAACTGCTCTAACTTAAGCCCTGCCACGCCTTTAAGGACAGCTGCTAAGCGCGTGTTCTTATCAGCAACTGTATTACCTAGGCGGTTACTCGTAGTATCAAAATCCGCAAACAAACCTTTGATATCAGGCTCAGAGGGGTAGCCATTGGCTGAGCCCTCAATCGCTTTGAATATAGCTGCTAGATCTGTATTGAGATTCTCATTTCTGTGAGCGCCTGCCGCGATAGTGGCAAAAAGTTGGCTTGGATAAATAAAATAGCCTTTAGTCTTAATGGCATCGTCTTTAATATCATCAGTAATCACATTGTCGGGAAGTGCCCCATAATTAACGCTCTCATCACCTGCCTCAATATAACTGGCAAAGTTCTCACTGATAAAGCGATAAAAAAGCGTACCGAGTACATACTGCTTAAAGTCCCAGCCATCGACTGAACCACGAACCTCATTTGCAATTTGCCAGATTTGGCGGTGTAGTTCGGCACGTTGTTGGGTACTTGTCATGATAAAAATCCTATAGGAGTAATGATGGGGCTAGAAGCCCCTTATATTTTGTTTAACTTAAATCGTTATTGAGTGCGCTTTGATTAAGGGCAATATACCTTAGTACTGCTAACCGTTTTTGGTTCTATAATATGGTACTGATATAGGAAACAGTGCTTGTTTTTCCATGGGCATTTTCTTTACACCTTGCTTCTACGTCTGGCTTAAGAAAACAAGCATCTGATGATACTAGAAAGGTGCACAGTGTTCGACGATATGTATAATTTTTTGAGTTTTTTATACATATCCTTTTTATAGGTATAAAAAAACGTATTTTTTATACCTATCGCTCAACCAACTTTTCCTCAATCATTTCAGTCAACAACTCAGTCACCGTTTTTCGGCTTTCAAGCGCGTACCGCTTGAGCGCAATGTGTTTATCTTCATCTAAATTAAAATTCACGCGTACCGTCTTTTTGGGACTGTCCGTCACATCCGATAAAGCCAATTGATCCTTAACGTTCTTACTAGGACGACCTGCTGATAAACTCATGACTTACTCCTCACCAAAAAATGTTTGAATTTCACTGACTAATGCAGTTATCTCTTGTATCGCATTGCTATTAGGCGATTCGGTATCAAATACTGTCTTGCCAAGGGCAGCGCTGTTAGGATAAGCAACACGCTGCATAACTCTAGTCTCTAGCACTGGAAGATTGTAATCGAGTAATGCTGTCGCTACTTCCTTACCTATATTGGTGTTTTGAATGGCACGTGATACGATAAACGCCGCCTTTAGTTCACCATCCATCATCTCAACACGCTGCTGCACTAAATCAACCAAATCGCTGGTTGCCCAGATATCATAAGGACTCGGCTGCACCGGGATCAATATAAAATCTGCGGCTTTAATAGCAGAAATAGCCAGACTAGTAGCTTGCGGCGATCCATCGATCACCACATAATCTTTATCAGAGACGCTTTTTAAATCTTTATCAAGTGTTGGTCTATCAAGCCCGATCACTGGTACCGGATTGTCTTCATCAACCGCTCTCCAGTCACGCGCACTGCCCTGCTGATCGCTATCTACTAGCAGAACACTATGGCCTTTCAACTGTAAGCCACGAGCCAGATGCGTTGCGATGGTAGTCTTGCCGCTGCCACCTTTTTGATTTAATACCGCGATTACCTTCATAAATACAGATCCCTGTAGCATGCATTGAGTATATAAGTATATAAGTATATAAATATATAAATATATAAATATATAAATATATAAATATATAAATATATAAATATATAAGTATATAAGTATATAAGTATATAAGTATATAAGTATATAAGTATATAAGTATATAAGTATATAAGTATATAAGTATATAAGTATATAAGTATATAAGTATATAAGTATATAAGTATATAAGTATATAAGTATATAAGTATATAAGTATATAAGTATATAAGTATATAAGTATATAAGTATATAAGTATATAAGTATAT
>NZ_JBQQEX010000016.1:0-46092 GCF_052258185.1 Psychrobacter sp. T6-6
GAGTATGAATGGCGTTTGGATCAGCATTGGGTAGTCATACCAGAAGTAGAACTAAGTGCATTTAGTAAAGATGACCACGATGATGGCATTACCAAAGGCTTTAATGAGATGGAAACTGAGGTCAGGTTGACTTACGAGATGTTCAGTCGCCAGCTAGCCCCTTATGTGGGTGTTAGTTATGAGACAGCGCTTGGCAAGGCTCGTGGTCAACGACGTCAAGAAGATGAATCGGTTGATAGCAGTAGTTTGACTGCAGGGGTTAAAATCTGGTTCTGATATTATTAAAATAATAGGGGATATACTATGAATGCTTCAAATCAAAACAACATGAATCATCAACAGGGCATGAACCCGTATGCAAAGTTCACCCTGATGATCGTGACGTCTACGATTGTGATGTACATCATGATGTATTTCAATACTTATGAATGGGATCATATCTATTTTAGTGAAACCAGAGCTTATATGGCGCTATACATGGGTGCCGGTATGGCAGTCGTCATGTTGGCATTTATGACCACTATGTATAAGAAGACCAAGATTAACTTGATGATTTACGGTCTGAGCGTATTGATGTTTGCTGTCGGCATTTGGGGCGTGAGGTCGCAAGCAACGGTTAATCAAGTTGATTGGATGCAAGCCATGATACCGCATCACTCGATTGCCATTCTCACCAGTAGTCGTGCTGATATTGAAGATCCGCGTGTACAACAGCTTGCTGACGATATTATAAAAGCACAAGAGCGTGAAATCGCTGAGATGCAAGCGCTCATTCAAGAGCTTGAATGAAGCATAAAGGGTTTAAAAGGTAGGATTTAGAGGTTAGAAATTAGGTAGGAGTGTGTATTATGAAAACAGCCGTGGTTTATCGTATGGTCAAACCTGATCATGTTTGTCCATTTGGTTTAAAAGCACTCGATCTTTTAGAGCGTCATAGTTATCAGATCGAAGACAAGCATTTGACTAATGATACTGAAACTCAAGCGCTTAAAGATAAGTTTAATGTCAAAACTACACCACAGATTTTTATCGATGGCGAGCGCATAGGCGGGTATGACGATCTGCAAGCGTTTTTTGGCAAAGAGGTTTCTCAGAGTACTGAGGTCAGCTATACGCCAGTGATCGCAATATTCGCAACTACAGCACTCGCTAGTATTGCACTGACTTGGAGGTTTAGCAGCACATTATTTTCGGTACAAACTATCATCTGGTTTGTTGCCTTATCTATGATTGTACTCGCTATTCAAAAGTTGCAAGATTTAGAGAGTTTTACCAATCAATTTTTGGGATATGATTTGTTAGCACGTAAGGTGGTCCGTTACGCCTACGTTTATCCTTTCGCCGAGGCGTTTGTCGGTATCGCAATGTTGGCTAGTATTGCATGGCTTAATGTCATAGCGGCTATCGTGGCTATATTTATAGGTGGTATCAATGGCCTCTCAGTGTTTAAGGCCGTCTATATAGACAAGCGTGAGCTGAAATGTGCCTGTGTTGGTGGTAACTCAAATGTACCGCTTGGTTTTGTATCTTTGACCGAAAACATTATGATGGTCGGTATGGGAATATATATGCTGATTAGATTTTCAGGCGCATCATAGTTCTTACGGTGATTAAGCTTGGGCCTGACTCTAAAAATCTGTGAATAATTTAGAAAAATCAACTCACAATAGATAGTTTCTCATCTGTGATTAGCATCATATGCACAAAAAACCGTAGTAGCGGTGAGTATTGCCACTTGTTAGTCCGTTCCCTATGGTCTTGACTAGCAATACCGATATGGAGAGCATTTTTCGACTCATTAGATTGCTGCTTAATGTCTTGATAGTCAGTAGATGACATAGTTTTCATCAACAAATCTTCGTTGCTACTCACCAGCCAACGCTTCAAAGGCAGTAGTTTTTCAGCAATATCAATGAAACGCTGCAACTCCTTCTCATTTTCTTTTCTAAATGGTAGGTATGCTCGGCTATTAGACAGTCTTTCACGACATATCTCAATAAACCAAATCCAGTCAGCCCCTGAATTTTCTCGTAGACGATAGGCACTACTTAACAAAAACGATAGCAACCTTAAATCACTTTGGTATTGAATGTTCAGTGGACTCAGTACAGGGGTGTTTGAATCTGATAGCTTAACAAAGCGAGGTTTGCTGCGTTTGGTAGTGATGTTGGCAACCTCGCTCGCACGTTCTATTAGAACCTTTGCATCGTGAATAGAAATATTTGCCAACTGGGCTGCTTTACTTAAAGGCATCTTTTTATCATAGGTCTGTAGTAGCAGTTGTACTCGGTTTAGACCATAACGACCAAACAGCTCATTATTGGCTTGCGTATTGGTACTCAAGAGAAAATGTTTATCACAGCTCTCGATCGTAAATTTCGGTGACTTGCGTTTGCCCTCTACGATATTTTTAAATAACAGCGTACGAATACTAGGTATGCTGACGCTACTATTATGGACAGTCGCATTATTCTCCTTAAGCTTTTTATTCGTAAAACCTGTTACGTTATACAGCGTCCGCTCTAGCAATGTTATATCTGCTTTACTAAGCGCGTAGGTCGCCATCAACGTGGCAAAATGGTTGTAATACTCAAAGCTACGCTCAGGCGATAAGTGCCCCATAATACCTGATAGAGCGTACCAGCGATCTTGTGCATCGATATGCTCGCCGAGTAGGCCTTCCTTTATACGCAGTATGTCGCTTTCATCATAATCGGTGAGGGCTTCTACGAGATCTGAATGTCCTACTAGCACCAGAGATAGGTTACTCACTGCCGTATGCCTAAACCCATGAAAGGTATGCTCTGTAACATTATCATCTACCGAAATGTCTTTTAAGACTCGTTTGAGTAATTGTAAAGGAACATGGTCATCAATAGGACGTTGATCCGATGATAAGGTAAAGATAAATTTGTTTGAACTATCACCCATATTACTCTGCACAAAGTTAATAAAAAAATTCAGCTCATCAGGTTTGAGGAGGGCAAATAAGGGAACGCGGCGAATACTACTTTGAGTCTTGGTTGGACGATAGCTATTCGGCCTTATTACCACTGAGGGGGTAGCTGCCTTTAGACCTTCGATATCATTATACTTAAGCCCCAACAGCTCTTTTTTGCGCATCCCAGTACGATAGACTAAGATAAATAAAAGTGCGAACATCTCTCGCTCCAATATATCTACAGAACCCAGTATCTGTATGATAATGGCTTGGTACGCTTGCGGTGATATCAGCTCTGCACGTACACGCCGACCATTTTTGGTATGTTGGAAGTTCACGGAGGGTAGGTTGTATTTGCTCTTAGCAAAGTTGTGCATACTCTTCAATAAATTGGCAGAATATACAATGTCAGTATTATTACGTACGACAGCTTTATACTCTAAAATATCTTCATAGAGCTCTTCAAACTCTTCCTCTGACCAAATATCAAGCGGCTGCGCTGTTGTGAAATATAACCATTCATAGCCTATAGTTCTAATATATTTCAAAATAGTCACGTTGTTCGGTGGTCCTTCTCGGCTTAGCAGACTTAATACCCAATCTAATAAAATCTTTTCACTTAAGTCATCGTATTGTTTATAACGTTTTTGTACTCTTTCGATAAGGGTAGGTGGCTTTTTACTGGTTTTTTGATTTTTCTGTTTTTCATCCATTTTGAAGTCTTTAGTGAGATTTACAATCAAATCAGACTTTCTAACCTCTATATTTTTGGTAGAAATGTCAGTCTTTTCTTTTTGATTAGTAGAGTTTTTGCTGATAGACAGCGTTAAAATATGTTCTAGATTATAAGGTTCATTTGTATGTTGATATTTCTGATTCAGAAACCGATCAAAGTTCTGAGTACTCAGTCCTGCAGTGTTATGCATACCTCGCAGCACTCCAACTGAAGCATGATCAATATCAGAGCCATCGAGACCCTCCCAGTAATAACTGGCGTAACGTAAAAACTTTGAAAAGGGAAGTGGCTTAATACCCAAAGGCTTGATCACGTCAGACAAAACCATGGTCAAGTATTGTTTGATCTTATCTTCTGACAGCTTGGTAATGATATGTGTGGTCTCTGCTTGACTGCTGTTTCTATGGTAATGCATCAGCCAACACTGACTGACCATATCTACAACAATTTGCTTGGTGTTATAAAGCTGGTCACTTTCTTCTTCGCGCTCGTTACCAAAGCGCTTTTGCACAAAACGCGGCGAGACCATTATCCTGTCTTTGATGAATGGCTGATACTCTTTTGCAAGCAATGAGGTAAGCCACCCTTCAAGCATTTGAACCTCATTGATACCGCCATATACAATTCCTGAGAATATCAGCCAACCTATAATCTGATCTTGGCTGTAATCGGCTGTTTGCTCCCAATTATGCTCTACTGCGCGAACAATTTTGACCAGTACCTTACCGTTTTTAACCCAGCTTTTATTAGTAACTAATGGGTTGAACTTTATGGGCTGCGGCGCGATTATCTTGGGATAGTGATGCTCAGCAAGCATGTAACACTGATTTTGATAATCGATAAACTGACTAACGGTTTGCCATGCTTGTTTTAGTGTTTTGGTAGTTTTATAGGCTTGAGAAATTTTATTCTGAACAATCGCTTGAAACTTATCGAACCCTTCGCCCGATAAAGGCTTTCGCTTATTAGTAAAATTACGCTGAAACTGACCTAGCATTTGACTTTCTGGCAACCATAACTCATCAGTAAAACTTACAGGCCTCGGCATAGCTAAAAAGGTGCGATTATCTGGCCAAAGCATTTGCTTGTAATGTTTATTAAAAGATTGGGTGAACCTAACGTTGCCAGGATGTTTTTTGAGTAGGAGTTCCCACTGGGTCTGTAAATCGGCAAGTAGCTGTATCTCACGTATCCTTGCCGTGTCACCGCTTCTAAGTATGGAAGGGTATGGTACATAGCGCTTTTTTCTACCATCAAATTTTGCTAAACCATCAATAATTTTTGGCAGATGGATATTATCTATTAGCATGATCTACCCCTATATGTCTTCTCTGTATACGACTGAGTTTAGAATAGCTTTTTATTTCTATAAGGTTTAACCCTAAATGCTCAGCCATCTGCTCAAATATAGGTGCAACACGTCTGATATCTGCTTTACTACTTGATGAGAAACGTCCCAATACTTCTTGACGAGCTTTTTCATGACCAATAATGGTGTTGATGAGTGGAAGCTGAACGCCACGTTTCTCAAGCTGAGTACGTACGAAATGACGTGTCCAATAAGGGTTGGCATCAATAATATCTTTTGTCATATGATAAGCATCGCCACGCTTGATATCTTTTAGATTATTTACACTTGCAGATAAGAGCTTCAACAGTGCTTCATCGTTACCTAAGCCGATATTCTTGATAGTCTCACTGATTTTTTGATTTGATGGATGTCTAGTTTTATAGTCACTCAAATAGTCTCTATATTCTATTAGAAGGCGTACAACAGTAGGGCATAATGGAATTAGCCGATCAGTTTGCACTTTTTTAACGGGTTTATCATTGATAACAAGCCAGCCCATATCGAGATCGATATCGCACATTTTTCCAAGACCGTTATTTGGTCGCACGCCGGTTAAAAGGCAAAATACAAACCATACAAAGATACTGGTTCTATTAAAGTGCTTTTCATCGTTTGAACTTTGATCGGTCCAGTACCTCATCTCATTCAAGATGTCGCAAACTGTTTCAATCTTCAGCGCAAACGCTGAGCCCACCATATATTTGTGCCAAGGGGTGATATAAGTTAAGTCAAAGTCACTATGACTATTAAATACGCTCAGTGCTGATTTATAGTGTGTAAGAACTTCCTCACTGGTATGGCTGCTATAGTACATTGCTGGAGCGTGAGGCGCGGCCGTGCGGCAAATAATATCGGCGATATGTGCATGGCAATTTGGCGTATAGCGAGAGAGTACGACGTGTAATGCCGTTTCTATTCGATTGATTGAAAGGTAAGACAGACCAAGACTACTACGTAAGTCAGCGAGATAAGCTATAAAGTCCGCTTTCACAGGCAATTTGCAAGCAATCAGGTTATCAATTAGCCATAAAGGTAGTGGGATTTTGATGTCATCAGAGTGGTTTTCGTAATCTTGCTTCGTTAATGTCTGACTAACAGAGCGTTTAGTAATACCAAGGCTGTGTTTGATGTAAGCTCTTTTATCGTAGATACCAAAAATACTAGGATGACCGATATAACCTGATATGAGTAACGATTTAACTGGGAGACCAGTCAGCATTGAGAGCAATAGAATACCAGCGCAGACTTTATTCGTTTCTGCTTCTGGTAAAGATTTGGCATCTTGGTGTAGAGCGGCAAATAGCGATTGGTAACCGACAAGAGGGAGTAGTCGTGTATTAGAATTGAGCGCAAGATTGCGCTGGGACATATAGTTTTGCTGCAGTGACAAATCAATAGTTTGTAGTGGTATAGACTGTTGTATGAGAGGGTCAGGATAGTTGTCGTAGCTAATATATGGTGCTTCATTGTGATCGACATACTCTTCGAAACTCGTCGTTAACCCTGCGTGAGTTTCGGTATGGGCGTCCAAAAACTCCAGATCTACAGCAGTAGTATTATGCTCGATATCATCCGGTGTACTGCTCCAGTTATTATCGCTATGTGTACTACCCCAGTTATGAGTCAATGTATTGGAACCAGCCAGATATATCAGAGTATCATCGGATAATTTTATAGGCTTGATACTGTTGTTTTTTGGTGGTTTTTTACGCTTAGGTTTTGTTACCTGTAAATTGTATGCGTGCTGGTAGGCAATCGTTATTTTATCTATTTGGCCAAGCTTAGCCTTTGCTATAGATTCTTCGTTTTTCGCTTTGACTGAGTCACTAATAGGGTTGTTAGTTAATACTTCAAGCTCACTTTTTTTCTGCTCTAATAGATTATTGAGAAGGGTAGATATGTACTCCACACTTATGATCATCTGAGACAAGTCGGGTAGTTCACGCCAAATCCACGTTCGTCTTATAGAGCTTGAAAACTGAGCCTGCTTAAACTGCATTAATATATTATCAGTGTGCTTTTTTATACCATTCGGCATCAGCAGTACGCTGGTGTGCATTGCTATAGCTAGCCAAATCAGATTTCTTCTTAGAAAATCATGGGGGACTCTGTTTATAGGGTTCTGCATGAGAATGAGTAGCTGCATCATCAGCGGCTTTTGTGCCAGTGCTGATTTGCTAGTCTCCATATAGCGGCGAGCCACTGGTTCCTTCTGTAATATCTGTACGATACGCTCGAACAAATTTTGAACAGAGTCATCCGGATATACATAGCTATCATTTACGGCAATAACAATGGCAGATATGGCAGCTAAAACTTCTTCTGGATATGTAAATGTCTCATCATCGTTAAGTGTATTAACAATATCTGTCATTGCTTGAGTGCTAAGACACTCTAGCTGTTTATCAATACTTTCAGTATTTTCCATCATAAAGCACTCTCAGGACGTCTATGATAGGTTTGCTCATTGATGTTTATGAGTTGACAAAATGTAGTGATGGGAAAGGTATTCTTGTTGAATAAGTCTTGATTGATACTCGCAGTTAAAATCTCATTTAAGCAACTATAGATAAGTTTTATATCTAAGTTCTTTTTATACCGTGCGATGATGTCAACCAATTCATAAAAAGGTATGCCAAACACCAACTGATCTTCACTTATACTACCTATACTCACATCCTTTCTGGCTGTTTTCTGATCTATTTTAAACGGTTTTAAGAAGTGGAGTTCGAAATTATTGACCATCGACCATACTGTCTTTTCTTTAATAAATAATGTAGGTCTGAAGAAGACTCGGTTCTGCTCCATTTCTATATTATGGCTACTCATTGAAGGTCGAATATGATTAACGTAAATATCGAACAAACTAACGATATCTGGATGTATCGTCACTGTGTTTTTTTGAAGCTTAGCTATTGATATCCTATCCATATCTTCCTCAATTATTCAGTGTCTTGTAAATGAACTACTCTTTACATATACCTTTCAAATGACCTCCACTAATACTTTACGAGGACCAACTAATAATTGAAAGCCAATTTATGAGGTTTTAAGTCAAACACTTGAATTAAGCGACAGCTGATGACGCCTTGCTGCGCTCTGAGCTTTTGTAGACAAAACTGATGACAACTCTGTTAATAGACCGAAAATCTCAATGTTAAGAATCTAAAAGGTGCTTATGATGAGATAAGAAAGCTAGGAGGTTTTACTAAACTGGTAAGAAAAGTGTGTTATGTGGCTTTGAGACAACATGTATCTTTGATTTTTGTGATGCTATTTGCCAGCTATCAAGTGATAGTGCGTGCTATTCATTAGTACTTATTGATAGAGCTTTATCGAAAAGAGCAGTTGTAGCTAAGACGTATGGTAAACGTCCATAGATACAGCACGAACGAAATATGACTAATACAACTGCTATAACAATGTGATGTGCAAACACCGATGGGTTAGCCACTGTTTAAATACAGTTATATATAAAATGATACATTATGTATCGAGTTAAAACCTAACAGAGATATAAACGAATATCAACTATTAAACTTAACAGTCATTAGAGAGTCTCAGTGGTTTACTCTGAAAAAGAAGACGGTACTATACTGAAGCGATCGTAGAGACAAATTCAGTCTTTTGAGCAATTACAAACTTGCTTTGATAAACTAAAGGCCCAATATCCTCATGTAGATACGTTGTCGATGGGTATGAGTGGAGATATTGAAGCTGCCATCAGTGCAGGTTCGACCATGGTGAGGATCGGCACAGAAATTTTTGGAACGCGAACTTAAAAGGTAATAACAGGTATATGTCAGATAAAAAAATCGCATTCATAGGCACAGGCAACATGAGCTATGCCATTATTGGTGGCATGGTAAAAAACGGTTTTAATGCAAACAACATCATTGCTACAAACCGCAACCAAGAAAAGCTTGCAAAGGTAGCAGACGATTTTAAGGTAAAAACCACCAGTGACAATAACGAAGCCCTACGCGATGCTGATGTTATTGTATTATCTGTTAAGCCTCAAATGATGGGCGATTTATGTAAATCGTTTCAAGAGTCAGGCGTAGATTTTAGTGATAAATTATTTATATCGGTTGCCGCAGGTTTAACCGTTGAGCGTTTACGTGAAATGCTCGGCCAAGACGTTAAGATGGTACGTTGCATGCCAAACACACCATCGCTACTAGGGCGTGGCGTGTCAGGTTTATTTGGTGCAAACGAAACAGCCGATGAACACGAGTTTGTACAACAAGTCTTTGAATGTACTGGTATTGCTGTATGGGTTGAGCAAGAGTCGCAAATAAACGATATTATTGCTGTGACTGGCTCATCGCCAGCTTACTTTTTCTTATTTATGGAAGCCATTGAAGAAAAAGCGAAAGCACTTGGTTTTAACGATGAAGATGCCCGTCGCTTAGTACAACAAACAGCACTTGGCGCTACCGAAATGGCACTTAGCCAGCCTGATATTAGTATTTCGCAATTACGCTCAAACGTAACAACTAAAGGCGGTCCTACTCACGAAGCTGTTGAGCACTTAAAAGATGAAGGCTTAACTAAAACCGTTGGCGATGCTATGGATGCGTGTATTGCACGTGCGGAGCAAATGGAAAAAGAACTTTAAAATTATACTGTATGCATCAGATAATGCTTCTTATAAACAGAATTTAGTCTGGTTATTATTAAATAACACTTTCTAGAGTCTTCTCAGTATTTGATATTTAGACGGTGAAATATCGTCATGAATGTCGAATAAATAAAAGTAGCTTATGTCATCGCGTAAAGGGTCACTGATAGCTAACCATTTCGTAGATAGAGTATTAGAGTTAATGCCTAGTATTTTCAGTGCCGCCGCTTTGATAAAGTCTAATAATTAAAAGCCCATCATTTTAAGATATCGACTATATACCCTTATATCATTACCTCACTATAACAACCAGCAATTTTCCAGCGCGTTAAGGAATAATAAATGCCTGCCAGTACCACTAATAATATTAGCAAAATCAATCAAGACGACATCAATAAAGCAGTATGGAATGCCTGTGACACGTTTCGCGGGGTCATCAGCGCCGATACCTATAAAGACTTTATCTTAACCATGCTGTTCCTAAAGTACCTATCTGATGTATATCGCGATGAGTACAACAAACTGGTTGAGCAGTTTGGCGACAACCCTGAGCTGATCCACGCGATGATGTCCAAGCAGCGTTTTGTGTTGCCTGAAGGCGCAAGCTTCTGGGACTTGTACGAGCAGCGTCATCAGCCGGGTAATGGTCAACGTATTGACGAGGCGCTACACGCTATCGAAGAAGCCAACGGCACCAAGCTCAAAAACGTCTTCCAAGACATTAGCTTCAACACTGATAAACTTGGTCAAGAAAAGCAAAAGAATGAGCTACTACGCCATTTGTTAGAAGATTTTGGCAAAGACATCCTTAATTTAAGCGCTGAGCGTGTCGGTAGCTTGGACGTAATTGGTAATGCTTACGAGTATTTGATCAAGCATTTTGCTGCCAGTAGTGGGGCGACAGCTGGTGAGTTCTATACACCGCCTGAAGTATCGAATTTGTTAGCGACTATCCTTGAGCCTGTCGAAGGCGATGAAATCTGTGATCCAGCCTGTGGTTCAGGGTCGCTCCTCATTAAATGTGGGGCGATGGTACGCAAAAACTCAAATTCTAAGAAGTATGCGCTATACGGTCAAGAAGCCATTGGCTCGACATGGGCACTGGCCAAGATGAATATGTTCCTCCACGGTGAGGACAACCACCGTATCGAGTGGGGCGATACCATCCGTAATCCGCTGCTACTCGATAAGGACGGCAAGCACTTATTACAGTTCGATGTGGTGACCGCCAATCCGCCGTTTTCACTGGATAAATGGGGTCATGAAGATGCCAGTAGCGATCCCTATGGTCGCTTCCATCGCGGTGTACCGCCCAAGACTAAGGGCGACTATGCGTTTATCAGTCATATGATCGAAACGCTTAAACCAAGCACTGGTCGCATGGGTGTGGTCGTGCCACATGGCGTGCTGTTCCGTGCGTCAAGTGAAGGTAAAATCCGTCAACAACTTATTGAAGAAAACTTACTTGATACGGTGATTGGCTTGCCAGAAAAACTGTTCTTTGGGACGGGTATTCCAGCGGCTATTTTGCTGTTTAAGAAGAACAAAAATGATGACACGGTGTTATTTATCGATGCCAGCAATGAGTTTAAATCAGGTAAGAACCAAAACCAGCTGACTGAAGACAATATTGCTAAAGTCATTGAGACCTATAAAGCGCGGGAAAGCGTCGATAAATACGCGTATCTAGCCACCTTTGATGAAATTAAAGAAAACGACTTTAACCTAAACATTCCGCGCTATGTCGATACCTTTGAGGAAGAGGCAGAGATTGATCTGGACGCGGTACGTGCTGAGCGTCTTGAGTTAAAAGCTGAATTGGATACGCTAGAAGCTGAGATGGCAGGGTTTTTAAAGGAGTTGGGTTATGGTGCCTAAGGGATGGGAGCGTAAGCCTATAAAGGAACTTTGCGAGTCTATAATTGATTGTGTTAATAAAACTGCCAAGCATGTGGACTATATAACTCCTTATAAGATGATAAGGACTACTAATGTTCGGCACGGTAAAGTTGATACAGAAAATGTGCGCTATGTAGATGAAGACGTTTATCAACAGTGGATTCGTAGAGGTGCGCCACAAGACGGAGATATTATCTTTACCCGTGAAGCACCTGTTGGTGAGGCTGGCATATTAGAAAATAGCGGAGGGATTTTTTTAGGTCAACGTACAATGATGTATAGAGTAAATCCTAAAGTCGCTAACAACAGGTTTGTTTTCTACTCATTAATGAGTGGGTATTGCCAAAAGCAAATAGAAGATCTCAGCAATGGTGGAACAGTTGCTCATATGAGGGTTCCAGACTGTGGAGAAATAATAATAAACTCTCCACCTTTCCCAGAACAACAAAAAATCGCCAAAATTCTATCCACGTGGGATAAAGCGATTGGCGCGACTGAGCGTTTGATTGAGAATAGTACCCAGCAGAAAAAAGCGTTGATGCAGCAATTGCTGACGGGTAAAAAGCGTTTGCTTGATGAGTCGGGGAAAAGGTTTGAGAGTGAATGGAAGGAAAGAGCAGTTTCAAGCTTGGGCAAGATTTATTCAGGAGGTACGCCTAGTACATCCAATACTGAATATTGGGATGGTGATATAAACTGGATTACACCCACTGATATTACCAAACAAGATAGTCGTTATATAAACTCTAGTCTAAGAAAAATCACGCTAGAAGGGCTAAAAAATAGCTCAGCTAAACTAGTGCCAGCAGGTTCGTTGCTTATTTGTACCCGTGCAACAATTGGTGCAATGGCAATTACTTCTCATGAGATGTGTACGAACCAAGGCTTTAAAAATATCGTTCCTAATAGCAAAACCAATATTGAGTTTGTGTATTACCTCCTAACGTATAACAAACACAGAATGATAAGCAAAGCGAGTGGCTCAACCTTCTTAGAGCTTTCAAAAACTTCATTCGAAAGTATGAAATTTAGAATGCCACCTCTCAAAGAACAACAAAAAATCGCCACCGTGTTAACCAATGCTGATAAAGAGATTGAACTGCTTGAGCAGCAATTGGCTGATTTACAGCAAGAGAAGAAGGCGCTCATGCAGGTGTTGTTGACGGGTAAGAAAAGGGTGGTGGTTGATGAATGCTAAAAATACAGGAAAAGTATCGCCTTCGATTATCTCGGAAAGCTTAGAAAAATCTATGTATTTAGGACTGAATGGTATTCCATTAGAAACCATGCCAACTGATCATACTAACTTCCTGTTCCATAATCCCACAGGTTATTGGTCATTTCCAAATCAAACCATTATTAATTCTCTAGAGTCTCAGTATTTACTGCTATATGAGCTAGTCGTAACAAAGTTGTGGGGTAGTTCTCAAGCGTATGTGGATGCAGAAGGCTCAATTAATGCGGATTGGAAAGATATGCTTACTGATACAGGTCTTAACGCTGAAAGTACACTAAGTAAAAGCGACTTTGACAAAATATTAGGAAAGATAACTGATGCCGATGATAAGAAATTTTTACATAAATATCTTTATACCATAGATGTTTTTAGCTTAATTTCTAATATTCAAGAATTATCCAAAGAACTAATTTATTTGAGCGGGGATTTTTATTACATTCTAAACTTTGAATCAGAGTTTTCAGGCTTACCTAATAGCAATAAGCAGAATTTTAGGACTACCAAGTCTCCCGTAGCTAATAAGCTAATTGGTTTAATGGCATTGATTTACATAAGACTTCATAGCTTGCTAGATTATTATACGAAGCTTGCATACGAGATTGAGAAAATCAAAACTAGCTTTGAGAAATATCCTAAATTAGCATCAAATAATAAACTTTACAGTGATAAGAAAAAGCTTAAGATTAACGAAAGCATAGGAACTCTTTTTGAAAAGGATGCTTTTATTAATGCGATAGAGTCTTATCGCAACGAGTTAATTCACAACAGTTTATTAGATGATACTCCAAGAATATATGAAAAATATGAAAATTATGAGTTAGTTGAGCGATATATTCTTCTGCCTGACACAGATAAAAACGGTAGGATAGAAGGTTATGTTAATCGAAAGTTCTTTTATTCTCAGGAAGTGAAGTTTAATCTAATTTTACCAGACATACTTCGAACTTTCCAAGCAAGACAGCTTAAAACTTTAGAGGTATTATCGCAAAGTGCGTAGCCGTAGGGAACGTTTCATAAACCTATAAATCACTATAGAAAACTGATTATAAGAAGATATAGCCTCATGTTGAAAAAAGCTTTAGTGCTATTTTCCATACTACCTGTGACGGCGATGGCTGCTCCTGTAATGGAAGGTGTCTATGTTAGCGGTACGAATAAACGAATACATCTAAGCAGTTTTGAATATGAGGGCGCTAAACACTACGAGCTGTTTCTCGCCAATATGATTGGCGACTCTAGCTTTGTCACTGCTAGTAAAGCCAAGCCCATTCAAGACAATAGCACTGTTGTTTTTACGGTACCGGAGAGTGGTTATCTAGACTATCAGTCTAACTTAGGTTGCCAAGTTGAAGCGAGATTTTCACCCAATGAAATTCAGTTAAAGAACTTAAGCAATTGCACTTCTACTGAAAGGGCATTTAATGGCTCTTACGTCTATTCCCAGCAATCCAGTGTTGTTCCTAAAAAGTACCAAGGCGCTTGGGGAGACTGCGATCTCCCTAAAAAAATTCGTGAGCCAGCATTTTTGAGTGCAAATAGAGGCTCTTCAAATGGTGTTCAACGATTCGACGTTATCAAAGTAGACCCCATATCTTCAACCGAATTGAATGTCATGGGTGCCTTTTATTATGAAGCAGATCCTGTCGTATCCACGATAAATTATAAATATCTACCAGATAAAAGTGTACGCATTAAAGCTGATTGGAACGATGCTTCATTAACTTATAAAAAGTGTCGTGACTAGTTTCACACTTATTACGCAATAATGATAAGAATACTAATATGACCAACCACAGCATCAATTTCGCTGAAGAATTCAGCTCAAAGATTCCTGCCTTAACCTTACTTACTACACTCGGCTATGAGTTTATTCCGCCAAGCCAATGCAACGCCATGCGTAGCAATAAGCTAATAGCTAATCAGGCTAACGCTAACAAAGCCACTAACCAAGTGGTGTTATTGCCTATCATGCGAGCGTTCTTAGCTAAGCAAACCTTTATGTTTGAAGGCACGCAGCATCATTTATCCGACAGTGCCATTGATAAGATCATGCATGAGCTAAACCCAGCTATGAACTTAGGCTTGCAGCTCGCCAATGAAAAGCTCTATAACGCCATGCTATATGGCGTGACCGTGACCGAATTTATCGATGGTAAAAAAACCTCGCAAACCATCAATCTGATAGATTGGAATCATATCGATAATAATAGCTTTCACTTTACCGAAGAGCTGGTAGTACAGAATGCTGAAGGGACAGGTAATATCATTCCTGATATCGTCTGCTTCGTAAATGGTCTACCGTTGGCAGTGATTGAAGCCAAACGTCCTGACTCGAGTAGAGAGTGGCAATCAACCAACACGCAAGCCGTCTCCCAGCATATTCGCAATCAAAAGCCAAAAGAAATCCCGCATCTGTTTGCCTACAGCCAGTTATTGCTCGCGGTCAATGGTAATGACGGTTTATACGGGACTTGCAAAACGCCTGAGAAGTTTTGGGCAAAATGGGTCGAAGAAGACATACAAGAGGCTGAGTTTAATCGTCTAAAAAACCAAAGGCTCAGTGATGAGCAGCTTAGTCGTCTATTTGATCATCGTCCTGCCTCTGCTAAAAAAGAATACTTATCACTGATTAATGCTGGTGATTTAGTGATCACCGATCAAGACCGCTTAATCATTAGCTTATTGCAACCTGAGCGTTTGCTTGAGATGACGCGCATGTTTACCTTGTTTGATAAAAAGGCGGGGAAAATTGTTGCCCGTTATCAGCAAGTATTTGGTATCAAAGCCTTGATTGAACGTATCAGTACCTTTGATGAAAGGGGTAGTCGTGAGGGCGGTGTGATTTGGCATACCACAGGTAGTGGTAAATCCTTTACGATGGTGTTTTTCTCTAAAGCACTTATTTGGTTAGAGGAGCTCGCTAAGTGTCGCATTATTGTCGTCACGGATCGTGTTGATCTTGAAACCCAGTTGAGCAATACCTTTAAGTCGGGTGGTGTAATAACTAGTAAACGTGATAGTCGTGACGCCATGGCAACTTCTGGTCGCCGTCTGGCGCAGCAAATCGGTCATGGTAACGAACGCGTTATTTTCTCCATTATTAATAAGTTTGGTTCAGCCGTTAAGTATGATGAATGTTATAACGACAGCCCAAACATCATCGTCATGGTCGATGAAGGTCACCGTAGCCAAAACGGTGAGAATAATATCCGTATGGCGCAAGCCCTGCCAAACGCTGCCTTTATTGCCTTTACGGGTACGCCACTGCTCAAGGATGACAAGACTGAGAATAAATTTGGTAGGATCATTCACTCTTATACCATGCAGCAAGCGGTCAAAGACAAAACGGTCACGCCACTCTTATACGAAGAGCGTATCCCTGAATTGAATACCAATGATCAAGCCATTGATGCATGGTTTGACCGTATCACCCAAAAGCTCACCGATGATCAAAAGACTGATCTCAAGCGTAAGTTCTCACAAAAAGGTCAAATCTATCAGGTTGAAGGTCGTATTGAGCTGATCGCTCATGACATCTCTGATCACTTCCAAAACTTTAAACAGCAGCACCTTAAAGGTCAACTGGCCTGTGACTCTAAAGCCTCAGCTATCCGCTATAAGATGGCCTTAGACAAGATTGGCAAAGTGACCTCAGTGGTTGCCATGTCGCCACCTGATACCCGTGAGGGGCATGACACTGTTGATGGTGAATCAAAAGACATCGTACAAAACTGGTGGCAAGATAATGTCGCCAATCAATATGGTGGTGATGAAAAAGCCTATACCAAAGCTATCATAGAAGCCTTTAGTCAGGATGATGGTCCTGACATTATGATTGTCGTTGATAAGCTACTAACGGGCTTTGATGAACCAAAAAATACCGTACTGTATATTGATAAGCCTTTAAAACAGCATAACCTGATTCAGGCGATTGCTCGCGTTAACCGCTTGCATGAGAAAAAGCGTTTTGGTTATCTGATTGATTATCGTGGCATCTTAAAAGAGCTGGATATCACCATTGAGAAATATCAAGACTTAGCAGAACGTACGCAAGGTGGCTTTGATATCGAAGATCTTAAGGGTCTGTATAACGCGATGGATACCGAGTATAAGCAGCTACCAAGACTGCATAGTGATTTATGGGCTATCTTCTCATCAGTGAAGAACAAACAGGATGGTCAAGCGTTAAGACAAGTACTTGCACCAAAAATGCAGGAAATAGAAGGTAGGGTAGTCGATACCAAGCTCAAAGAACGTGACGACTTTTATGCAGCTTTGACTACGTTTTCTAATGCTATGAAAATTGCGTTGCAATCAGCGTCTTTCTTTGAAGACAAATCATTCGATAGTAAACGTGATCGCTACAAAGCCGATCTAAAAGCCTTTATCAATCTACGTAAGCAAGTACGCGAAGATGCTGATGAAACCATTGATTACGATGAGTATGAAGCGGACATTCGTAGCTTACTTGATAAGCATATCGCAGGGCTTGAAGTTCGTGAGGCAAAAGGTGCTTACTTGGTTGGTAACTTAGGTAAGGATGTTAAGCCTGAAGAATTAAGCGATGATGAAGCGCGCAACCAAACCGATAAAATCACTGGTCGTGTCACCAAGATGATTGAACAAGATTTGGCTGATGACCCTTATGCCCAAGAGTATTTTTCTAAATTGCTCAAGCAAGCTATTGCGGATGCCAAGGCAATGTTCGATGCACCCGTGAAGCAGTACATGATGTTTGCTGATTTTGAGCAAGCTGTCAAAGACCGCGATGTCGCTGATGTACCGAATGCGTTTATCGATGATAGTGGTAAATTGAACAAACATGCTCAGGCGTACTTTGGTTTGTTTAAACACTTATTTGATATTGATTTCTTAGCGGATAAAGAGCTAGATAATGACAAGCTGGTCGCTTACGCCTTTGAGATTGATAGTATCGTTAAGACAGCAGTTGCTGAGTATTCTATTAACCCAGCAGAGATCGAAAATGCTATTAGTGTCAAATTGCTACCGATGTTATTTATGGATTTGGGTATCGACAAAGCGCAACAGCTCATCGAGGAAGTGCTAAAGATTACCCGTCTTGGACTTTCAAGAGACAAGTAGCCTAAGAGCAGCAAGAGGGTAGTAGGTAATGACTGAGAATGGCGTATTTTATTATGGTCAATATAAGATTGACTATGAAGTCGTGCGTAAAGAAGTAACTTATAAAGAGAAGATAAAGAAACCTGAAAGCGACAAGCTGATTGCTAAAAAGACCAAGCCTCGAAAAGTGGTTATCAAAGTACATCCTGATCAGCGTGTGGTTGCCACCGCACCTGTCGATGCCAGCGAAGAAATAATCCATGACGCTATAATGAAACGTGCTCGTTGGATATGGCAAAGTCTGCAAGACTTTACTAAGCAAAAAAACCATGTATTACCCAAACGATATGTTAGCGGTGAAACCCAGTTTTATCTGGGTCGTCGTTATGTGTTAAAAGTGATAACCGATGCAGAAGCTAACGATGGGATCAACAGTACTGTGAAGCTTAGTCGCGGTAAGCTGAATGTAGAATTATCTCAAAGTGATTCTGAGTTGGACGCTGAAAAACGAGCTGTCTTAGTTAAACGTCTTATTGATGAATGGTATAAAAATAAATTTAGGTCGATCTCTAGAGAGAGGCTTGAAGCCTTGATATATAAGGCTTCATGGGTTAAAAATAGTCCTTCAATAAAATTAATGACTATGAAAAAGCAGTGGGGAAGCTGCTCAACTAAAGGCAATTTAATACTCAATCCGCATTTAGCAAAAGCACCAAAGGAATGCATTGATTACGTGATACTGCATGAGCTGTGTCATATTGCAGAGCATAATCACAGTGAGCGTTTTTGGCGCTTATTAACGCAGGTGATGCCGAACTGGAAAGAGGTAAAAGCCAAACTTGATGGGATGGCTGAGCTTTATTTGAATGAGTAAATCATAATACCTTTATCGCAATTAACATAAAAACCACCTTCAAAAAGTAGCTAGCTATTAACTAAAACAACCCGCATCAGGCGGGTTGTTTTAAGTTCAGTTCTGAGAAGCTTTTTAATTATGGCGTACCTGCATGCCCTACTTCAACCTGTACAGCTAGCATACGTCCTTTGGTTTCTGCCTTACGAGAGGCCTCATCCCAGTCTGGTGCCGCGCACATAAATAGTGTCTTGCCATCTTGTCCGCCAAGTGCAACTGCAAAGATACCATCAGGTGCAGTATCGATAGTTTCTAAAATCTCACCACCCTCTGCTATACGTACAGCTCGCTGATTTAAAGTATCTGCGATCCACACGGCACCTTCTGCATCCAAGGCTAAACCATCCGGTAATATGCTGGCATTCTCTATACATAGACCAAGATTTGGCTCATCACCTAATTCTCCAAAATTAGCAAAGTCACGCTTTCCTCCAAGGCTACCATCTTCTTTGATATCAAATTGCGTGATTTTATTGCCAAACAGCTCGTTAACGATTAATGTTTTCTGATCCGCAGAGATAACCATGCCATTTGGAAATGCCAATCCTTCAGCGACAACCTGTGAGGTTCCATCAGGCTTGACCAATATAAGCCCTGTGTTTTCATGGTCAGCGCCACTCATCAAGTCAAAACCAAAGTTCCCTACATAAGCGTTGCCATTAGATGAAACAACCATGTCATTGGCATGACCACCGCAATGCTCCCAGATATCAGCGTGAACGACCAAGTTACCGTCATTTTCTAGTCGTAAGACTTTGCGGTCTTTCATCGATACAACCAGCAAACGCCCATCAGGCAACCATCCTAAACCGGAAGGTTGCTGTTCAACATGGATGATTTTCTCCGCTACTCCTTCGTCGTTAACTCGATAAACGCCTTGAGTATAGAAATCGACAAACCATAGCGCATTTTGATACCAGCGAGGCCCTTCTAAATAGTGAAAGCCATCAACGACAACTTCTAATTCATATTTCGACATAATCATCTTCCTTGATTGATAGACAAAATTATTTAAACAATATTTATTATCAGGCTATTTCTTCATATATTGCAGTGACTTCCTCTAAAGTCATATCTTTGGGATTGGTTGCGATTAGTCGTGCATAGGTATTGATAACTATGTCGGCTAGGGCAGGAATATCGTTCTTTGTAATATCCAATTCACTCAAACGGTATTTAAGACCACTGTTTTCCAAAAACATTTTTAGTTGACTAATAAATGAATTCGCTGCGTCTAAATCTGTCATTCCAGCTGTTTGAGTAGGCATGACAGCACGAGCAAGCTCTGCGTATAGAGGAGCAGCTTCTGATAAGTTAAATGTAAAAACACCGCACATGACGAGTGCATTAGCATGTCCATGTGGAATGTGGAAGTTAATACTAAGGGGATAGGAGAGTCCATGAACGGCGGCTACAGAGGCATTGACGAAGGCTATGCCTGCCAGTGTGGAACCTAACAGCATATCGGCACGAGCATCAATATTGTCACCTTGGTTTAATACTTTTCCAAAATTACTCCAAAGCATCTGTAAGCCTTTTAGTGCTAGCGCATCTGAAATAGGATTCTTTTTAGTGCGACTCGTGTAGGCTTCAATACAATGCACCATGGCATCAAGCGCGGTTGCTGCAGTGATATGACGAGGTAGTTTTAGTGTTAATGTTGCATCTAAAATGGCGACGTCAGGTAGGATTTTAGGAGTATAAATAGCCTTTTTACTGCCATCCTTTGCGGTAATCACGGAGACAAAAGTAGACTCTGCGCCCGTACCAGCAGTGGTCGGTATCGCAAACAGTGGTAGTTTTTTGAAACCGCTAATATCTTTATCCAAAATATCGTTAACGGACTGAAAGTCGTTTGGATATAAGGCGACAATCTTTGCTGTATCAATAGAGCTTCCACCACCTAAGCCAATGATCAAGTCACATTGATTGTCTCTTGCACGCTCAATAGCGCTTTCAACAATTTCAATGGGCGGGTCTGCAACGACACTATCGAACACAACGACATTAATACCGGCTTCCTGTAAGGATTGCTGGGCGATATCGACATAGCCTAGTTCGGAGATACCAGCATCTGTAATAATGATGGCTGATGTTGCAGAATATTGTTTCGCTAAGACCCCTAGCTTTTGGCGCATGCTGTCAGCTTCGCTGACAATATGACCGTTAGTATAAAATTCAATCCCTGTCATTCTGTTCTTCCTTGTATATATATACTCACTTGTTGAGATCAAACGATGCAAAAGTAAGAGTGCTTTTATATCGATTAGACTCTTATAAGGCGTCAATGCTTTTCAAGAGTATTAGGTAACTACTTATCTTATTAACATTTTTACTTTCAATACATTTTTACAAAATCATTGCGGACAGTGAGCTGCAAAAAAAACGTATTAAAAAATTCTAGGTACCAGAAAAGCAAGCAATATCTGAATTTCTTAGCATGCTTAACTAGCCGATGTTTGTAAGGTGTTACATTATCACAAACGTTAGAGAATAGTCATTAAATGATTTGACAGATATCATTTTAGTTGCTAATTTCAGATGAATGTTTAGGCGTACGTTAAGTATATATTGACCTAGTTATCTATAACTACTGCTAATGGCGTATTTAACTTACCTGTCAAATATTATACAAACATAAATTAAATTAATGAACTTATGACTACTATCAAAAGGAATTGATAATGAAATTAGCACCCATTTTTTCGATAAGTGTGCTAGCCGCGATGAGCCTTTTAGGTTGTTCAAACCAATCCAGTAATGGTACGACTTCCTCAGAAGAAGCCACTGTTTTACGTTTCTCACATTTCTATCCTGCAACATCTGATATTAATAAAGAGATTTTTGAACCTTGGGCAAAGAAAGTCGAAGCTGATTCGGGCGGGCGTCTTAAAGTTGAGGTATATCCTTCGGCCACTATCAGTAAAGCGGATACAGCTTATGAGTCTGCTGTAAAAGGAACCATTGATATTGGCTCACAAGTACAAGGTTATACAAGTGGTCGATTCCCACTATCTCAGATTGCAGAGCTTCCAGGGTTATCTAACTCATCAACACAAACAGGCTGTATGCTACAAACCTTATATGACAATGGTACGATTGCTAACGAGTATGAAGATTCACACTTGCTCTTTATGTTTGCCACAGGACCTGGAACCTTGCACAGTACTAACAAATTAATCAGAACTCCTGAGGATATGAGAGGTATGCGTATTCGTAGGCCCTCAGCAGTTGCAGGTGACATCATCGAGAGTATGGGAGCTTCTCCCGTTGGGCTACCTGCCAATGATATATATACTTCTTTACAGCGTGGTGTCGTTGATGGATTAAGCTTTCCATGGGAAGCCATGGAGACTTTTAAACTAAATGAGTTGACGAAGTATCATACCAATATGCCATTTTATAGTTCTGCTTTAATGGTAACTATGAATAAAGATAAGTATGAAGGTCTGCCAGAGGACTTGAAACAAGTTATTGATGACAATTCAGGTATGGCGCTTAGCAAAAAAGTAGGGGCTATGTGGGATAAGACTTATTCAACGCAGTTACAAGCAGCTATCGATCAAGGAGACGAAGTTGTCGATATCTTAGACCCACTCAATGACCCAGACTGGAAAGGCCCACTTGAAAAAGGTACAAAGAAATATCTTGATGATGTAGAGTCTTTAGGACTAGATGCTTACGGGGTCTATGATAAGGCTAAAGAAGCTAGTGTGGTCTGTAAAGTGTAATCTTATAAAATTTTTAGCTAAAATATGGCTGAACTGACTAAACTGAAAAAGCCCCAACTTTAAGCTGAGGCTTTTTTGTTTTTCTGATTCTAACTATTTTAAGGTTTACCTACCTAAGACAAGCTGTCCACCAGAAAAACCGATACACCCCTCACAAAACCAAGAGTTCAATCTCTTTGCATGAGGTATATCTGCTGGGACATCTAATTGATAGGGACGACCACAGTACTCACAGTGTACGTCATCTAAATAAACCTGACATTTTGCAAGTGTAGTAAATAATGCATCAATCTCCGTGTTGTGGTCACAACAAAGCAGTTCTAAATGCGCTATATAATCACTGGGCGACACATAGGACCAATACTCATGACACAAACGCTTCGCTGTATCATCAAAAGCTGAATCAAAGACGAAGTTCATGCTCATAACATTCTCCTTAGTATCCATAGCCAGTTTGAGGTAGTAGCTCGTAAAGCTCACTCTGTAGCTGACTACACATATCATCAACGACATAGTCAGGATTGGCCTCTAAGCGCATTTGAACCCATATGCGCAGCGCCGTATGATTATCAAAGCAACTATCAATACTTAGGAACCTAGCCAAACCAGTACCTGACTGAATACAGAGCTCACAAATGAGGTAGTTAGCAATATTATCTGCGCCATTACTGACATAGCCACTAGGTTTAAACGTCGCATGCAATTTATCGTAATCAATCATTTTCATTGTGAGGCCCCTTATCGGTAGATACCTGAGCAATCTGACTGCGATTGACCAATGCTTCAAATGCACTACCATCCTGCCGAGTCATATTCGGTACGTAACGGCTATATGTGTTGAATAGCATCTTAGTTGTAGAGTGTCCCATTTGACTGGCAATCCACTCAGGACTTTCGCCAGCAGCCAACCATAGCGTTGCTGCGGTATGACGAGTCTGATAAGCATTACGCTTTTTGAGACCCAAAATCTTAAGAGTAGGGTGCCAAACACGTTTATTCACGTTGTTGTAGTCAAGTGGCTCACCCGTATGCGCGCAAAATACATAGTCAGATCGCTTATAAGTGATGGTCTGCTGTTCCTTCAGAGCATCGTAGACCCAAGGTGACATTTGAATCGCACGGTAAGACTCTTGAGTCTTAGGAGGAACAATTTTGCCTTTGACATAAGCTTGTTTGATCACAATCTCACGTCGGTCAAAGTCAATGTTCTCCCAAGTCAATCCATCAATTTCACTCGTACGCATACCTGTGAAAAAACGTACCAGATAATAATTGCGATAGTCTGCTCTTACACCATTAATAAACGTCCAGACCTCACTTAGTGTGAATGGTTGAATATCTGTTTTGGGTTGTTTGAGCGCATTGATATCGTAGTAAGGATTATCAAATTTATAGCGTTTAGCCGCTTCTTTTAGTATCATACCCAAAGGTACCATTATCGAATTGATGCGTGCCGCTGACAGATGTTTGTTAGCTTTTCCGTACGTTACTTTGGCGAGCGATGAACGGAAGGCTAATACATCTGTCTTTTTTATGAGATGAATGGGCTTAGTCCCAAACTTAGCAATCAAGTACATATCAATAATCTCCTTTATTTTGCGCTTATAGGTATCGCGCCATTCAATTTCTTTTTCAGAGAACCATAATTCTGCAAACTGTTCAAAAGAGGGCGTATCGGTACTAATGCATTCCTTGCGATCGTTTAACGCTACCATCTGTGCCGCTTTGTCACTTTTTGGAAAGTACTTAGCGTAATTGAACAGTCCTAAGATGATTTCTGCTTTCATTTTCTCAGCCACTTTCTCAAGCTTCTTGCGATTCGCTGGTGTGTCTGTTAGGTTTGTCGTCTCCCGACAGCGTATACCCATATAATAAAAATCGACAAATAGCATATTGCTCCCTTTGCGCCTTCTGATACTAGCCATCCTATTTCTCCTTATTGTAGTGCCATGGCATTGATGCTACCGGCGATACCAGTGCGCATATCTTTTTCAATCTCTTCCCAAATGTACAAAATCTTACGACCACCGAACGGGCGTATATAATGAATACCCTCGATAAGCACACTATCCTTTAGCTCATTACGGATAGTACGAGGGTTATATTTGATGAGCTCAGAAAGCTCTTGGGTAGTTAGGTAGGTATGTGACATAATAAATTCCTTGTAAGCCAATTAAATAACTAGGTTGTTTTATCGAGATAACAAATAATTCTATAAAAGTAATTTGTTGTTCGATAGAAGTACTTTACTAGCTACCGTTAGTCGATGCAAGTACTTTTTTAGTCTATTAAGGAATTATTAATGATTTTATGTAATCTACCAGTGCTACTAGCTGAACGACGTATGAAGGTGGCAGATCTAATAAGAATGACAGGAATTAGCAAGTCGACAGTGCACAAGATCTATAACGAACAGACTTCAAGAATAGATTTTGACACTATGGATAAAATTTGTGAGGCACTAGATATTGAAGTAGGTGATTTATTTACTTATGTACCTAACGAGTCGCTAGATAAAGAGAAGTAAATTAATCTTGAGAGCGCTTTAGATGATTCAGGGTAGAGGTCAAAAGTGCTACTCTGGAAGGAATGCTAAATAGAGAGCAGGCACAACTTAGGCACAATTTGGGCACACACGTTTTTTGATGACATTTGCTGAAAGTGAGAAAAGAGGAAATTTGCATCGACGTATAGTTTCCTTTTCCGCTACAGCCCATATTTCACGGACAAAAAAAAGCCCCAATCTTAAGATTGGGGCTTTTCGAATCTGGTAGGCGTAATCGGATTCGAACCAACGACCTCTACCATGTCAAGGTAGGTCGACGAACTGGTCTTAAATGACCTAGTTCTATATTCATTGTTCTTAAAGGGCTAGAGCCTTATATGCGAAATTATATATCACTATGAAATAGATGTAAATTAATATTTAACTCGTAGTTGGGCACTGCCATTTGGCAGTGTTTTTGACGTCTACTCTGTCCATAATATCTTAGGTGATAGTTGGTTTTTAGCTATTTATAACGGTCAAACATCTTATTTTAAGGCAAAAATATTTTTTGCCAATCGTATACTATTGTCTAATTCATACTTATGTAACGCCGCTAAAAACCAAGTTAACCAGAGTAAATGCTGAGCTTGAACAATTGCGAGATCATGCTCAAGTACTACAAGAAAAACGTTTATTGCATGTATAGATCGTAGCTACATGGGAAATATTGAGCGTGGCGAAAGGAATATTACGCTGAAGAAGGTGTATGAGATATGTGATGCTTTGGATATCGAAATACAGGAGCTAACCAATAATATTGATTAATATTTATACAGTTATATATCCTTAAAGTCACTATCGAGAAATATTTAAATAAAAATTTACATTTCTGTGAACTATTGTTAATATTATTTGTTATATATTTCATGAAAAGTATTAAAATTCTAATTTTGAAATAGAACTTCATGATTGAATATCTCGTTATAACTCTTTTAATTAATAACCTTAATAAGAATGGAAGTAGCTAACCATACAGGCCTAGATACTCTTTATATTTTTCAAGCTCTAGAGTAAATATAAGAATTTAAGATATTTATAGTTAACGCAATATGAGTCAGTTAATTTTAAAACTAGCGATATAAAGATTTTATATGCAGCTTCCATTTTGCAAAAATTCGTAAAGCTAATTATGCAGTATAAGAATAGGTTTTTTATCTAACGTAATTGTATTTACTATTATCATAGCGATTAAGGTAAGCATAAAAATGACAGAAGAGCATCACTATATTTCTCATAAAACTATGATTAATCTATTAAACGATCTATCCCCCTTTAAACATGCTTATATTTATGGATTTTTTGTAGTTTTCCTGACTCCTTTAGTTATAGGTTCTAAGTTCACCCACTATCAAGGTATCACTCCTTTCACTCAATCAATGGAGCTGGCTTCAGATAGAATAAAGGTGTTGAGTGATTCTGTTATGTTATATTTTGTATTGATCTTCTCTACAATCATTCTTACTTATCTTATGAAAGGGCTATCAAAAAAAGTTGTTAAGGAATTTAAATTAGCAGCAAAGAATCCAGATAGGCTAAATCATACAGTAGGAGAAAACCCAAAAAGAACTATATTTATAACTGCATTAATATTAATTCTTATAAATATAGGTTGGGTTTTATTTTTCGGTTTCACCTCAGCAGGAAATTCAAGAATTATGAGAAGCTTCCTAGATGGTTCTGAGTTTTTTATTATAATAAACATTTTTTTGGGTTTTTCATTAAATTTTTATTTACTAATTTATTCACTATTAATGATGGAAGGAAGAAAACATGTCGTGTTCTTACGCTAATCACAAACAAACAGCTACCGCTAATGCAGTAGATAGCCTTGGCGATTTTGCTGAAAAAGCAGAAAGAATTGCACCAAACGATGCAAAGTATTTTAAATTTGGTTCTGTATTTACGGTTGGAAATATTGCAGCTTCAGCTGCTCAAGGTGAATATTATGATTCTTTCCAAGGAACTGTATCTGGTGGTCTCGGGTACTTGGCTGGAGCGGCTACAACAATTGCAGTAGAAGCCGGAATAGCAACATTTGCTACTGGATTAGCAGCTACTGGATTAATGACAGTTGCAGCACCTATAGTGGCAGGAGTTGTAGTAGGCACTATAGTCTCAATGGCAATTGATAACTATATGGATTCATTTCAGGATTGTGAAGACCCAGACAATGATCCAAATAAAGATCCTCTAGACCCCTTTACGCCTGATCCCGACGCAAATGATGGTAAAAATTATCGTATTGAATACTATGATCCTATTGTGTTGGATCTCAACGGTAACGGAATTCAACTAGTAGAGGATGACGGTAATTTCGGTGCATTTTTTGATCACGATGGTGATGGCATCCGAACGGCAAGCGGCTGGGTAGACCCTGAAGATGGTCTGCTTGTACGTGATATAAATGGTGATGGAATAATAAACGATGGTACAGAACTATTTGGTGATAGTACCCTACTCAATGATGGTACATTAGCAAAATCTGGTATTCAGGCTTTAGCTGACCTTGATAGTAACGGTGATGGCATTGTCGATGTACAAGATGAAAACTTTAATGAGCTCAAGGTTTGGCAAGATAAAAATGGTGATGGTATTAGTACAGCAGATGAGCTTCTAACATTAACAGAAGTAGGTATCTCAAGTTTAAATGTTACAAACTCTGAAATGATAAATGAGGCTGTCACTGGCGGAGTTATTAAAGAACAGAATACTTTCACCAAAACGGACGGTTCAATAGGGACTATTGCAGATGTTAATTTAAGCAATGATAGTATGCATGCAAAATACTCAGAAAAATTAGAGTTAAGAGATGATATTGCTGACTTACCAAGTTTATATGGTTCTGGAAGGCTGCGTGACATACAACAAGCTGCCATGGTTTCTGATGAGTTAGCAAATATATTGAAACAGTACGCAAATACTGAGACCCGTGAAGGTCAAAAGGCATTACTAGATGACTTGATGTTTGCATGGGCAAAAACAGATACTCAGTATGCTGATACAAATATTAGTATTCTACGTCCAGAAAACATTCCTTGGACGCAATCAGATGACTCTCATAATGTTATTCGACTCCGCCCATATGAGTCCTTACCAGACTTCATATGGACGGAGCCATTACAACCAGAAATTGCCAATAACGAAATTGAAGCAATTGTTAAATTTATGGATGCTACTCTAGGTATAGCACCAACTAATACTTTATATGAGATTCGAAGCAGTCAAATTGCTGAATTTAGCAAAGCGTATAACGAGATCAAGGAAGATCTTTATCACAACCTACTAAACCAAACTATCTTAAAACCATATTTAGAATCAGTTGATGTATATACAGATGGCGAAAATATTTTAATGACGTTCGACAATCTATCTGTTTTACTAAACGAAAAGTATACTGTTAACCCCTTAGAAGCTTTAGAGGACTTAAAAGATCTACTATCTTTAAACGGTCATATACTAGAGGTTGGTGGTTGGGAAAAAGGTTTTGTTCTTTTAAAACAATGGCGAGATGAGTTGTCTGAAAACTCTTCTGAAGATCAAACCTTTATTGATGAAATGTTCAAAGATATTGATACTCAGTCGGCAGGTGGTGTTAAAGGTAAAGACTTTGTATTTTTAGATAATGAGACACAAGAGAAATATACTGCTCTGAGAGGTAATGACACTATTATTATCAACACCAGTAATGGTCAAACTGTCGAAGGGCAAAATGGTGATGACGTTATAGTCGCTGGTCAAGGTAATGATTATCTTGCAGGCGGTGCTGGACGAAACTCCTACATATTTTATAAAGGTATTGGCGAAGATTTTGTTAACTATGATAATACCTATAGTGGTAATGAGTATGAAAAGCTAGCATTTACTGACGTTAATTTAGATGAGGTTATATTTTATAAGCAGGATCAAAACCTGATAGTAAGCTTTGGATCTGATAAGGTAACTGTTCTTGGGGCGCTAGACACCACCTCAACAAAATCCTTAATATTTAAGTTCCAAGACCAAGTGTTATCTCTAAATAATATTACGGAACAGCCATTAGTCAACTTAACTACATCTGATACGCAAAAATATATCAACGGTTGGCGTGGCGAAGACATATTAAATGGTAACGATACTGATAATCAAATATATGCATACGCTGGTAATGACGAAATCGAAGGTGGCAAAGGTAATGACATATTGGTAGGTGGCGAGGGACAAGACACTTACCACTTTTCGTTAGGTGATGGTATAGATACGATTCAAGAAAGTAATTATGCTAGTGAGGCAAATTATATTAAGTTCACTGATATCAACGCATCAGATGTCCAATCAATAACTTTTGACGGCGATGATCTTGTTATTCAATACAGTGACATTGATAAACTCATATTAAAAAACTATATTGTTAATTCCCAAGACTCCATATTAAGTGTGCAATTTGCTGATGAAACGCAATGGCTAAATCAAGACTTGATGGCGCAAGTGACTTTTGAAGGTAGCGAAAATACTGATGTTATCACTGGCACACTGAACGATCGTACCAATATTATAAATGCTTATGACGGTGATGATCTCGTACATGGCAATCAAACTGCCCAAAATATCATTGACGGTGGCGCTGGTTGGGATGAGCTACATGGTGGTGACAATATCGACACCATTTTTGGTGGCACAGGTGAAGACTTTATTTATGGTAACGCAGGTGCGGATAGTATATATGGTGGGGACGGTCACGACACCTTATTTGGGGGTGCCGGTGATGATTATATTGAAGGTGGTGAAGGCAATGATTGGCTACAAGGCGATGGTGGAGCTGACATCTTAATTGGTGGATTAGGAGATGATACATACGATGTTGATGAGTTTGATACAGTCATCGAAAATTCGGACGAGGGTTATGATTCTATCTTTATTGCCAATGACTTTGACTTAGCGGGCACTAACCTTGAAGAAATCCGTTTAAAGGGTAATGGCCATTTTAAAGCTATCGGCGATGCAAATGATAATGGATTGTATGGCAATGATGGTAACAACTATTTAGATGGCAAAGCAGGAGCAGACATCATGAGCGGTGGTGTTGGTGATGACTACTATGTCGTTGATAAGTATGAAACCCTCGTTAAAAACCTTGATGGTACTCTTATATATCAACATGGAGACCAAGTTGTAGAAGGGACGCTCAGCCGTGGTAGTTTTGTACAAGGTGATTCAGGTGGTAATGATACCGTAGAGCAATGGGATGATCATCGATTTTATCGCCAAGATGATATGGGCAATTGGTCAGACACTGGTAGCTACCATCATCTGCAAAACAACATCGAAAATCTTATCCTAAAAGGTAACGCTAAAACAGCGTTCGGTAACGGTCTTGATAATGTCATCACGCTTAATGAGCAGAACAACTTCGTAAATGGTTTAGGCGGTAATGATACTATCATTTATCAAAAAGGTGGTGGTCAAGACACTATTAGTGTGACTGATAATGTAGAAGCAATTGATACTCTGGTCATTCAAGGTTACTCTCAACAGCAATCGTCGTTCACACGAGAGCAAGACAGCTTAATGATTCGCTTTGCCGGTAGTGATGAACATATTTGGATTGCAGATTACTTCAAAGAGGCTGTAGCTGATACCCAACTGAATCAGCCTGACGTTGACTTTTTACCCGTAAACGATGTTGATAGTGATTCTCTTGGTGGTGACACATTAGTATTGCTATCTGATTCTCCTAATGGAGAAGGTAACTTAGATAGTGAGATGCCATTAGGTGAACCATCATCAGAAGATCTATTTATCAATGATCAACCCATACCCATGATCGACAACAAAATCGACCGCATCATCTTCGACAATAACGGAGAACAAGTGGTTCTCACACAACAAGACATTGATAATGCCATTATTGATAGAGCAGACAATCATGCGCCGACTGTCAATAAACACGCACAGGCCATTACCATCAATGATGACGAAGCTTTAAGCGTTCAGTTTGATGCGGATACCATTGTTGATGCAGATGCTTGGGACTCAAGTCTTAGCTACCGCATCACTTTAGACACTCAAAATGCCGATGGCAGCTATCAAGATATTCCTGATTGGTTAAATTTCGATGCCGATACTCGGACACTTACAGGTAGCCCGACTGTCGATAGTATTGGCAGCTATTCATTCATACTATGGGCGGGTGACCTCTTTGGCACTAGTGCAGGTACTTATCTCACTCTTACCGTCAATTCAAGCCAACCCGTTGATGTGCCCGTAGAGACCAGCCCTGATAATGTCGTAGAAGGCACAGATAGCAGTGAACAGCTACTCGGTACGAACGGTAATGATCTTATCAATGGCTACTTAGGTGACGATCAGATTTTCGGTTTTTCTGGCAATGACACCTTAAACGGCGGCGTAGGTAATGACTACCTAGCAGGCGGTAATGGTTCAGGTACCAATTCAGGTAACGATATAATCAATGGCGGCGCTGGTGACGATACGTTATCTGGCGAAGACGGTAACGATACCTTATCTGGTGGCGCTGGTAACGACAGCTACATCTACAAAGCCAACCAAGGCATTGACATTATCAATAATAGTGGTGGTGGTAATGACGGCATCTTCTTCCAAGGTATAGATAAGAGTCAACTCAGCTACCATCAAGAAGGAGATGATCTCATTATCCTAGTCGATGGGGACTTGAATCAGCAAGTCAAAGTTGACGGACATTTTAGTAGTAATGATAAAGCCATCGATTATATTGTTCCAAGTAGCAATATGGTTATCTCTGCTCAGAGTATCGCTAGTCAATTGACAGCATTACCTGGATCTGGCAGTGGTGATACAGATAATGGTGGCAATGACGACACCACCACACCAACCGAGCCTGAAGTACCTACTGATAATACAGATCTATCGGGTGATAATACTATCGTAGACACGGCAGGTAACGACCAGTTGAAAGGTGGCAGAGGTAACGATACGTATATCTACACAGCTGGAATAGATACTATTATTGATACGCATGGTGTAGACGAAATTATCTTTAGTAACGGTATCACTTATAATCAGATTGGATCAGGGTTGATGAGTTCTGGTAATGATCTCATTTTACGAGTGAATGGCAATGCCAATAATCAAGTCACGATCAAAGACTACTTTAGTAATGGCGATAGCATCATTGAAACTATTAGCTTTGAGACTGGCGGTAGTATTTCACATGAGCAAATATTCGGGTTGTTTGGTAAAGCAATACCAGAAACCACATCTATTGACGATACAATACCAAGTACACCTGATAGCCTTGATGCAACTGCTGATATTGTGGGTACAGATGGTGATGACCAACTTCAAGGTACGGAAGTCGATAACAGACTTCAGGGACTACTAGGCGACGATCAGTTGGATGGTGGACTAGGTAATGACATCCTCATTGGTGGACTGGGTAATGATCTATTAAAAGGTAGTGAAGGCGATGACCTCTATTACTTCGAAGCAGGGTTTGGCCAAGATATTATATACAATACGGGCGGCGGCATTGACAACATCTATTTTGATGGTGTTGGTTTTAATGATATAGCCAGTGGACTTATGCGTAGCAATGACGATCTGATTCTCAAAGTTAGTGGCACTACTGATCAGTTAACGATTGCTGACTTTTTTGAAGGAGGAGAGTCGGCGGTAGGGAATATCAGCTTCGCATCAGGTGGTAATATCAGTGCTGATCAGATATTTGGTGCTTATGGCATTAGTAATCCAAATCCTACTAACGTATCTAGCTCCCAGCATCAAAGCACACTGGGCTCTATGTTAGATGTGATGCAGCAGTTCGATGAGAATAGTATGAATAATGGATATGGAGACGTTATCTAAGTCGATTGATTTACCTTTTTACTCTTTATTCTAAAATAATTTAGAACCTTACAAAAAGCCAGATACTGCAAGTATCTGGCTTTTTGTTTTTTTATAAAAAGTTAAGAATTTTTATAAAAGATGTTAGTTAGTGTTGTAAGCAGAACTCTATTTTCTTAATAGGAAAATTAAACATAGGAATAAGTAGGAGTATTTGCTTATTTTCCTGAAATTAGATAAAAAAAACTTAAAAATAATGTAGCGTATTTTTTTTGATCAAAATATAGTCTATAGGAGTTGAATGTTTATAACCACTATCAGGTACGACAATATGCAGATCAGCACGATAGGAAAAATACAGAAGCGAACGTTAGCACTATACCCGCAGGCTGTGCCCCTCTACAAGATTTATAACAAATTAATCTATTCTCATCTCAATAAGTATCAACTGAAATTTGAAGAAAGAAGCGCACTATCTAGACCGTTAGTATGTGTTAAAGATGGTAATACCTTATTCTTGGTGAACAATTTCTCTCTTTTCAATATTTTAAAAAGCGTTAACAAAGTTAATGAGCCATTAGACCAAGAAGTATTACTTGTAGAAATTAATGCTGATTTATTCAGATTCGATTTAGTATTTTATGAGCTGATAAGCATAGTTTCTAGATATCACAATATAATAGAGTTAGAGAGAATATATCTAGCACTTAGTGAGTTGTTAGATACTAAGATCAGTCAAAGGATCTTCGTTAAAAATAAATTCTCCATAGTTTTATTCTGCAATCTAATAAATTTACCTGTAAGAACTTATCATAACCGAACTAAGGTGCAATAGTTATGATTTCTAAATATATGATATCTGAAAAAAAGCGTCCATCACATCTCTCAGTGCAAGATCTAAGCAATATGGTTTACAAAATGAGCTCCGACCATAGTTTTGTTGCTCAGCCATCTATCGTTAGTGCAATCACCGATATCGTAATGATCATCCACAATAATTACGACGAATATGGTGAAGAGGGGGCAGATGCCATAGGACAGATACTACAGACTATAAAAAGCAACCCAGTATCTCTTTGTGATATGGATACCTCCAAGTCAGGACTAGTTGGGAAACCTCTCATCGTTCAGCTTCTTATACTTATGCAAAATATGTGTAAACATGGCGGTGAGCATGTAAATAAACGGGTTTTATGGTTGGCGATAGCGATACATACAGGCGTTGTGCTTTATTACTACGATAAGACCACGCAGGCTAATCAGATGCTAATGCAGTTTAAGTTAGCAATATTTTTTACTACAAAAAAAAGGCGTTGGATATGGAGGGAGTTACCCGACTATAGTTACAGGCCTAACTCTAACAATAGATTAAATGTCGAAAAGATACTATCGGTACTCGTTGATATTATAGAGCGGACCGAAAAAACGCTTAATACAGTTGCCAATTATTCTGCGTTCGATTCGATCGAAAAAGATGTAGATCAATATTTACCAGAGAAACAAAGTCAAATAAGTAAAATATTAACTGCTTATGTATGTGCGCATTATCCGAATGCTAAAAAGAAGATAAAATCTAGGAAAGATGAAGAAGATAAGGTAAAAGAATTTTCTGACAAACCTCTTAATTTATCAGACGACTTATCAAACCTTGGTCCTACTAATGAATTAAGACCTTATTATTGGGACACACCAAAAGAAGATATAGAGCAATACAGCGCTAACTATAATGTTGATTATTTAGAGGCTGAAACCGAAATATGTGATGGTTTTACACCTAGTTTCGAAGAAGTATTAGATTCTTATGATTCACCATATATTAACTATGAACAACTTCCTAATACATTTGTTAGATATTCAGTACCGCTACAGACTATCGATCTCTCACTACAGCAAAACTATATCTCTCAACGTGAGTTAGCGCTCAACTCTAATACTCGTTTGTTATCATTTCCTGGCTACCAAATATTATTTGCAACTTTAGTCCATGATGCCCAGAAATATCCGATAAAGTTTGATAAAGAGGCCGTACCAGCTTGTATTCTACTTTTATCTATGCTGACAGCTCTACCAGTAGAGTCACTAATAACCAAGAATTATATAAAACACTCAAGAGCTTTTCGTATTGGAGACAGTAGAGCTTATATTTATCATCATTTAGGAATAACTAAAAGGTTAGATGTTTTTGATGATAAAAAGTACGAGAATAAACTAGATGTGATAAAAATTCCTGTTCCGGTTTGGCTGATTCAAAAACTAATAGGTAACGACCTTCCTTCAAAAGATGATATTACGATTTATCTGAAATCACTACGTAAAAACCGCGCTTTTCCTTATTTGTCGATTGCTAGAATTGAATCAGCCCTTCACGTTGTTTTATCACGCTATACGCCACATAGTCACTCACATATAGCCAATATTATTTGTCGCATACCAGCACCTCAGGCACCAGCAATGTACTACAGTAGTCACAGTAGTGAAGAACTGATATCTCATTACAATACCGCGCTGTCTGTATTAAATGCTGAGGGCAAATATGACTTATCTTATGTCACGCCTTGGCATAAATATACAACTGGCTCAGGGTTTGCTCTAAAGATTGAATACGTACATGATTTTATGGAGACTTTAATCCAGTGGGTTAGAGCTAGCTCAAGTGAAGAGGTGCACTTCGATAGAGTCAGTATTTATACATGGTTTGTCTTTTGTTTACTGACAGGCGTTAGACCAAATAATGGTATAGGAAGAAACAGCGATATAGATTTAAATATGGGTTGGTTATTAATTGATGACAAACCTAGTAAGAGTGTTAGAAATCATAGACTTATACCACTGTGTTTCACACTTACAAATTATCTCAAAAAATATCAGCGCTATTTAATAGATTATCAATTGGAGCATCCATTAAGTCTTGATATTAATGAAACTGTTGATCAAATTATTTCTGGGGATGAAGTCTCGCTCCTAAGGCTTTTGTCCAAGAAGCACGATAAGCTGATTCCTATAAAACGCGGTGCAGTATATGATATGACAAAAGAGATGATAGATATAAGTCCGTACTGGACACGTCATTTCGTCAGAACGCAGCTAGAAAGACAAGGAGTAGATATTGCGTTAATAAATGGTGTCATTGGGCATGAAAAAAACCGCCAAGAAGCATTAGGTAAATTCTCATCTTTAAGTAAAGATCAAATTAAATCAGTGGGTAAGTCATTCGAAAAAATTGCTAGGCAATTAGGTTTAAGTGATGAGATTGAGTTACCTAATTGGTCAGCTCAAGGATTTTAATTATGATAAATGAGGTTCTTAACCCGGTAAACCTACCTAAGATAGTAAATCAATTTGCTAAATACGATGGCAGGCGTAAAAAATACGTTTTACTGAGTATACCTAGTGAGTCAACCAGTGCACTAACTGAAAATCAAGCATTAGAAATTAGTAGGTATCAGCTCCTTGCAGATCTACAAACGAAGTGGAAGCACTTACAGCATCAAATGCCAGGTAATATGAAATGGCTACAATCTACTACTAAATATTACCGCAAAGCTCTTAATTTGCATAATAGGCAGTTTACTTTCAGAAGTATACCAGTCAATTATCTTGGTTCTCATTACAACTATTGGGGCTGCGGTCTTGATAAGTTCCGACAACAGCTTAAATTAAGTATACAACCTATCTCTCAAAAAGGCTTTGAGAAATTTAGGACTTTTGCAATTGAATTGGTACGAAAACAATGCAAAACAGAGAAAGAAGTTAAGCGAGCTTGGACGACGATAGCGGAGTTTATCAATTATCAAAATAAGCACTACATGTTAGCTAAGTATTATTATTCTGCGTTGACACCACCAAAAAAAGCAAAGCTAAATCCTTTAGTTATTAGTACAAACTGGGTTACGGAAGGAAAAAAATTAACTAAAATCATTAATGCGGTAAACGTGCATTGGGAAAATACCGCCAAGTATAGCCATGATGAGGTTTTAGGATGGTTATTATATTCAGGTATCATATATGGAGGTATAAATGATGCTGATTTGCTAGGTGGTTGGTTGAAAGCACTTATAGACGGCCAAGCTCGTCCATTCATAAATGAGAGAGTTTATTTGTCTATTCGATACAAGTCAGGGAATTACGGTAATGAACGTATGGAGTGCTGTAGTGATATTTACAATACCAAACAAATCATTGTTGATTTGGTTAGCCAATGTTGGCTAATACGATATAACGCTCAAAGTAGTACTAAAAATATTCAAAGTTCCTTAAGGCCATACTCTCAAAAGCAAATCAAAAACTATATTTTCAAAGCGTTATTGCCCATATTAAACCCGCTATCTATAGAGCTAACGACACTTAGCAAGTTACTAGTGAATGCAAGCTACTATTGGGAGATGTTAGACAAAGTAGCTATAGATCAAGCTTCAGCATCTATCATACGAGGCAAATACAACCATACTGGATTGAGTACTACAGATTTTGAAGGATATTTGAGTAGACAGTATAAGAATAGTAGTACGCCCGCTCAGTATGATCTAAGCGGGATATTAAAACTTAAAATCAAGTCTACAAACGCCATTATTAATACTCAAGAAAAATATAGTACCTCTAAAACACCTGTTCGTAAGTCAGATCTAATACAAACCTTGGCTAAAGACTTTAAGGTACATGAAAAGAATAAGAATAAGAATAAGAATAAGAATAAGAATAAGAATAAGAATAAGAAGCTTGCTTATACTCCTCCAACATTGATTCAAAGAGTAAGAAAAAGATATAAGCAGTACAATGCTATGAATGAAAAAATTGTCATTCAATGGGTGCTGAGTCTATTGAGCCAAAAAAGACCACTCAGTGATACTTCTATTATACATTATGTCAAAAATATAGGTTATGAGTGGCTCTATTTTACAGAAGGCCAGGTATTAAAAAATTGGACATCAGAAGATTTTGAAGAGATGTATGATGATATCTTTGAATATAAAGAGTTCGAACGAAAAGTAACAGATCTTAGCTATCCGGCTAGATTATTTCAAAAAATGCATAACCTCGCAGTCAAGGAGTTTAATTTAGCTCCAGTGATTATCGAACAGGCGAAAAATAAACGTCGTGTCCGCTCCGAGCTTATTCCACCACAAGCGTACCATGCCATTATCAGACAAATACTCAACTCCGTCGATGTTTTGGAAAGGGAGATGTTCACGTTACTGTTCATATTGGTGTATCGAACTGGTATGCGTAAGAAAGAGTTGTTAGGTCTACGTTATATAGATATAGAAGGACTATCTCATGGTCAGCCCTCTATCATTGTGCGTCCTAATAAATATCGACCTACCAAGACTCAGGGGAGTATCAGAAGGATAGCTATATTTGCACTACTAAAGCCACAAGAACTCGAATTTTTCATTAATTTTGTAGAAAGCAATATAGGCAGTAACTCTAATAAATTTATCTTTACGCTATCAAGTGCTCATCAGCCGATTGACGATCATGTCCCACTACAATTACTTAAAAAAGTATTGGCAGACATATCCGTATCAGACGAATTATGCAATTTTACTTTTCACGCATTCAGACATACGGCTGTCAGTAATTTATCTTTAGTATTGAATGGCAGGCAGGATCTAATACAGGCACTAACAGACTATAATGAAGATGATGTATTACATATTAAGAATGGTTTGTTAGGTATACAGACTGAAGGTTCTGATCGTTGGTATGCTCTGTCTGGGGTAATGGGTCACCTATCACCAAAACGTAGTTTTGAATATTACAATCATATTGCAACTCTAATGGCGACTTATGAGCTGAGCTTTGCAAAGATATGTCTATCACTAAAGATGGTAAACAATATTACAAGCATAACTAATAAGAAGCTTGCAGAAAACGCAGCTTTAATTGAGGGTAATCAATTAGTGTTAACCAGTATCCGTAAATTACTTTTTAAAAACACTATAAAAAAGATAAGAAAGTCACCGAATTTTACTATTCAAAATTCTGAAGAGCAACCATTGGATTATCAGCTATCCAATAAAAAAACTGATCTATTTATGCGTTATGGTATTAATAAGCTTGAGCTTTTCTTAAACGGATCTGATAAATTATCATCGCTGAAAGAAGCAGCACACTTGGCTCAAATAAGTGAAGATGATGCCGAGATTTTGATAAAGAGAGCATATCAGGTTAGTACATTAATGACTAAACACAGTCGACCAAGATTTGTAAAAGTAAGAGAAACGGATAAGATATTTTTTAGTCCACTGAGTTTGCAGCATCAAAGCGATTTTAGAATGTTATCAATTTTGCAATATAGCGCTCGCAAACTACGTGACCATAATTCAAATGATTGGCAGTGGTTTACCAATATCTGTAGTCAAAGCTTAACCACTACTAATTCCCTAGTATCATTTACAAGAAGAAAAAGTAATGAACTGCTACGTTTTATAACTATAGCGACACAGTTACTGCCAGCAAAAAATTGGCTTATTACTAGCAATAGATGTCTACTTGCTGAATGTCTCAATGAGGAAGCTGAAGGTATAAAAATCCACTATAAAGAAAGTATGACCACGGTTCAGATTGGGATCGTAAGCCCTGATGTCAGGGACAACCAAGGCAGATGGAAGTACTCGCCGTTATTACGATTTTTTATACATATAATGATGATCAGTGATGAAAAGTTAAAAATTAAATAGCGTTCCATAATTTGGAAAATTCCAAGTAGCGTCTCATACTAGCTCAAATACTTGAATGTTAAAATTAAATAAAACTTCGTACAACAATCTAAGTAATAAGTGGTTAGTCGAGGTAAGTAGTGTTTACATAACCATCCTACCGCCACTCAAGTATCTGAGCCGCCAACGCATCATCAGCAAAAAAATACGCAGGCGGTACCTTTAGCGTCTTGGCTATTAATGTCAGTATTTGAAAGTCTGGCTGATGAATGCCGCGCTCATAACGATTGATACGCGTACTGGCCACAAACTCATCTAATCCAATAGCAAGACCTAATTGCTCTTGCGTAAGCCCTTTCGCTTTTCTAGCCTCTTTAAACCTTTTAGTAAATACAGTCTGTAAATTCATAGGTCATCTCAAAATAAATAAACTACGAATTTCGTCTATTTCTTCTTGATTTTTACTACGAATAACGTAGTATTGCTATTTATCTATGCAGGCCGGATTTTTGTCGTGTAGATGATATAAGGAATAAATTGACTTTTAATTGATTAGAGAATGATAAGTATGACTATCCAAACTGTATTTGCTCCTGACAACAGTGCGCCTAAATTTAATTTGGGCAAGCCCGGCTGGTCGACACAGCTTCTTACCAATAAGAAATTTTGGATAGTGGTGGCCGGCTTATCAGTGCTCTTTTTAATTATGGGTGTGCCTTTTGATACCGTATTCCTCATATACCTTGTCGTTGCCATACTTGGCTTTATAGCCTCAATGATAGGTTCGCAATTTAAGGCTTTTGCTAGACTCATCAGGAACGACAAGGTTCCCGCTTATTTCCAGCAGAATCATGATTACTTTAAGCAGCACCTCGTACAAAATCATAACTTTCAGGTGGATTATGAATCGGTGGGGATTTTGGTTGATGCACAAGCCGGACGCATTGCTTTTACGCTTGATCCTAAAGTCAGACCTCAGGTAATTGTCTGTGACTTTGTGGATGTGCAGCGTTGGCAGGCGTATTCGCAAGGAGTAGAAGCGCAAAATCAGTATGGCGCCACGCGAAGCTTAATTAGTAAGCACTATGTGAGTGTATACATTAGAAACCCTGAGCAGCCGAGATATGATTTTTTTGCAGCCGATAGTGTTGACGCTGATCAATGGGTGGCCAGATTAAACGCCCTGTTAAATTAATACTGCACAAACCATAAAAGTAAACTAAAATCGATTATATGTTAACTTATAAAAGGACATGTACCATGAATAAACAATCTCTTTGCCTGAGCCTTATACTTGGCTTAACGTTGAGTACCACCGCCATGGCAGCTGACTACAATAGCTTTTTATCACCCAGCTCTTTAGGCAAAGACGTCAAGACAGTCAACAGTCAGTATAAGCTTGGGCTTAAAAAGCAGGAAGGTGGTAGTTATAGTAATAGCGACGCATACGATTGTAGTGTTAACGTTGAAGCAAACAACCGGAACCTCATAACCCGCATTCAAGTCTCACCCAATACTGAGAAGTGTAATTATCAAGCAACGTCGAGCGGAGCAAGTTTCAATGCTAAAAGTACTAAAACAGTAGACATTCTTAATCAAGTAAAACTTGAGGACATTAAGTTCATACCAGGCTGTTTTAATTGTCCTTCGCGTATTGAGTTACCTGATAGCTTAGTAGTTAATAGATATCAGGACAAATACTATACCGAGTTTGATATAGCAGGTTATAACAGCGATTATCTTAACTTTATGGCGAAAAAGCTGTTTGGTAGTTTTAGCCAAGATGACTACTATCTAATGATGGATAAATTAGAAGAAAAATTGAGTAATAGCCCTAGTAGTTATGACCGTAAAGATTTCAAACTCAAAGCCATTCAGACCTATGATCTTCAGCAGCAACCATGGAGTTATGCGATTGGTCTCAAGTAGCTCATCGAAATGAATGGGCTTAGCGATGGTAATGTTTTAGTGGAATAAATAATAAAAAGACTGATAGGAATGAATATGAGAACTATTTTAAAGGCACCTATGCGGTCAGTAACACTGGCAGTAGTATTGACCGCGGGAGCTGCTTTGGCGGGCTGTAGTGAGATGAATGGCGTTATGAATGACTTACAAACCATGACTACCTCAAATCTACCCAAACAAGGCATTGCGCAACCAACCAATAAAGCCGCTGCCTTATCTCAGACAGTTGCTTCATCAAAGACAGATTTGGTTGGATTGGTCGGCTGGTTTGAGAGCAGTTGTGGTTTTGATCCAGTCTCTTATACTGAGGGAACTAAAGAAAATCAAGTTCAGAAAAGATTTGACACTTTTCAAGAGTCTTTTATGGCAAAGCAGTATAAAGCTGATGGCAGTTACACCGCTTATGTCAAACCTGATTATCGATCGAAACTTCCGGCTAACTATAGAGAAGCTGTTAAAAGTATCTCTGTGGTAGAAGACAGCAAAGGTGTGCATTATTATGTGGACTTTAACAATGCCACCTACCGTGGGTATGACTTATCGCGCTTGGAGCTGTTTTATCAGCCAGAAAGTGATTATGTATACGATACGCTGTATTTTAAAAATGCAAACTTTGTAGATCTGAAACCAGTTTTTAAGACGACAAGGGATGATTTGGATGAGCTTCGAGGTGGTGAGTTTGATGCTAAGAGTCGTTCAGTGATGTGTTATTTGGGGTTATAAATTAGAGCTATAAAGTTAGAGTTTTATAAATATTTGAGCACAAAGAGCTGATACTCTTTGTGCTTTTTTTCTGGTTTCAATCCACGCACCCGTGATAGGTGCGAACATCAGATAAGGCTTGAGACGCTTTTGAAAGTTTCGTTTCAATCCACGCACCCGTGATAGGTGCGAAGCTGGAGCAAAAACCATGACAATCAAAATACTCTTAGTTTCAATCCACGCACCCGTGATAGGTGCGAATAGTACAAAGATTAATAGTGACTCTCGCATACGTGTTTCAATCCACGCACCCGTGATAGGTGCGAATGGCAGTAGTGCCCCAATCTTCGTTATCTGTAGAGTTTCAATCCACGCACCCGTGATAGGTGCGAACTACTTTTTCCCAGTACAGTCTCTCGCATATTGCGTTTCAATCCACGCACCCGTGATAGGTGCGAATAATACGGTTTATTGGGGTGGCAAAACGAGTAGGGTTTCAATCCACGCACCCGTGATAGGTGCGAACCATATCGCCCCTATTGCCTGTTTTCGATGGGCTGTTTCAATCCACGCACCCGTGATAGGTGCGAACTACTTTTTCCCAGTACAGTCTCTCGCATATTGCGTTTCAATCCACGCACCCGTGATAGGTGCGAATACTGCAGTAAACGAGATAATAGCCGTGATTGGTTTCAATCCACGCACCCGTGATAGGTGCGAAGGAATACATTGAAGGCTTCCCTGATCTTAGTAATGTTTCAATCCACGCACCCGTGATAGGTGCGAAACTTTAATAACCGCCAAGCGGCCAACTTTGCTGTTTCAATCCACGCACCCGTGATAGGTGCGAAGCAAGCTGAAGCAGACGCCAAGGCAGACGATGAAGTTTCAATCCACGCACCCGTGATAGGTGCGAATTTTCGCGCTGATGTGTACAGACATTTGCCATGTTTCAATCCACGCACCCGTGATAGGTGCGAACTCTGCTCTTAATCGAGGTACTTTTTCTAAATGGTTTCAATCCACGCACCCGTGATAGGTGCGAACTAGTATCAACGGACTAACAGCTTCATGGACAATGTTTCAATCCACGCACCCGTGATAGGTGCGAACATCGACTAACGGTAACAGCCAACTCGCTGACGTTTCAATCCACGCACCCGTGATAGGTGCGAAAGTAACACTGATCCTAATGAACACTATTTACTAGTTTCAATCCACGCACCCGTGATAGGTGCGAACGCAACATTGAACGCACCAATCAGCAGCTGGCAGTTTCAATCCACGCACCCGTGATAGGTGCGAAAAGAGAAGCGCAAGGAGGTATGTTAAGCCGTCCTGTTTCAATCCACGCACCCGTGATAGGTGCGAAGGTACTGACCAAACCAAGACCAGCACCAGTAAGTTTCAATCCACGCACCCGTGATAGGTGCGAAACTTTAGGAGTAAGGACGATGATTAGTCATAAAGTTTCAATCCACGCACCCGTGATAGGTGCGAAGACTGTGGACTTGCCAAAACTGTTCAGCAAGATTGTTTCAATCCACGCACCCGTGATAGGTGCGAAACTGAGACTATCTACCAGTCTGCAAAGCCAGTTGTTTCAATCCACGCACCCGTGATAGGTGCGAACTTTGAAGCGCCTGAGTTTAAGTGGGTGGCTAAGTTTCAATCCACGCACCCGTGATAGGTGCGAATATGACCTCAAGCATCTTTTTAATCGGATCAGCGTTTCAATCCACGCACCCGTGATAGGTGCGAACATCATTAGCGATTGTCGTGCCATGCTCATTTGTTTCAATCCACGCACCCGTGATAGGTGCGAATACGTTACGCTTTACTGACTGCGCGTATTGTGTGTTTCAATCCACGCACCCGTGATAGGTGCGAACTTTTAGTCGATTGGTCTCCATCACCTCTTGCGCCGTTTCAACCCACGCACCCGTGATAGGTGCGAATAATCGCGGTTATCGGCAATAAGCCGGTAAGTGTTTCAATCCACGCACCCGTGATAGGTGCGAAGAAGCCGAAGTCTTTATTGCCATCACCACAGCAGTTTCAATCCACGCACCCGTGATAGGTGCGAAGCGAGCGCACACGTCCACTGGCACTGATACAAAAAGTTTCAATCCACGCACCCGTGATAGGTGCGAATTTGATGTTGCCACCAATAAAAGTTATGCCAATGTTTCAATCCACGCACCCGTGATAGGTGCGAAGGTAGCAAATTGGGTAAAAAGAGGTGTATCAAAAGTTTCAATCCACGCACCCGTGATAGGTGCGAAAAAAGCATTAGCTGAAGCATGGGTAAAAAAGCGTGTTTCAATCCACGCACCCGTGATAGGTGCGAAGAGAGAGTTGTGAAAGTCCACAGTTTTTATATTGTTTCAATCCACGCACCCGTGATAGGTGCGAAACTGAGCGTTGCTGTGCTGGTGATAGGTTTTTGTTTCAATCCACGCACCCGTGATAGGTGCGAAAACTGAGCATCTACTACCTTTTCATACTGTGGGTTTCAATCCACGCACCCGTGATAGGTGCGAAGCAATAGGCGTTATATCTGCTATTGCTGTGACTGTTTCAATCCACGCACCCGTGATAGGTGCGAATTTGGAGATTTAAGCATGAGCAACTTAGAAAACGTTTCAATCCACGCACCCGTGATAGGTGCGAATAGCTGCAAACGTCATCAGACAGACAAGCACAACGTTTCAATCCACGCACCCGTGATAGGTGCGAAGCGTTGAGGTGCTGAATATTCATATCAAAGAGGTTTCAATCCACGCACCCGTGATAGGTGCGAAGGTCACTGCTGGGAGCCAAGAGGGCGAGGTACAAGTTTCAATCCACGCACCCGTGATAGGTGCGAAATGAAATACTTATCAACCAAATAAAAGGGTTTGTTTCAATCCACGCACCCGTGATAGGTGCGAACCGCTTAGATAAACACTGCGGTCAAAATCCGTGTTTCAATCCACGCACCCGTGATAGGTGCGAATCATGGCAAAAGCATTATCCAGAGGTCTGCAAAGTTTCAATCCACGCACCCGTGATAGGTGCGAATGCCAGTGTTGCCAATCATACCTTCAACAGCTCGTTTCAATCCACGCACCCGTGATAGGTGCGAAGTTCTGATTAGCAATTGCTGGCACTGGCATCAAGTTTCAATCCACGCACCCGTGATAGGTGCGAATTCTTGCTGTGAGTGTGGAGTTAGTCATGAGTGTTTCAATCCACGCACCCGTGATAGGTGCGAACCTTGCCAATTAGCAGCAGCAGCAATGAATTGGTTTCAATCCACGCACCCGTGATAGGTGCGAACTGCATAACCCTGCGTGATGCCTACACTTAGCGTTTCAATCCACGCACCCGTGATAGGTGCGAATGTTTATCGGTCCATTGCTCACTTGTCGCTACTGTTTCAATCCACGCACCCGTGATAGGTGCGAAAACTACGCCCTGCTCATCGCTTGCGCCCGATCTGTTTCAATCCACGCACCCGTGATAGGTGCGAACTGGGTGTGGCATAGCTTCTAGTCTGGTTACTGTTTCAATCCACGCACCCGTGATAGGTGCGAAAATGGGACATTGACAAGGGGTGCAAAATGTTAAAGTTTCAATCCACGCACCCGTGATAGGTGCGAATGTTTTTTACAAGTATTCTCATATAATGAGATGTTTCAATCCACGCACCCGTGATAGGTGCGAACAATTATTAATTGTGGTTTCTGTCACATCAAAGTTTCAATCCACGCACCCGTGATAGGTGCGAACGGTGTGGCTATTGAACGTAAGCAGGTATTGAGTTTCAATCCACGCACCCGTGATAGGTGCGAACGGTTGGAAGTTGCAAAAACCGTCCATTACGGAGTTTCAATCC
>NZ_JBQQEX010000017.1:0-6634 GCF_052258185.1 Psychrobacter sp. T6-6
TACACTGTGGCTATCTCAGCAAGTTGAAACCTTAATACCATTAGCTCACAGCCAAAGATTCAAGTCCTCACTAGGGTGCCGTCATTATTATCTTAATATCTTGTTAACTCATCGATTTTTATAGTTCATAAAATCCAAGCATCGTAGTATGAAAATAGTTAATATTTGGCCATCAATAACTCTACAGTAACCTCAAAATGATACTCATCTTTGATCGCAATATTTACTTTGCCTTTATGGGCATTGGCGATAGCCCGAACGATAGACAATCCTAGTCCTGTCCCTGAATGTTGACTGCTTGTCTTATCATGACGATAGAATCGCTCAAATAATTTATCGGCCGCGCTTTGATTTAGCGGTTTGTCTAAGCGGTTAGTCAAGGCGATTTTTAATAATGATTGTTTTGAGGATAGAGGATCTTCTTTTGAGTTCTCAAGAGTCATATCTGAGGTAATGATGGTAGCTGATATTGTGATAGTACTGGCACTAGCGGCGTAATAGATGGCATTTGACAGCAGATTAGCAAATAACCGTTGCAATAAACCTTCATCACCTAATACTGTCGCAAATTCACCCGATTTTGCAAAAGTTATCTCACGATCCTCGGCAAGCATTTCATAGTAGTCGATCAGCTTTGTGATTAGACTCTCGGTATCTACGTTACTAACTTGCGTGTCGCTTAAACCTTTTTGAGTTTTTGCCAGTAGCAACATATTATTAATCATAGCCGATAGCTGCTCTAACGTGTCATGTTGATGATGTAGCTGCTCAATGTATTCATTGCCATCTCTTGGCTTATTCAACATGACTTGCGTTTGCGTACTCAGCGTCGCAATTGGGGTACGGAGCTCATGGGCAATATTATCTGAAAACCGAGACAAGGATTCAAAATTACTCTCAAGTTTGACCATCATTGAATTATAAGATTTTGCTAGTGGTCGTAGCTCTAAAGGCATATCACTGACGGTTATTCTTTCATCCAATCTTTCAGGGTTAATCCTTTTCATTTTTTGTACGATAGTGGCTAAAGGTGCAAAACCCCAATACACACTTAATGCAGCTACTGACACCAACAGTAATGTAATAGCGAATAAAATCATACTGAGTTGACGATTGAAATGCATGAGATAGTGGTGATGAACATCGATGGGCAATGCAATAAGTGCCAAAACCTCTTGGTTTTCGATGATGATTGCTCGGTAATTCCTACCCTTTATCTCAATCGTGAATTGCTGATCACGATAGACTTGCCACAATTGTGGCAGGCTAAAATCTGAAGGTAGGTCGTTGATGAAGCTGGTTGGATCGCTAGATAATAGTGCACCGCTCTTATTTGCAATGACAGTTTTTAAGTCATAGTCAAGCCGAGAAGGATGTAGATGGTTGGCGCTAGTTAATGACTGAGATTTTGAAGCTGCTGATGACTTTGTCTGAGCATCAACATCATTGATACTTTTGCGCAGGTTAAAAGCTGCATGCGTGATAATCTCAGAGTCCATTTGTTCAAAATGTCCACTGACAGAACGCTGCACCCACGCGTAAATAATCACTTGAGAGATAATTACGAATACAGTTAGCAGAAAAACGGTGCGCCACAGTAATGGCAGGCGTCGACTATCTAACCGATATTTCATATTAGATATCGTCAGCTTCGTAAGATGGCTGGCTATCAGCGATTGTATTGACAGCATCTAATCGGTAGCCCATACCACGCACAGTATGAATCAGCTTTGCCTCATGTTCATCGTCTATTTTTATGCGAAGACGCCTGATTGCCACATCAATCACGTTCGTATCATTTTCAAAATTCATATCCCATACTTGAGAGGCGATGACTGAGCGTGGTAGAACTTCACCTCGGCGCTCTAATAAAAACTGTAATAACGAGAACTCTTTTGCGGTCAATTTAATAGGTTGGTCTCTTCTATGTACGGTACGCTTTGCAATATCCATTTTGAGATCTGCTATTTGCATGATCGTACTTTGATAATCGACTTGATTAGCACGTCGCAATAGACTTTTCATCCTGACTACCAATTCTGCAAACGCAAACGGCTTGGTTAAATAATCATCGCCACCAATCTCAATCCCTTTTATCTTGTCACTTAAGTCATCTTTTGCTGTTAAAAATAGCACGGGAGTATGTTTACCTGCCGCTCGGTAGTTACGCACCAGCTCAAAGCCACTAATATCCGGTAGCATGACATCCATCAGTATCACGCTAAATTCTTCAGTCATCAATGCGTGATAGCCATCTAGGCCTGTTAGATAATGATCCACAATAAACCCAGCTTCGGTTAAGCCCTTTTTTATATATTCGCCAAGTTTCAACTCATCTTCTACCAGCAGTACTTTCATAATAGCTTCCCATATACATTTCACGCCTACCTAGCATAGTAAAGCATAACCCCGCTTTGAACATCAAAAATTCTCAAGATGACAATATTGTAATCTTGCGGTCATGTCTCTGTCAGAATCAATAAAGTATGCTTTAGAGTAACTTAATACTTTGAAGTCTTGTCGATTTCATACCAATCAAATAAGGATCTATCATGTCACTATTTAAATCAATCGTAGCAACCGCTATCGCCTTAGTTGTTTCAACGTCTGCTATGGCACATGACCCTAAGATGCATGCTGAAAAGGATCAGATGAACTGTGAAAAAATGGAAAAGCATATGCAGATGATGCAAAAGATGGATCACAGCAAGATGGACATGAATGATCCTGCCATGAAAGCCATGATGGCTAATATGGGTAAAATGAAACAGATGTACCAAAAACACTGTGTGAGCAGTGATAGCGACTCTTAACGATTCCTTTTATACGCTCATGATTATTGCTAGATGATTTTCATCAAAGGTTAATCGGATATTAATAAAAATGGATTTTTAGGATGAGCCTATGAAGTTTTTACTAGGAATACTCTTTGCTGTCTTTGTCGCTATTGTAGGCGTTTTTGCGGTAGTGACTAGTGGTGTGATAAATATTGGCGCTGATCAAGCCCATAGCCCACTGGTTTATAAATTTTTAGAGACTGCCCGCACGCGCTCAATAGCAAATGCTAGCAAGGGCATCATCGTTCCAAACCTAGCAAAAGTAGATATGATCAGTACAGGCGGTGCGGATTATAAAGATATGTGTGCAGGCTGTCACTTATCACCTGGGGTGGAAAGCACCGATTTTAGTGAAAGTCTATACCCTAAACCGCCCAACTTTACCAACGCTGATGTGGTGAAGCGCTATCAAACGAAAGCTGGCGCACAGCAAGGATTTTGGGCGATTAAGCACGGAATCATGGCGTCTGGAATGCCAGCATGGGGTGCCTCTCACGACGATGACAGAATGTGGGCAATGATGGCTTTCATTAGATCGTTACCTGAATTAAATGAAGCTCAGTACACGATGCTGACCACGAGGATAGATACTGACATTATGGACATGAGCTTTGATGGAGATATGGATATGTCGGATGATAGCTTTGAAATGCAGCACTAATTATTTAATAAAAAGCGTAGCACTAAAATAGTGCTACCTTTTGCAATTTAAGTTTGGCCTGTTTTACTTTATTTAGTGATAGGTTGTAGAAATTTTAAAATGTCCAATAGACAAATACATGCTTAGGAGTGTTTTATGAGACGCTATACCAATATGTTTTCTAGTAAGCACAACCAGTTATCTGGTCGTACGCTTTTAGTGATGATGACATCTTCACTGTTACTAGCGGCTTGTAGCCAATCAAATACGGGCACTTCTGATTCAAAACCCGTACAACCTGAGCCAACTGTTGCCACATCAACCAATCAGGTGACAGAAACACAAGCTGAATCTACAGCGGTTACGACGCCTGTAGTCAACCAATCAGACCTACTTAAGAATGTTTCAGCGACGGTTTATAAAGATGCCAACTGTGGGTGTTGCAAAGAATGGGTAAGCTATGCAGAAGATAATGGATTAAGCGCAACCGCACACGATGTTGAAGATTTGTCTTTATTCAAAGAACGCTATAGCGTACCGCAGCAGATGCGTTCTTGTCATACCACCGTTACCACCGATGGCTTTGTTTTTGAAGGACATGTTCCTGCAAAATACATGGCACAGTTCTTAGCAAATACTCCTGCACAAGCCATTGGACTTGCTGTACCAAGTATGCCTGTTGGTAGCCCCGGTATGGAGTATGAAGGTAAGTTTATGCCTTACAAGGTAATGCAACTTAATAAAGATGGCACCACAGAAGTTTATGCGGATATTGAGTCTCCTCAGCAGCAACTGTGATTAAATTATTCGTTAAATATAAAAAATATAACAGCCAAAAGCTTAACCACCATCTCGCAAATTAAATTAGGTCATCATTATGAATAAACAGAACATATTGAACCGCCGACGTTTTTTGACTGGATCTTCTGCTGTCCTTGGTGCTTCCTTGATACCGACCATTGCCAGTAGCGCATTGGGACATTCGAATCGCTCGAGCAGTCAGGCGGCCACCATTAATAGTGATCAAAACACTCATAAAGTACCTGTATTGACAGGCAAAGAGTTTGATTTATACGTCAGTAAACAGTCTGCTATTGTGAACGGTAAAAAGAGCATGGCAACGCTCATCAATGATTCACTGCCAGCACCAACGCTAAAGATGCGTGAAGGTGATACGGTGGTGATACGTGTTCATAATCAGATGGATGAATCAACATCTATTCATTGGCATGGGTTGCTGGTGCCGTTTGAAATGGATGGTGTACCTGGAATTAGCTTTGAGGGCATTCCTGCGCATAGCACCTTTACTTATAAATTCAAATTAAAACAATCAGGCACTTATTGGTATCACTCACACAGTGGGTTCCAAGAACAAACCGGTATGCTGGGTGCCATTGTGATTGAACCTAAAGGGCGTGAGCGTCATCCTATCGACGAAGACCATGTGATCGTGCTTAGTGATTGGACCAGCCGCAACCCGCATAATCTCTTGAAGCTGCTCAAACAGCGCGCCGACTTTGACAACTACCATCTACCAGACTTCAAAAAACTGCTTGCTGATATTGCCGAAACGGATATGAAAACCGCGTTTGATAAGCGCAAAATGTGGAATCAGATGCGCATGATGCCCACTGATTTTACGGACTTGTCGGGTGAAAACACATTTACCTACCTTATCAATGGCAAAACGACCGCAGCTAATTGGGCGCAAATCGTCAAAGCAGGACAGCGCGTTAAATTACGCTTCATCAATGCCTCAGCGCAAACTATCTTTGATGTACGCATACCCGGTCTCAAAATGACTGTGGTGGCAACCGATGGTATCGATGTCGCACCAGTTGCGATTGATGATTTTCGTATTGGTGTGGCTGAGACTTATGATGTCATCGTTACCCCGACCAAAGATGCCCATACCATATTTGCCCAAAACATAGACCGTTCAGGCTATGTTGCAGCAACACTTGCAACTAAAGAAGGCGCTCGTGCTGCGATACCTGCTATGGACAAAGTTGAATGGCTCACAATGGCAGATATGATGGGCGCTATGGGTGCTGATGGTTATAAAGCCCGTCATGCCAAAACAGAATACGATTTTAAGAGTGATATGCGTGTGGACAGTCCACGTATGAACCTTGATGATCCCGGTATCAACCTGCGCAATATTAATAGAGAGGTATTGAATTATAGTCAGCTGCGCTCTGTCGATGAGGCAATATTTGCGGAGCAGCGCAAACCTACCCGAGAGATAGAACTACATTTAACCGGTAACATGGAGCGCTATATTTGGGCGTTCGATGGGGTCAAATTTAGTGACGCGACACCAGTGAATATTAAGCCGGGTGAGCGCGTACGTATTACCTTGGTTAATGACACGATGATGAATCATCCGATGCATCTACATGGGATGTGGAGTGATTTACGTATGCCTAACGGCGAGTTTCAGGTGCGCAAGCATACTATTATGGTACAGCCAGCGCAAAAGATTAGCTTCGATGTGACAGGAGAAGCTGGACGATGGGCATGGCATTGTCATCTGCTGTATCACATGGAAGCCGGTATGTTCAGAGAAGTGGCCGTCGTTTAATAAACCTTCGAATATGAGCCTTATTATGAAAATATATAAAGTAGGTCTACCGTTTATTGGCATGTCATCACTAGTCTTGCTCACATCTTCATTTGCTAATGCTGCTGAGATGTCTGGTATGGATCATAGTAGTATGGACATGTCTGGTATGGACCACAGCGGCATGGATATGTCAGGTGATATGTCCGATATGGACCACAGCGGCATGGATATGTCGGGTGATATGTCAGGTATGGACCACAGTGGTATGAACATGTCGGGAGATATGTCTGATATGGATCACAGCAGTATGGATATGTCTGGTATGCAGGGTGGTGAACCACCGGCTGATGCTCGTAGTCCAGATTATTCAAATGGGGTTCCCTACGGACAGTATGGTAAGCCAATGATGATGGGCAGCATGCCATTATGGGGAGTCTCAGTAGACGACTTGGGCTATCAGTTTGACGAAGATCAAATCAATTTCGAAGCTGAAGGCTGGTACGGTACTGATAGCAATCGTATAAGGCTACGCACGGAAGGTAGTGCTCAGACTAAGGATGATGATAAAGAAATTGATAGCTTGAGCTCACT
>NZ_JBQQEX010000018.1:0-1612 GCF_052258185.1 Psychrobacter sp. T6-6
TTTGATACCTATTTTTATTTAGCACTCTAAGCTTAACTAAAGTAGTGGTGGAGCCAAACGGAGTCGAACCGTTGACCTCCTGCGTGCAAGGCAGGCGCTCTACCAACTGAGCTATGGCCCCATTATATAAATGGTGGGTCTAAGTGGACTCGAACCACTGACCCCCGCGTTATCAACACGGTGCTCTAACCAGCTGAGCTACAGACCCTAATACGTCCTAAAACGTAAGCTTAAACTAAAGAACAACTTGTTGTGAATTCTTGCTGACCGAATGCTGTCTATAAGGAGGTGATCCAGCCGCAGGTTCCCCTACGGCTACCTTGTTACGACTTCACCCCAGTCATCAACCACACCGTGGTGAACGCTCCCCCGAAGGTTAAGCTATCCACTTCTGGTGCAATCAACTCCCATGGTGTGACGGGCGGTGTGTACAAGGCCCGGGAACGTATTCACCGCGGCATTCTGATCCGCGATTACTAGCGATTCCTACTTCATGGAGTCGAGTTGCAGACTCCAATCTGGACTACGATAGGCTTTTTGAGATTCGCATCACATCGCTGTGTAGCTGCCCTCTGTACCTACCATTGTAGCACGTGTGTAGCCCTGGTCGTAAGGGCCATGATGACTTGACGTCGTCCCCGCCTTCCTCCAGTTTGTCACTGGCAGTATCCTTAGAGTTCCCGGCTTAACCCGCTGGTAACTAAGGACAAGGGTTGCGCTCGTTGCGGGACTTAACCCAACATCTCACGACACGAGCTGACGACAGCCATGCAGCACCTGTATTCTAATTCCCGAAGGCACTCCCGCATCTCTGCAGGATTCTAGATATGTCAAGACCAGGTAAGGTTCTTCGCGTTGCATCGAATTAAACCACATGCTCCACCGCTTGTGCGGGCCCCCGTCAATTCATTTGAGTTTTAACCTTGCGGCCGTACTCCCCAGGCGGTCTACTTATTGCGTTAGCTGCGTCACTAAGTCCTCAAGGGACCCAACGACTAGTAGACATCGTTTACGGCGTGGACTACCAGGGTATCTAATCCTGTTTGCTACCCACGCTTTCGAGCCTCAGTGTCAGTATGATGCCAGGAAGCTGCCTTCGCCATCGGTATTCCTTCAGATCTCTACGCATTTCACCGCTACACCTGAAATTCTACTTCCCTCTCACCTACTCTAGCCTAACAGTTTCAGATGCAGTTCCCAGGTTAAGCCCGGGGATTTCACATCTGACTTATCAAGCCACCTACGCTCGCTTTACGCCCAGTAATTCCGATTAACGCTTGCACCCTCTGTATTACCGCGGCTGCTGGCACAGAGTTAGCCGGTGCTTATTCTGCAGCTAATGTCATCGTCTCCGGGTATTAACCGAAGAGTCTTCTTCACTGCTTAAAGTGCTTTACAACCAAAAGGCCTTCTTCACACACGCGGCATGGCTGGATCAGGGTTTCCCCCATTGTCCAATATTCCCCACTGCTGCCTCCCGTAGGAGTCCGGGCCGTGTCTCAGTCCCGGTGTGGCTGATCATCCTCTCAGACCAGCTACAGATCGTCGCCATGGTAGGCCTTTACCCCACCATCTAGCTAATCCGACTTAGGCTCATCTAATAGCGAGAGCA
>NZ_JBQQEX010000019.1:0-1529 GCF_052258185.1 Psychrobacter sp. T6-6
TTCTCTGTAATCGCTGTATTTGCTGCCATTAATCCTTCGGCATTCTCTGCAATAGCGACATTGGCCGTTGTTAGATTATTAGCATTCTCTGTAATCGCTGTATTTGCTGCCATTAATCCTTCAGCGTTTTGTGAAATACTACTGATGTTCCTAGTTATCTGACTATTAGCAGTAGATAGACTCTGACCGTATTTCAAAATATCATCCGTGTTTTTTGAAATTTTGGTATTGGCAACAACAAGATCTGTTGCATTTTGCGAGATATTATTGTTGTTTTGAGTTATTTGGCTACTCGCTAACGCTAAGTTTTGAGTGTTTTGCAGGATATTATTGGTGTTGTTTGAAATTTTGGTATTGGCATTTGCTAAATCGTTTGTGTTTTTTAAAACATTTGATTCAACGACAATCAACTTTCCTGAATTTTCTGCAATGGCAACTGTATTTTCAGAAATTAAATTATTAGCTGTAACCAAATCACCAGTGTTTTTTGCAATCGCTGCATTAGCAATAATTAACGCACTTTCATTATTGGACACACTTCTGTTAGTGTTGCCCAAAGCAGTGGAGTAATTAGCAATCGCATTAGTGTTTTGAGAAATAGCATTATTAGCTGTCAATAAATCGGCAGTATTTTTAGAAGTTGAGGCTTTAACATTGACTAAATCAGTCTTATTAGTTGCAATATTTGACGTATTCTGAGAAATAAGATTATTCGCTGTGGTCAACGCAGTCCTGTTCTCATTAATTTCAACTTTCGCAGCGGTAATGTCACTCTGATTCTGAGTAGCCATATCTCTGTTTAGTGAGACATTTTTAGCCACAGAATACAATTGGCTGCCATTGATAGCATCTGAAGAGGTTTGCGAGATTTCACCAGCGGCTAGGTTTTGAATTCTTCGCTCGTCATTGGCTGACCCGACTGAGATGACACCATTTGCAGTACTTGCTGCAAAATTGCTGTAGTCGACGCTACCTATTACTGTGTTTATTACTCTGCCAGTATTGCCAGCAGTCGTTGTACTACCTTGTTGTCCATCACTCTGCAACAATTGTGTTCCTACTTTATCGCCAGTAGTGGCAATTGTATTGCTACCCAAATAAACCGAGTTTGTAACCGTATCACCTACTGGAATGGCATTACCAAAGCTATCAGTTTGTCCTGAGTTATTGATGTTGGAGCCTAGAACAAACGTATTACTAGAGGTAATAAGATTATTATTTCCAAGTGCGTGACTGTCTGATATATCATTTGCTGCTCTGATAGTGCTTGGGCTTGTAGCTCTTATAATATTAGACTGCCCAATAGTAGAGGATCCTTCTGCCTCAACGATGTTATTAGAACCGATCGATAGAGCCCTACTCGCCAAAGATTTATTCGATGAACCTATAGACAACGAATCGATCCCACTCGCAATAGCACTACTCCCTAACGCTGTGGCACTATCTTGGGTAGCTTGTGCATTTTGTCCATTAGCCGTACTATTTGAGCCTGTTGCTATTGAGTTTGCACCCGTTGCTGTGCTGTTTAG
>NZ_JBQQEX010000020.1:0-1402 GCF_052258185.1 Psychrobacter sp. T6-6
TCGTTTGACCAGTCGCATTAAGGGTATTAGTGCCAATATTACCAGTATTTGTAATATTACCTGTGTTGGCAATACCGCTTGTCGTTGTTTGACCTGTAACACCTAGCGTACCATTTAGCTGACTTGCACCATTGTTGGTTAAAAGACCTGCGTTGGTAACACCATTTGTAGTCGTTTGACCAGTCGCATTGAGGGTATTAGTGCCAATATTGCCAGTATTTGTAATATTACCAGTATTTGTAATGCCATTGGTCGTCGTCGTACCAGTCGTAGTAATGGTACCTGTACTTATATTACCAGTGTTAGTAATACCGTTTGTCGTCGTTGTACCTGTTATTGTAGCTGGACCTGCTACCGATAGAGAACCACCATTGCTACCATTTGCAATAATTAAATCCGAGTTTAAAGTAGAACTGGTAGCACAGTTTACTGTCTCCGCTCCACCTGCTCCACATTGTACTACGCCCGGAGTACCAGCTGCCATAACTGGTGATACAAACAATGCACCTGTCGCGGTGGTAATTGCTATAGCCAAAAGCTTGCGCTGAAAGTTGGTTTGCATAATATTTCCTCTCTGAATAATTTAATTAAATACTAAACTGTGGTGTTGAAAGAACGTGTTATCGACCTATCGCGAAAGCAAGCCCACCTTGATATAGAATGTCGTCGCTTCCAGCATATGCAAATCCTCCTGTTATCTTATAGTTACTTTCCTTACTCAGATATGTCATCCCAAGTGCCATAGCTGTGTTACCCTTGAAACTTCCTACTCCAACCATACCTGATAGCTGACCAGGTCTAGCTACCGCATCTGAGCCGTTAGACAACGCCGCTGACATTGCGATACCTTTATAGGCGATCTCATCACCTTGTCTGCTGTACTCATAAACTTTTGATAACTGTCCGACATTGACAGCATCGTTGTAATTAATTCCTGGAGATACATTAGTTATTCTAGTATTAGCAGCATTTATGCCATTACTAGACATGCTAGGACCATTGTTCACTCGAATACTATTCAACTGAATATCATTACTTAGTCCTACACTAATGCCATCCCCTGTCGTCTGAACAGACAGATTTTGGTTGGTACTCTTTACTGCAACTGTGTCACCTAACTGGTAAGTATTGCTACTATTGCCATCACTAAACGTCACTCCTTGAGCGATCTTAGTAGTATTCTGCTGGACGGCTGAACCCAGATTAGCAACGTTAGCATCAGTACTTACCAAGTCACTTTTGTTTTTGGCAATCGCTGTATTTGCAGTTACTAAGCCTTCGGTATTCTCTGTAATCGCTGTATTTGCTGCTATTAATCCTTCGGTATTCTCTGCAATAGCGACATTGGCCGTTGTTAGATTGTTAGCATTCTCTGTAATCGCTGTATTTGCTGCCATTAATC
>NZ_JBQQEX010000021.1:0-1161 GCF_052258185.1 Psychrobacter sp. T6-6
TACAAACCACTTGGGTGTTGTATGGTCAAGCCAAACGAGCAATTAGTACAGGTTAGCTACACACATCGCTGTGCTTCCACACCCTGCCTATCAACGTCCTAGTCTTGAACGGCTCTTTAGGGAAATCTAATCTTGAGGTGGGCTTCCCGCTTAGATGCTTTCAGCGGTTATCCCATCCGAACGTAGCTACCGGGCAATGCCATTGGCATGACAACCCGAACACCAGTGGTTCGTCCACTCTGGTCCTCTCGTACTAGGAGCAGATCCTCTCAAATTTCCAACGCCCACGGTAGATAGGGACCGAACTGTCTCACGACGTTCTAAACCCAGCTCGCGTACCTCTTTAAATGGCGAACAGCCATACCCTTAGGACCTGCTTCAGCCCTAGGATGAGATGAGCCGACATCGAGGTGCCAAACACCGCCGTCGATATGAACTCTTGGGCGGTATCAGCCTGTTATCCCCAGAGTACCTTTTATCCGTTGAGCGATGGCCCTTCCATACAGAACCACCGGATCACTAAGACCTACTTTCGTACCTGCTCGACTTGTGGGTCTCGCAGTTAAGCGCGCTTTTGCCTTTATACTCTACGACCGATTTCCGACCGGTCTGAGCGCACCTTCGTACTCCTCCGTTACTCTTTAGGAGGAGACCGCCCCAGTCAAACTACCCACCATACATTGTCCTCGGTATTGTTATACCTGAGTTAGAACCCCAACATGACCAGGGTGGTATTTCAAGATTGGCTCCACCAAGACTAGCGTCTCGGCTTCAAAGCCTCCCACCTATCCTGCACAAGTCAGGTCAAAGTTCAATGTAAAGCTGTAGTAAAGGTTCACGGGGTCTTTCCGTCTAGCCGCGGGTACACAGCATCTTCACTGCGATTTCGATTTCACTGAGTCTCTGCTGGAGACAGCGCTGCCATCATTATGTCATTCGTGCAGGTCGGAACTTACCCGACAAGGAATTTCGCTACCTTAGGACCGTTATAGTTACGGCCGCCGTTTACTGGGGCTTCGATCAAGAGCTTCGCTTACGCTAACCCCATCAATTAACCTTCCAGCACCGGGCAGACATCACACCCTATACGTCCACTTTCGTGTTTGCAGAGTGCTGTGTTTTTAATAAACAGTTGCAGCAGCCTGGTATCTGCGACTGCCA
>NZ_JBQQEX010000022.1:0-1154 GCF_052258185.1 Psychrobacter sp. T6-6
GTAGTCGTGGTTCCAAGCGGCGGCTTTTCTGCGGGTCTTGAGGCTGTCCGTGTTGGATGCGGTGCGGATGAGGTTCATGGCCATGTGCTTGATGGTGGCCATGTTGTGAGGCCCGTTGGCGGTGCGCAGGCGCATGAGATCGTCATGGAAGACGACATCGAGCACCCAGTGGAGCCGGTTCTCGATGCCCCAGTGAGCGCGCACGGCACGGGCGAACAGCTTGGCGTCGAGGGGGAGCGAGGACAGGAAGTAGCGCCGCTCGACCGAAGTCGTGTCGCCGCGTCCGACCGTTGCCTCGACCATGGCGATGGCCTCGAGGCCGGGGAAGCGCGGCGCGCCGGGATAGCGGCGATCCGCGGTGAGCCAAGCGACGTCGTGGCAGACGACATGGCGGCGGATCTCGCTGCGGCCGTGGCCGAGATCGATGGTCTCGTGGCTGTCGAGGCGGGCCTGCCCGGGGTCTGCGAAGAACAGGCGCACGTCCTCGGCGAGTACGGGCCAGTTGTGTTTGAGCGCGAGGAGATAGTCGGCGCCCTTGTCGAGGATGGCCTGGGCGATGGCGGTCTGCGTGCCCATGGCGTCGATCGTCACCAGGGCGCCGGTCAACTGCAGCCGCTCCAGCAGCAGCGGGATCGCCACGATCTCGTTGGCCTTCTCACCCACGGCCTCCTGGCCCAGCACCAGGCGCTGGCGCGTGGCCCAGGCCGAGACGACATGGAGCGGATGGCCGCCCTTGGCGCGGGCGCGACGCGAACTCTTGCCATCGATCGCGACGATGTCGGGCTCGGTCTCGCGCAGGGCCTCGACCCAGGCGGCAAAGCACGCCGAGAACAGGCCTGGATCGAGGGCGTTCAGAACGTCGTTGAGGGTGTCGTGCGACGGGATGCCATGTCGGAACGGCAGCATCGTGCGCAGGAATTCCAGCTTCTCCCGGCCCCAGCGTCGGATCTCGACGAAGTCCTCGGCCGAGGCCAGGGTCGCGCACAGGACCAGCAACATGATCTCCGGCAGCGGGTAGACCACCTTCCAACTCTGGCGCTGGTCTTCCAACGCCGAAAAATGCTCCACCAGTGCCTTGCCTGACATCGGATGCCTCACCAGACCGAGGCGCCCTGTGAATCACGCAAAAGGCAACACCGAAATCCATTCCTTTC
>NZ_JBQQEX010000023.1:0-948 GCF_052258185.1 Psychrobacter sp. T6-6
GTATCTGCAACTGACGGCCCTATGCCACAAACTCGTGAGCACATTCTGCTTTCACGTCAGGTTGGCGTACCGTACATCATCGTATTCATGAACAAATGTGACATGGTTGATGACGAAGAACTACTAGAACTAGTAGAAATGGAAGTTCGTGAACTATTGAACGACTACGACTTCCCAGGTGATGACACGCCTATCGTTAAAGGTTCAGCTACTGAAGCCCTAAAAGGCTCAGAAGACAAATATGGCCAACCAGCCGTAGTAGAACTACTAAACGTACTAGACACCTACATCCCAGAGCCAGAGCGTGACATCGACAAAGCATTCCTAATGCCAATCGAAGATGTATTCTCAATCTCAGGTCGTGGTACCGTAGTAACTGGCCGTGTTGAATCTGGTATCGTTAAAGTTGGTGACGAGATCGAAATCGTTGGTATCCGTGACACTCAAAAAACTACCTGTACTGGTGTAGAGATGTTCCGTAAACTGCTTGACGAAGGTCGTGCAGGCGAAAACTGTGGCGTACTACTACGTGGTACTAAGCGTGAAGACGTACAACGTGGCCAAGTACTAGCTAAGCCAGGTTCAATCACGCCTCACACTAAGTTTGACGCTGAAGTATATGTATTGTCAAAAGAAGAGGGTGGTCGTCACACACCATTCTTAAACGGCTATCGTCCACAGTTCTACTTCCGTACTACTGACGTAACTGGCGCAATCCAATTACAAGACGGTACTGAAATGGTAATGCCTGGTGATAACGTTGAGATGGGCGTAGAGCTTATCCACCCAATCGCTATGGACAAAGGTCTTCGCTTCGCTATTCGTGAAGGTGGCCGTACTGTAGGCGCTGGTGTTGTTGCTAACGTATTGAACTAATCATTAAGTCTCAGTAATGAGCTTATGAGCTAGTCATAAAAAAGCCACCCTATTTAGGGTGGCTTTTTTTGT
>NZ_JBQQEX010000024.1:0-840 GCF_052258185.1 Psychrobacter sp. T6-6
AATAGCCCGGATTTACCTAAGCTATAAACCTACATCCTTTCACCTGGACAACCAACGCCAGGCTGACATAACCTTCTCCGTCCCTCCATCGCATTATAAACAAGTATCGGAATATTAACCGATTTCCCATCGACTACGCCTTTCGGCCTCGCCTTAGGGGTCGACTCACCCAGCCCCGATTAACGTTGGACTGGAACCCTTGATCTTCCGGCGTGCGAGCTTTTCACTCGCATTATCGTTACTCACGTCAGCATTCGCTCTTGTGATACCTCCAGCATGCTTTACAACACACCTTCACAGGCTTACACAACGCTCCCCTACCACTTGAAAACAAATTCAAATCCGCAGCTTCGGCTCCTAGTTTGAGCCCCGTTACATCTTCCGCGCGGGCCGACTCGACTAGTGAGCTATTACGCTTTCTTTAAAGGATGGCTGCTTCTAAGCCAACCTCCTAGCTGTCTATGCCTTCCCACCTCGTTTCCCACTTAACTAGGAATTTGGGGCCTTAGCTGGCGGTCTGGGTTGTTTCCCTCTCCACAATGGACGTTAGCACCCACTGTGTGTCTCCCGGATATCACTCATCGGTATTCGGAGTTTGCATCGGTTTGGTAAGTCGGTATGACCCCCTAGCCGAAACAGTGCTCTACCCCCAATGGTGTTCGTCCGAGGCGCTACCTAAATAGCTTTCGGGGAGAACCAGCTATCACCGAGTTTGATTAGCCTTTCACCCCTATCCACAAGTCATCCCCTGGCTTTTCAACGACAGTGGGTTCGGTCCTCCGGTGCCTGTTACGGCACTTTCAACCTGCTCATGGATAGATCACTCGGTTTCGGGTCTAT
>NZ_JBQQEX010000025.1:0-800 GCF_052258185.1 Psychrobacter sp. T6-6
TTTGCTTTTCGATTTTTGTAGTAAATAGAGGCAAATCGAGTTTGCAATTAGCGCAAGAATCGATATGACTATCATGGTAGAAAAGTCAGGTAACTGCTCATTGCCAAAGAAACGTCTTAGTACTTCTAAAAAACCAAGAATCGCTAGCGTAATTTGAAAATATCCGGCAATTCTAGCAATCCGTTTTTTCTTAATGACCGTTCCACCGACCGCAAATAAGCTAATTCCGTACACGAAGCTATCTGCTAACATATCTAAGCTGTCGGCGACCAACCCCATCGAACGAGAAATCAGTCCCGTGCTCATTTCAATAATAAAGAAAGCAAAGTTAATGACCAGCACTATCCATAGTAGCTTTCTTTGCTCAGCATCTTTTTTGTGACTAGAATCAGCATCAATTTTAAAATTATTGTTGGGATCAGAGGGGTCAATGGTTTCGGTCGAGAGTAGGGTGTCTCCTAATTTTAGGTCATGAATAGCAGTCTCTATCCCTTCTATATTGTCATGATGAAACACAGTTAATTGACGGTTAGGAATGTCGAACTCAAGATGTTCAATATTCGAGTGGCCCTCTAATTTCATTCGGATTAGGTTTTCCTCCGAAGGGCAGTCCATCTTCGATATTTTAAAAGTTGTTTTATTCATAGCTACATTTATATCCGGGTGGTGGTTCAAAAAGTAGGCTGGAAAAAAACAGGCTGAGAAATTGATAAATAGTGAAATGCAAATGACACTATACATCAAATGCCCAGCCTGTCTAAGTGACAATATAAAGAAAAATGGTTTCAAAAGCTATACCC
>NZ_JBQQEX010000026.1:0-712 GCF_052258185.1 Psychrobacter sp. T6-6
TATGTTAATGCTAATGTTTCGAATACAGGACTATCACCTACTACGGTCAGCTTTCCCACGCTGTTCTTCTACATTAGTACTAATCGGCTTCTCCCCGTTCGCTCGCCGCTACTAGGGGAATCTCAATTGATGTCTATTCCTAAGGGTACTGAGATGTTTCACTTCCCCTCGTTCGCTTCCTAATAAATTAGGATACTTACCTTATGGTAAGTGGGTTTCCCCATTCAGAAATCTCCGGATCACAGGATATTGCCGCCTCCCCGAAGCTTATCGCAGGCTGTCACGTCTTTCATCGCCTCTGACTGCCAAGGCATCCACCATGTGCGCTTCATTACTTGACCATACAACCCCAAGTAGTCTTTCGACTCCAAAGTGTCATACACTCTAATTATGATAACGATATCACCTATGTTTATACGCTTGATTCAGTTCTCTTTACTTTTTTAATAACTCACCCCTGGGATAACAACTGATGTCGTTAAGAGGTGAGTTATTAAGGTTAAGAAGTGCGCGTGAACACGCACCTCCTAACCCAGACTCATATCTATGTTTTTAAATAGTCTCTATGCTCTCGTCGAGTCACAGATTCTGTATAAAACAGAAAGAAGTAATCTTGTTCAAATCACTTGTTTCTGTTTGATACCTATTTTTATTTAGCACTCTAAGCTTAACTAAAGTAGTGGTGGAGCCAAACGGAGTCGAACCGTTGACC
>NZ_JBQQEX010000027.1:0-599 GCF_052258185.1 Psychrobacter sp. T6-6
TCTAAACCATTAGTACTAGATTGACCAGCTACGCTCAATGTATCTTCTAAGGTTGTTGCGCCTGTGTTGGTCAGGGTGCCTGAGTTAGTCAAGTTGCCGGTGTTAGCCAAAAGACCGGTATTGTCTAAACCATTAGTACTAGATTGACCGGCAACATCTAGTGTGCTCTCTAAAGTAGTCGCATTTTGAACTGCTAGTGTACCATTTAGATCCGTTGCACCATTATTGGTTAAAAGACCTGTGTTAGTGACACCATTTGTGGTCGTTTGACCAGTAACGTCTAGTGTGCTCTCTAAAGTAGTCGCGTCTTGAACTGCTAGTATACCATTTAGATCTGTTGCACCATTATTGGTTAAAAGACCTGTGTTAGTGACACCACTTGTGGTCGTTTGACCAGTCGCATTAAGGGTATTAGTGCCAATATTACCAGTATTTGTAATATTACCTGTGTTGGCAATACCGTTTGTCGTCGTTTGACCTGTAACGCCTAGCGTACCATTTAGTTGACTTGCACCATTGTTAGTTAAAAGACCTGTGTTAGTGACACCACTTGTGGTCGTTTGACCAGTCGCATTAAGGGTATTAGTGCCAATATTACC
>NZ_JBQQEX010000028.1:0-553 GCF_052258185.1 Psychrobacter sp. T6-6
GCGTTGAAGACATCAACGGTTTGGTATCGAACGAAGCCACGGTCACCATCGACTACCCACAAACCGCCCCAGTGGCACAGAATGACGTAGGCGTCGGTCCTTTGAATGCCCCTGTGACTGTCGACATCTTGAATAACGATAGCGATGCTGAGGGTGACCTTGACCCAACGACCGTCAAGCTAATTGACCCAGACAACGGTGATGAAGTAACAACGTTGACGGTCACAGGCGAAGGGGAATGGGTCGTTGATCCTACCTCAGGCGCTGTGACCTTTACACCAGAAGTTGGTTTTACTAATGACCCTACGCCTGTAGATTATGTGGTCTCTGATATCACTGGTCAAACGTCTAATCCAGCGACAATCGTTGTCGACTATCCACCAACGGCGCCAAGAGCAGCGGATGATAACCAAACAGGTATCACTGGAGCACCAGTTACCGTTGCTGTATTAGGTAATGACGAAGACTTTGACAATGATATCGACCCAACGACCGTCAAGCTAATTGACCCAGACAATGGTGATGAAGTAACTACGTTGACGGTCACAGGCGA
>NZ_JBQQEX010000029.1:0-544 GCF_052258185.1 Psychrobacter sp. T6-6
CTCGCAGGCGGAGCTGGCGCGTCTTCTCGGCTCGCGAGCACGGGCGTCGGAGATCCTGAGCCGGAAACGGCCCCTGAACCTCGCGCAGATCCGCGCCATCAGCGAGGCCTGGCACCTGCCGATCGCGCTGCTGGCGGCGCCGTATCGTCTCGAACACGACGCCGCCTGAGCCGCCTCAGCCCCCGATCTGCCCGCGCTTGTAGCCGAAGCCAGGTATCTCGCAGCCGCAGGACGTGTCGTACGGGCCGGACCGGGACCAGCCATCAACTCTGGCCGTGAGGCAGAGTCCGACGCTGCGCCAGCGCCGGTCGTAGCGCGGCCGATCGTCCTCGTCGCCCGGGGGCGGTGGAGGCGGCGGCCGCCGACGCGGGCGGTCGCCATCGTCGTAGGGCGGCAGTGGTGGCGGGGGCCGGCGGGGCCAATCGTCGTCCGGCGGTGGCGGGGGCCGGCGGCGACGGTCGTACTCGTAGCGATCCGGCCCGGGACGGCCGAACACGTAGACATCCGCGTCGGGACCGACCTGCGCGCGCACCGGGGCGGCGAC
>NZ_JBQQEX010000030.1:0-525 GCF_052258185.1 Psychrobacter sp. T6-6
CGAGCAGGCGGTGGGTCAGCGCCGCCGCCCGCTTGGCCGCGCCCTGCGCGGCGGTCATGTAGCGGTCGAGGTCGGTCATCCGACCCTGGCTCATCCGCGTCTGCAGCAGCTCCAGGCTGCCCGAGATGCCGGTGAGTAGGTTGTTGAAGTCGTGGGCGATGCCGCCGGTGAGCTGCCCGACCGCCTCCATCTTCTGCGACTGCCGCAGCGCCTCCTCGACCTTCTCGCGCCGGGCGGCCTCTTCGGCCACGCGCTGCTCCAGGGTGGCGTTGAACGCCTCCAGGGCGGCCTTGGCGCGCAGCTCGTCCTCGATGTTGCGGGCCTCGATGACCGTGCCGATCGGCTCGCCGCGCTCGTTCCGGATCGGGCTCGCGGTGAAGCCTACGGGATAGAACGAGCCGTCCTTGTGGACGAAGACCTCCTCGCCCTGCTCGCGCTCGTTCTCCGGGAAGGCCTGGTCGATCGGGCATTCGCAGAGCGGGTAGGGCGATCCGTCCGGCCGCGTGTGGTGGACAACGTCGTGCA
>NZ_JBQQEX010000031.1:0-502 GCF_052258185.1 Psychrobacter sp. T6-6
CCATCAGTATCGTTAGTAAGGACATTGCCGGTTAAGTCAGTGTCCTCAGGCGTGCTTTCAACTTCAGGGCTCGCGACTGGTATATCTTCTACTGGCGTTACAGTGATGTCTAAGGTGGTGCTGTCAGTGTTGCCCTCAGGGTCGGTCACTGTATAGCTCACTTGGGGCACGGTGCCGTTGAAGTTAGGCGCTGGATCAAAGGTGTAACTGCCATCTGCGCTTAGGGTCAAGTCACCAATTGCATCACCATTGTCATCAGTGATGGTTGTTGCAACACCCAGCTCTAAAGCAACTTGGTCGCCACTGCCATTAACGTCTACGGTGGCTGATTGTACGATCAATAGACCACCCTCCGCGTCAGTGTCATTGGTCAATACGTTATCTATTAAAGTGACATCTTCATTAATACTCTCTACTTCTGGAATTGCCACTGGGGCGGTTTGTGGGTAGTCGATGGTGACCGTGGCTTCGTTCGATACCAAACCGTTGATGTCTTCAACGC
>NZ_JBQQEX010000032.1:0-500 GCF_052258185.1 Psychrobacter sp. T6-6
GGCTCGGCGTTGGCGCTCTTGCCCTTCAGCAGGTCGAACGGGCTGAGCAGGCTGTCGTCGCGGTTGGTGTCGCCCGGCTTGCGCTCGGCCTCGGTGGTGACGCTCGCCCCGGCGCGGCGGCCGTTGCGGATCTCGTCCACCGACAGGGTGGCGTTGTTGTCGTCGTAGCGGCCGCGTGCCTGGTTGCCCACCGGGCGCCGCCGCTCGGCAGCCGCGCGCTCGCGCTCGACGATCTCGGGATCCTTGGGCCAGGCGGTGCTGGTGGAGCGGGCCCGGGGCTGGGGCAGGACCTTGCCGTCGAGCTTGGGCGGCATCACCAGCGGCGGGCGCTCGTGATAGTCGATCGGGTCCTGGCGCTTCTCCAGGAGGCCGATGCCGGAGAGCGCGTCGCGCATGAACTCGCCGCGCTCCTGCGCCTGCGCGCCGCCGGCCAGCAGCGGCGCCAACGCGACCGCGGCGGAGAGGATGAGACGAAGCCTGCGATGCCCGGTCATGCTGCC
>NZ_JBQQEX010000033.1:0-500 GCF_052258185.1 Psychrobacter sp. T6-6
CCGGTGGCACGCCGGCTGCGCGGCATGCTGGTGGATATCCAGCGCGGCACGACCCAGGACTCGCACGGCTGGTTCCAGAAGGTCTTTTAGGGTTTTTCTCGCCGCGGGAGTGGGGTCGGTTTGCCTTATTCGCATTCAGGACTTGCGGCGCGTCCTCCCTCCCCGCTCTGTGGGCTTCGAGCGACATAGATTTGGGGCGCGATCGTCCTTGCAGGCCGCGACGCGCCCCCCTCTCCCGTGCGGGAGAGGGGGCGTGTCGCGCTCCGTCATCGACCTGGGCCCAAACCTTCGGGGGAACGTCCCACCTGGGATCGCAGGCCCGGATGAACCTCCCGAGGAATGCAGCAGCGTCATCGTCTGTCGCGAGCGATAAATCGAAAGACTCACAGCCTCTGAGGTGCTGCGGAGCAGCCTCGAAGGAGCCCTCCAGCCAGCCATGCGATCCCTGGAAGCCTCCTTCGAGGCCTCCGCTGCGCTCCGGCGCCTTGTATTAGCGAATC